>NZ_CP091804.1:1692500-2032433 GCF_022024275.1 Sphingopyxis sp. BSN-002
TCTCGGTTTCGCTCGCCGTCGCGTGGGGAATCGCGCTGGTGATTCTCGCCGCCGCAAAGCCGCTTTCGTGGCTCTATGGCGATCCGAAACTGTTCCCGCTGATGCTGGTCATCGGCTCTTCCTATCTGTTCGTCCCGCTGGCGATCGTGCCGACCGCCCTTCGCCAGCGTGCGATGGACTTCCGGTCGGACTTCATGATCGAGGTCGGCGCCTCGATCACCAACGCAGCCGTCGCGATCAGCCTCGCCGCGGCGGGCAAGGGCCCGATGGCGCTCGCATGGGGGGCGCTCGCGCAGCAGGTCGCGCGCGCGCTCGTCAGCCAGTGGCGAAACGGCTGGATCTTTCCCTGGCCGCTGCGATTCGCGGGCGCTTCGCACGTGCTTCGCTTCGGCGGCGGGTCGACCCTCCTGCAAATCTTCGATTCGGTCGGCACCCGCTCGCCCGACCTGATCGTCGGCGGCATCGCGGGGAATACCGCAGTCGGTCTCTATTCGCGCGCGAGCGGGCTGGCGGTGCAGCTCGTCAACCTGATGACGGGCGCGGTGAACAGCGTCTTCTATCCCGCGCTGGCGCAGATGCGGAACGAGGGCAAGTCGCTCGGCGAGCCGTATCTGCGACTCGTTGCCGGCTACACCGGGATCGTCTGGCCCGCGCTCGCGGGACTTGCGGTCGCTTCCTATCCGCTGGTCCACGCGCTCTATGGTCCGCGCTGGACCGAGGTCGCACCGATTCTCAGCCTGCTCGCGATCGCCGAGATGATCTTCGTCGCGCTGCCGATGAGCGTGCAGGTGCCGATATTGCTCGGGCGGCTCGACGGCGTGCTGAAGCGCACCGGTACCGCGACCGCGGTCGCCGTTGCCCTGCTTTTCGTCGGCGCGCGATATGGCGGGCAGGCAGCGGCTTCCGCCTATGTCCTCTACGCCGCAATATGGTTCGTGCTCTATGTCGTCTTCCTGCGCAGCCTCACCGGCTTCAGCTGGAGCGGGCTGTTCGCCGACTATGCCCGCAGCCTGCTTGGCGCGGCCGCGGCGGTCGCCCCGCTCCTCGCCTGCTATCGCTGGCTGACGCCGCCGACCGCGATGAGCTTCGGCGAGCTGATCCCGCCGGTCATAGCGGGGGTTCTCCTCTGGCTGGGAACGCTGGTCGCGATTCGGCACCCGATCGTCCCCGACATCAGGCATCTCGCAAGCGTGACGATCGGTCGCTTCGCTCGCCGGCGCGCAAGCGAGAGCTGAACGATGGCGGACGTCAGCGTTATTATCGCAACCTATCGCCGCCCGCACCTGATCGGCAGGGCGCTCGACAGCATCGCGCGCCAGACGATGCCCCCGCGCGAGATTATCGTCGTCGACGATGCGTCAGGCGACGATACCGGAGAGGTCGTGGCGTCCTGGTCGCGGCAGAACGGCATTGTCGTCAAGTTCATCACGGCCGAAGTGAACGGCGGTGCAGGCGTAGCGCGCAATCTTGGCATGGCGGCGGCGACAGCCCCGTTGATCGCCTTTCTCGATTCGGACGATGAATTTGCGCCCGACGCCCTCGAGCGTCTCGCTGCGCCGCTGGCGAATCATCCGGACGCGGTCGTCAGTTTCGCCGATGCGATGCAGCATTGGGCCGACGACACGCCGAGCATTCCGATGATGCGCCGGTGCCTGACCCCCGGGGTCGATGCCGATTCCATCGAGGGCGACCTTTTCCGTCTGAAGGATCCGCAATCGGTACTGCTGCTGACCAGCATGATCCCGACCTGCGCCGCGCTATTCCGCCGCGCCGCCGCCGAGGCCGCCGGCTGGATGCCCGACTATCGCCACGGCGAGGACTGGATATTCTGGCTGAAGCTGACCGATCGCGGGGATTTCCTGTGTCAGTTCATCGATGTCGCGACGGTCCACCGACAGGGCGACAATCTGACCGGCAGCGAGCACGATTTACGCAACGCGCAAATGACCCTCGATGCCTTCCTGAAACTGCGCGCGGGCGACTTCGGTGTCGCGTTGACCGATACAAACCGGCGCCGGCTCGATGCAGCGATCGCCGAAAAGGCGGGCCACCTCCGTTACCACGCCTCGCGAAAGGGATTCGGAAGCTGGTGGAAAACGATCGGTTCGGCCGAGGCGCGCGCCACCGGCGGGCGGCTGCATCATCTGCTCGTCGACCCTAAAAGCCTGATTCGCTCGTTGCGCTTCAGCCTCGGCCGGGATCAGGACGCGATATAGTCGCGCATCGCCGCGGCCTCGGCCTCGATATGGTCGATGCGATGCTTGACGAGGTCGCCGATCGACACGAACCCGGTGAGGCGCCCGTCGTCGACGACGGGCAGGTGGCGGATACGCTTTTGCGTCATCAGCGACAGCGCCGCGATCACCGCCATCCGCGAATCGCAGGTAACGGGTGATTTGGTCATCACTTCGTCGAGGCTGCGGTCGAGCGCCTCGGGACCATAGGACGACATCAGCCGGACAAGGTCGCGCTCGGAAAAAATGCCCACGATAACGTCGCTCTCGACCACCGGCACCGCGCCGATGCGGTGCTGGGCAAGCAGATCGATGACCGCGCGTACCGTATCCGCCGGCCGCGCCGCGATCACCGCGCCCGTACGCCCGTGAAGAATCGCTCCGATGGTCATAGGTGCCGCTCCCGTTCTTTTCCGTTGCGACGCGAGCCTATCATGATTCGCCGCGAAGCCAAAAGGGACGCCTTTGCCGCTTGGCCTGACGCCCGGCTTGGTTCATGGAAGTCCGCATGGTCAAACCCTCGCCTCTCGACGATCGCACGACGTCAAGCGTTGCATGGGCGCGCTATCGCCGGCTCATGAAGGGCATGGCGATCGTGTCGTTCGGCGCGGTCGTGCTGGCGCTCGCCTGGCTGCGCTATTCGATCGGCGACCAGTTCAGCATCCACATGGTGATCGCGACCGCGGCGGGCGTCGGCCTGTCGGTCATGCTGGGCGCCGCATTGATGGGGCTCGTCTTCCTGTCGAGCGGTAGCGGCCATGACGAGGCGATCGAAGACCCGTTCGAAAACGATCCGGACATGAACCATGACCGATAAGCCGGACTGCCCGCGCGATCCGATCCTGCGGGTCGTTCCGAGGCCCGCGGACATCAACGCCAACGGTCATATCTTCGGCGGCTGGGTGCTCAGCCAGATGGACATCGCCGGCGGCATCGTCGCCGGGCGCGAAGCACAGGGCGCGGTCGCGACCGTGGCGATCGAGACGATGGAATTCATCGCGCCGATCCTGTTGCGCGACATCATCTCGATCTATGCGCACATCGAACGGCGCGGGCGCACCTCGCTCGCGATCCGGCTCGAGGTGATCGCGACGCGCGACCGGGGCGAGAATGAGGTGAAAGTGACCGAAGGCGTCTTTACCTTCGTCGCGCTCGACGAGAATCATCGCCCCCGCCCGCTCCCCGCGACCTAGTCCTCGGGCCCCTCCCAATCGTCCTGATTGTCGGCACCGATGCGCGCCACTTCGCGGACACGATAGTCGATCGTCTTCTTGCCTTCGGCGGGAACGACGACTGACCATATCCGCTTGCCGTCGCGCTCCTTCACCGGCTTGCCGATCCGGTCGATCGCATAATATTGATCGTTCGCGAAGCTGACCTCGACCGGTTCGGCGGTCTCGCCGTCATTCTCGATCGTAAGGCGATAGCGCGTCCAGCCCTCGCCCGAATCGAGTTCGTCCTGGTCGGTGTTGAGCGGAAGATTGTCGGGTTCCGGCAGATCGAAATCGACGAGTTCGCCGACCGCCTTGTCCTTCACCTTGCTCTCGGCCGCCAGCATCGGCTCGCCGGCGGGGCTTTGGAAGAAGGTCACCTGCCCGCCGGGAAGCGGTTCGCCGAGAACGCCTCCCTTTTTGTTGTCGATCCGCAGGACGACCTTGTCCGGGTAATAATCGTCCCCGCGGACCTCGACGATGTTCAGCATCTGCGCCGCGACGCCCGGCTTTTCCAGAAAGGCGATCTGCTTGCGGCTCTGCGCGCCGAGCGTCGTCGGTTGCGGGACGCGGTACAGCTTGTAGTCGCCGATATCCTCGCGCGGCGCGATGCGGCTGCCGGTAACGACGATGTCGGCGCCGCAATCATCGTCCTCGCCGCCGCAACCGCCGCCACCGTAGAAGAAGCCGATGCTCATTCCGTCGGCGTAGTCCGGAGTGTCGATCGGCAGCCTGTCGGGCGTGAACAGCCGGTCGCGGAAGGGCGCGTTGCCGGTGTTGCCCATCCCCCAGCAATCGAACCACACCTCTATATTGTCGGGGCTCCAGGGATCCTCGTCCTTCTCGCGCTGAAGCTCCTCCTCTTCGCGCCAGCTGTCCTCGTCGTCGGCAGCCGGCGCCTGCCGGAAAAAGGCGATCCGCCCCGCGATCACCGCCATGTCGGCCTTTTCGAAGCTGGTCGAATCGCCACTCGCCACGGTCAGCCACGCGAAGAGGTCGACCGATTCGGCCTTGGCGTCGACCTGTCCGACATAATTCGACTGCCAGTCGAAATTCGTCGCCAGATAAGTGAGTTCCAGCGTCGTGCGTCCGCCCGGCTGATCGCCGAGCATCATCGACAGCGTCGGCACGGGATTCAGGCCTGCCGGCACCGAATCGTAAAGCATCGTCTGCGGCAGGCCGCTGCACTGGACCGCCTCGACCCCGCCCTTGTGCTCCACGATCAGCGCCTCCGGACCCGAACGGATGCGCACCGGCTCATAGGTCGCCTTGCCCGTCGCCCGGTCGGTGGTGCGGAGCAGCACGCGCTGACCCGTAAAGGCGTCGATCAGGCCGCGCTGCGACAGGAGACGGCGATCGAAGTTCTTTTCGCGCGGCCGCCCCTTCGGTCCGCGGAGCAAGGCGCTTTCAGGAAGAATGCTGCTCGACACCCCTTCGAAGCGCACGGTCACCGGCCCGGGCGGCAGATCGACCGTGCGCGTCTCGCGAATCAGCGCAAAGCCGCCCAGCCCCTCCGAATCGTCGAGCGCCGGCAGCGCGGTATCGGTGTCGCGCGCGGGATCGCGATAGAGGCTGATCGCGACATGGTCGGGTTTCGGCGAGGCGACGACGGGCGGGTCGGCCGCACGCGCCGGCAGCGCCGCAAGGAACATCAACAAGGCGAGCGCGGCGCGCCGCATCGCTCAGTTCAGCGTGTCGTACTGGACGGTAAGTTCGGTGCGCCCGTTCGCGGGGATCGTCACCATCCACTTCCGCTCGTTCCACCCCGGATCGGGCTCGGCCTTGATGCTCTCGGCCGAAACGCGGGTATCGTTGCTGTACGAATCGAGCCCGTTCTGCGTGAATTCGACCGTCACCGCCTGCGGCCGCGCGTTGGTGAAGATATAGCGCATCTGCGTGCGCCAGAAATTGCGCTTCACGTCGACCGCGACGGTCGAGGTCACCCCGTCCTTGCGGATTCGATATTGCGTGGTCTCGGTCCATTGCTCCTCGGTCAGCTTCTCGCGCTTTTCGAGGATCGGCTGATATTTGACGTCAAAGGCGCGCCCGGTCGCGAGCGACAGGCTGGAACCCGCAGGCGTGTGGCTGATATGCGATTCGCCGACGAACTGGGCCTGACCGCGCGCATCCTTGACATAGAGGCGCACCGCTCCGGCCGGCATCGCATCGCCCACCCCGCCCTTGCCGGTCGAGAAGCGATAAGTCGAAAGCGCGCTTTCCGCCTCCTCGAACGAACGCAGCCGGTCGAGCGAGGCCGCATAGCCGCGCGTCGCGGGAACCCCCATCACGTCGAGGAAGGCGATCTGTTTCTGCTGCGCGCTGGCGATCGTCGTGCGGTCGGCGACCGGATAGGCATACATGTCGGCGAGCGCCTCGGCCTTCGCCTTCTCGGTCCCCGCGCTCGTCATCGCCGGCGGCTCGCTGTCGTTGCCGCCGCGGTTGCGCCGCACGCCGATGTCGTTCGCGGCGACAAGCAGCAGCTTCGCGTTGGCGAAGCCGGTGCCGCTGCCGTTCTTGAGCGTTACCCAGCCCTGCAGGTCGATCGCCTTCGCCGCCTCGTCGTATAATGCGACATAATCGGCGCGCCAGCTGAGGCCTTCGGAAAGATAGCGCAGGGTCAGCGGACGCGGGCCGGCAACCTTCGAATCGACGGTGACCGACAGGGTCGGCCGCGCGCGCAAATTGGTCGGGATACCGTCAAAGATGACGCGAACGGGAAGGCTGTCGTCGCGCAATATCTCGATCCGCCCGCCAACGTCGAGGACGACTCCGCCATTCACGGCGAGGACTTTCGCGCGCTCGCGCGTCTCGGCCCCCGTCGCGGGATTGGTGCGGATCAGCGTGATCTCCTGCCCCACCGCCTTTTGCATCATCGCGGTCGGCGAAAGCAGGTCGAAGTCGAAATTCTGCTCTACGATCTCCAGACCCGTGCCCGTCAGGCTGACCGTCTCGGGCCGGATACGGCTCGACACGTCGGGAAATTCGACCCGGCTCTCGCCCGCAGGCAAGGTCGTCGACCGCGTGTCGGTGACCAGCGCGAGTTCGCCCGAGTAGACTGTCACGGCGACATCGCCCTGCCCGCCGGTGCTGACGGTCTGCTGCGCGGCTACCGGTGCCGCAAGCGCGAACCCCGCGAGCAGCATCACGCCCCTCTTCGATGCCTTTGTCATGACGCCCCCCTCCCCGATGCCACGCTCAGCGCGGCTTGTGCCGGAATGTCTGAATGACCTGGTCGTTCGCCGGAACGCGGACACGCCAGACCCAGGCGTCGCCGCGCCGTTCCCATCCTTCGGGTTCGGGGTCGAGCTTCAGCGGGACGAGCATCTCGACCTCGGCGTCAAAGGGGCGGGCGTTGGTCAGCGTGACCTCCCACAAACGGCCATCCTTGTTCTCGGGATCCATCCGGACGATCGTCCGCGCCTGCACCGCCGGGCTGGTACCGATATCGTAATCGACGCGCTCGCCCTTGGCCTTGTCGCCGATTTTCGCCTCGCCGACGAGCAGGCGGCGATCGCCTATCATCTCGAACACCGTGGCCATGCCGGCGGGAAGCGCGAAACCGAGCCCGTCCGATTCGCGATTCTGCACGCGAAGCCGCATCATCAGCGGAACCGGCGTGTCGCCGTAATTCTGATAGACTGTGCCCGCATATAGCTGTTCGACCGCGACCCTGTCGCTGGCAAGCAGCGCGACCTGCTTCTGTCCCTTGGCCGACACATCGACGCGAAAGGGCACGCGATAGAATTTGAGATCGCCCAGATCTTCGGGCGGCGGTGGGGGCGGCGGCGCAGGCGGTGGCGGCGGTGCGGGCGCGGGAGGCGGCGCCATGGCATAGCCGCGGCGGCTCGCGGTCACGACGACATCCTCGGTCGCCTTCTCCTCGAAGCGCTCATATTCGATGACCGGCGGCAATTCCCAGAGCGGATGCGTGCTCGTGATGTCCATCGGCCAGCAGCGGAGGATCAGCGGCCCCGGCGTGCTGCGCGGCAGCGGCGGGCTGTACATCTTGTTCAGCCGCCCCGCGATCACGTTGAGCTGCGCGTTCGGGAAGCTGGTCACGCCCCCGTTCGCGACAGTGATCCAGCCGGTGAGCCCCAGCGTCTTTCCGTCAGCCCCGCGATCGGCGACATAATTGGCCGCCCAGTCGAAGCCTTCCGCCAGATAGAGAAGCTGAACCGTCACGGTACGTGCGGTTTTGCTTTCCACGAGCACCGACAGGGTCGGCTTCGCCGACAGGTCCCTGGGTACCCGCTGGTAGAGCATCCGCTCGGGCAGTCCCGAACAGCCGAGCGCCTGATAGCCGGCCGCGGTCTGCAGGATCACACCGCCGGTCGGGCCGGCCTGGATCAGGGCCTCTTCTTCAACGACCTTTCCGGTCGCGCGATCGGTGCGGCGGACCGTGACGCTGCGTTTGAGGTACGCGTCGACGAGACCCGCGGGCGAAAGCAGCCGTGCGTCGCGATTCTTTTCGATTACGCCGTCGGGAAGCCCGCTGACGACCGCGGTTTCGGGGAGCAGTCCCTCGGCGACCCCCTCGAAGCGCAGCACCGACACGCCCGCCGGCAGCGTCACCTTGCGGGTCTCGGTGATGAAGGCAAAACCTTGCGGCCAGTTCGGATTGATCCCGCCGCCGCCGCGATCGGGCGCGCGATAGACAGTGACTGCGCTATTGGCGATCGATGACGAGACGACGACCGCCGGTTCGGGTCTGGCATTCTGCGCAAGCGCGGGCAGCGGCGCCAGCAGCGCCGCGGCGAAAATCAGCAGGGGCCAGGCCCGCGCCACCGGTTCGACCTCAGTAGCGCGAGTCGAAGGTGGCGGTCAGCTCGACCTTGCCGTTCGCAGGCACGGGCACCTGCCAGTCGGCGCGATCGGCCGAGACGCGCTCGCTCTTCAGGCTTTCGTCGGTGATGCGGACGTCGCCATAGAGCCCGCTCTGCGCGACGAGCACCGTCGCGGCTTCGGGCCGTGCGTTGGTGACGACATATTTCATCTTCGTCACCCAGCGCGAATCGCCCTTGCGCGTGCGCGAGACGACCGTGGTCTGCACCTTGACGTCGAACGCATCGCCGGTGCGCAGCGACATCGCCGAGCCCATCGGGGTGTGGTCGATGCGATTCTCGCCGATGAACTGCGGATCGCCGCGCGCGTCGCGCATATAGACGCGGATCGTGCCCGCGGGGAGCTGGTCGCCGAGGCCGCCTTGCCGCGAGGTCGAGAAGCGCAGCACGCTCGACGTGCTCACCGGATCGGTGCTGCTGCCGAGCCAGTTGTTGACGAATTCATAGGTCGATCGTGCGGGCGCTCCCTTCACGTCGAGGAAGCTCACCTGCTTCTGCTGCGCGTTGGCGATCGTCGTGCGTTCGGCTAGCGGATAGAGATAATAGTCGCCGAGCCGTTCGCGATTGCTGCTCTCGGTCCCCGCCGAATCCATCGCACCGCTGAGCTGGCGGAAGCCGCCCCCGCCGCCCGGATTGCCCGCGACCAGAAGCGTACGCGCATTGTTGAAGGTCGTGCCCGTGCTGTTGGTCAGCGTCACCCAGCCCTGAATGTCCATTGCGCCCTTCGCAGCATCGAACAGCGCGACATAGTCTGCGGTCCAGCCGAGGTTCGGGGTCAGGTAGGACAACCGCGCAGGGACGGTTCCGGCGTCGGCCGCGTCGACCGTTACCGACAGCGTCGGGCGCGCGCGCAGGTTCGGCGGCAGACGGTCGAACACCGCGCGCACCGGCAAGCCGTCGTCGCGCAGCACCTCGATCCGTTCGCCGACCTGCAGCACGATGCCGCCGTTCGCGGCGAGCACCTTGGCGCGCTCGCTGCGTTCGGCGCCGGTCGCCGGGTTGGTCCGGACCAGCGTGATCTGCTGGCCGACCGCCTTGTCCATCAGCTTGTCGGGGGTGAGGAGGTCGAAATCGAAATTCTGCTCGACGATCCCGATGCCGGGACCCGAGAGCGTCACGGTCTCGGGGCGGATGCGGGCCGAGACGTCGGGAAATTCGATCCGGTTGCGCCCGCGCGTGACGCTGAGCTGCCGGTCGTCCTGAACGAGCGACTGGCCATTGTTATAGATGGTGACGGCAACGTCGCCCTGCGCATTGCCGAAGGCGGTTTCCTGCGCCGCGGCGGGTGCGATCACCGCGCCTCCCGATGCCAGCAAAATCAGGGCCAAAGCGCGCATGAAAAACCTCCCCGCCAGATGTCTGACGGGGAGGCTATGGCATGTCGATTTCAAAGGCCAGCCGAAATCGGCCGTCTATTCCGCAGCTTCGACATCCGAACCGCGCGGCGCGAGCGTGCGGCGGGTGCGGCGTGCCTTGGGCGCGGGCGCCTCTTCGGTCTCACCTTCGGATTCCCCGGCGCGCTCGGGCCGGCCGATTGCGGGCGGCAGCACGGCGCTGTCGATCCCGGCATCGCCATTATCCTCGACGTCGGGACGGGCTGCCCGGCGCGGACGGCGCGCAGCGCGCGGCGCGGCGGCGGCTTCCTCGGCAACATCCGTTTCGGCTTCGCCGCCCTCACCGGCGTCCGCTTCCGCGGCATTGCCACGGTCCTGGCGATGACCACGATCGCGCGACTGGCGATTACCGCGATCCTCGTCGCGGTCGCGACCGCCGCGTTCGCGGTTTTCGCGATTGCCCTCACGATTGCCGTTCTCGCGGCCGCCATTGTCACGGTTGCCGTCGCGATCATCGCTGCGCTCGGCCTCGAGTTCGCTTTCGAAGCCGCTGTCGTCATGGCCGTCGAAATCCTCGACGCCGCGAATCTCGCGGCTGCGATCGTGGCTGCGTTCCTGTCCGTTCGCCGCGGCCTTTTCTTCCTGGCGGATGCGGAAATCGCTCACGACGCGGAAATAATGGTCGGCGAACTGGAGATAATATTCGGTCTGGACCCGGTCGCCCGCAAGCTGCGCGTCGCGCGCGAGGTTGCGGTATTTCTCGATCATCTGGGCCGCGTTGCCGCGCGCGCGGCTGTCGATGCGGTTGGCCTGGTCGACACCGCCGCGTCCGCCACCGGACTGCGAGCGACCATTATTGTTGTTGCTGTTATTGTTGCGGCCGCGACGGCGACCGCTCTGCCGGTTGTTCATGTTCAACTGAGACATCCTGTCGATAAGCTAATAAGCTACGCCAACCCCATTTTGGCCGACTGCGCCATATGCGCGTCGCGCCCGCGCTTCCTGCGCGGTTCCCTTTACCGCCAGCATCGGGCCCCACGGCCCGCACCAGCATCGTAAGTGGGAAGCAGACCAGCCGGACCATCGAGGGACCCCGGTCGGGTCTGTGAGCCGCCCCTACAGCGCTTTGCGGCGGAAACCAAGCAAATTCTTGTGCGGGGCGTCAGGCGCGGGTCAGCAAAAGCGCCCTGTCGCGGCCGCCCAGATCCTGCCTGCAGGTGACGGCAAATCCCGCTGCTTCGGCGAGCTCGGATACTGATATGCGTTGCGTGTGGCCGATTTCAAGGATCGCGGCCCCGCCGGGCGCAAGAAGCCGCGACAAATCGGGGATAATCCGGCGATAATCTTCGAGCCCGTCGGCGCCCGCGAACAGCGCGCCGGCCGGCTCATAGTGGGCAACGTCGGGCATCAAGGCTTCGGAATCGGCAATATAGGGCGGATTGCAGAGAATGAGGTCGAACTGGCCTTCGAGACCGGCAGCCCAGTTGCCGACGTGAAATCGCACGCGTTCTTCCATGCCCAGATCGTCGGCGTTCATTTCGGCCCGGTCGACGGCCTTTTCGGACTCGTCGATTCCAAGGCCGTGAGCTTCCGGCCATTCAGCCAACGCTGCCAGCAACAGGGTTCCGGGGCCGGTACCGAGATCGAGAACGCGCCTTGGCCCCTCTGCGCCGAAATGCGCGACCGCAACTTCGATCAGCGCCTCGCTGTCCGGGCGCGGGATCAGAACGCCGGGGCCTACGCCGATGCGGACCGTCCAGAAATCGCGATAGCCGAGAATATAGGCCACGGGTTCGTGCGCCATGCGCCGTTCGACGAGCCCGGCAAAACCGGCCGGCACTACATAACGCGCCGGATCGAGCAGCAGCGCCTGCCGTTCGACGCCCAGCGCATGCGCCATCAGCAGTTCGGCGTCGAGCCGCGGCGTGTCCGACACGCTTTCGAGCCGCGCCGCCGCGTCGCGCAGCGCGGCGCGAACGTCACTCACCCAGCCCCGCCAGCCGCTGCGCCTGATCCTCGGCGATCAGCGCGTCGATCAGCTCGTCCATCTGCCCCTCGATGATCTCCGGCAGGCGGTGGAGCGTCAGGTTTATCCGATGGTCGGTCACGCGCCCCTGCGGGAAATTATAGGTGCGGATGCGTTCGGATCGGTCGCCCGATCCGACCATCGATTTGCGCGCCGAGGCCTCGGCGCTGTGGATCTTCTCGCGCTCGAGGTCGTAGAGCCGGGCGCGGAGCACCTGCATCGCCTTGGCGCGGTTCTTGTGCTGGCTGCGCTGATCCTGCTGGATCACGACGAGACCCGACGGGATATGCGTGATGCGGATCGCGCTGTCGGTCGTGTTGACGTGCTGGCCGCCGGCTCCGCTCGCACGGTAGATATCGATCTTGAGGTCGCTGTCGTTGATTGCGACGTCGACTTCCTCGGCCTCGGGCAGCACCGCGACGGTCGCGGCGCTGGTGTGGATGCGGCCCTGACTTTCGGTCGCGGGGACGCGCTGGACGCGGTGCACGCCGCTTTCGAACTTGAGCTTGGCGAACACGCCCTGCCCCGTCACCGACGCAACGACTTCCTTGTAGCCGCCGACCTCGGCCTCGTTCGCCGAGATGATCTCGACCTTCCAGCCCTGTCCGTCGGCATAGCGGCTGTACATGCGCAGCAGATCGCCCGCGAACAGCGCCGCCTCGTCGCCGCCGGTGCCGGCGCGGATTTCGAGCATCGCGGCGCGTTCGTCGGCGACGTCCTTCGGCAGCAGTTTGATCGCGAGGTCATGCTCGGCGGCGGGCAGCGCCTCCTCGACCGCGGCGATTTCCTCGGCCGCCATCGCCTTCATCTCGGGGTCGGCCAGCATTTCGTTGAGCGACACCAGTTCAGCGCGGAGCCGCGTCACTTGGCTCGCGGCCCTGGCGACGGGTTCGAGTTCGGCGAACTCTTTGGACGCCGCGACGAAATCGGCGGGCGCCATGTCGCCCGTCGCCATCCGCGCCTGCAGCGCAGCGTGGCGTTCGATGATGGCGTCGATCTGCTTTTCGGGAATGCTGACCATCAGAGTGCGCGAATGATCGTGTCGATTGCTATTGTCAGTTCGCTGTCGCCACGAATATTTGTGTACGATTGGCCGCCGCGCGAGCCGATCGCAATCAGCGAGCGTGCCGGAATCTTCCCGGCCTTGTCGAAGCGCTTGCGCGGCGAACCAGTAGCGACGATCTCGGCTGCCAGCCCCTTGCTCCGCATCGCCGCGAGTGTTTTCATCGCGTAGTTGAGCAGGCTATCGTCCTCGACCGCGATCACGGCGTCGAGCCGATTGTCGATCACATCGTCCGCAATCAACATCGCCAACCGCTCGATCCCCGCGGCCCAGCCGACCGCAGGCGTCGGCGGACCGCCGAGATTCTCGATCAGCCCGTCATAGCGCCCGCCACCGAGCACCGTGCCCTGCGCGCCCAGCCGATCGGTGACGAATTCGAACGCGGTGTGGCGATAATAGTCGAGCCCGCGCACGAGCCGCGCGTTGCGCTCCCACACGACCCCCGCGGCATCGAGCCCCGCGGTCACCGCGCCGAAGAAATCCTGCGCTTCCGCCGTCAGAAACGCGTCGATGTCGGGCGCGCTGTCGGCGATCGGGCGGTCCTTCGGATCCTTGCTGTCGAGGATGCGCAGCGGATTCTTGTCGAGCCGCGCAAGGCTGTCCTCCGACAGGTCGCCGCGATGCGCCCCGAAATGCTCGACCAGCGCGGCGCGCCAGGCATCGCGGCTTTCGGCATCGCCGAGCGTGTTGAGCGTCAGCGTCACGCCCTCGGCGATCCCCAGTTCCTTCAAAAGCTGGTCGGCGAACACCAGCAGCTCGGCGTCCGCCAGCGGGCTGTCGCTGCCGAGAACCTCGGCGTCGAGCTGGTGGAATTGGCGATAACGGCCCTTCTGCGGCCGTTCGTAGCGGAACAGCGGGCCGTGCGTCGCCACTTTGAGCGGCGCGAATTGCTGCCAGCCGTTCGTCACATAGGCACGCGCGATTCCCGCGGTAAATTCGGGGCGCAGCGTGATCGACTCGCCGCCGCGATCCTCGAACGAATACATTTCCTTCGACACAACGTCGGTCGTCTCGCCCAGCGAGCGCGCGAACACCGCGGTCGGCTCGATCACCGGCACCTCGACGCGCTTGTAGCCATAGAGGCGGCGCACCCGTTCGAAGGTCTCGACGACGTGCGCGAAGCGGTCGGCGAAATCGCCGAGCATGTCCTGGGTGCCGCGGACCGCCTGCGGGGTCGGAATCTTGCCGGATTTGTCCTTGCTCATGCGCCGCGCGTCTAATGCTTTTTCGCCGAAAGGCAAAGCGGGCTTGCATGGGCCTTCGCGGCGGCTAGGCTCCGCGCATGGCTCGCACCATCGGCAACCGCATCGCCCCGCCGCGCTTCGTCGCCTATGCTGCGGGGCTGATCCTCGTCGCGATCTGGTCGGGCTGGCAATCGTCATCGCCGCTGCATGGTTTCCTGATCGGCTTCGATATCGTGACCGCGCTCTTCCTGCTGTCGACGATCCCGCTGTTCCGCACCACCGATCCGCGCGTGATGGCGCGGCACGCGATCGAGAATGACGCCAACCGCACCGCGCTGCTGATCCTGTCGGTCGCCGTCAGCATCGTCGTGCTCGGCGCGCTGGCCCAGCTGGTGGCGGGAACCGGCGCCTATTCGAAGCCGCTCGTCATCGTCACGCTCGCGCTAGTCTGGCTGTTCGCGAACATCGTCTATGCGATCCATTACGCGCATCTCTATTACCGGCGCGATACCGCGCATGGCGGCCACGCTGGCGGGCTGTCGATCCCCAGCACCGACACGCCCGACTATTTCGATTTCCTGCATTTCGCGCTGATCCTCGGCATGACGTTCCAGACCGCCGACATCGACATCACCAGCCGCGAAATCCGCCGCGCGTCGACCGGACATTGCCTCGCCGCCTTCATCTACAACCTCGGCATCCTGGCCTTTTCGATCAATATGATCGCCGGCGGCTGAACCGCGCGTTCGTCGAACCGGACGGCGCGCTGGCAGAGCCTTCGCTGGACCTTGCGGCCGTTTGGCGGCAGAGAATGGCCATGAAAAAAGCACTGTTCGTCGCGTCCGCCCTGATCGCCTTCACCGGCCCCGTCCACGCGCAGGAGGGGAACAGCCGGCCCGAACCCGTGGTTCAGCCGCACAGCATCCCGCTACCCGCCGACCGCCCCTATCCGGGCACGATGCAGCTGAAGGTCGATGCGACCGACTATGCGCGCGGGATCTTCCGCGTTCGCCAGACGATCCCCGTCGCGAAGTCGGGCAAATTCACCCTGCTCTATCCCCAGTGGCTTCCCGGCAAGCATGCGCCGCGCGGCGCGATCGCCGAGATCGCGGGGTTCAAGGCAACCGCCGGTGGCAAGACGCTCAGCTGGACGCGCCAGCCGACCGACGTCTATGCCTTCGATATCGACGTGCCGGCGGGCACGAAGAGCATCGATGTCGCGTTCGACTTCCTGTCGCCGACGCGCACCACCGAGGGCCGGGTCGTCGTCACGCCGGTGATGATGAACCTGCAGTGGGAACAGGTCAGCCTCTATCCCGCGGGCTATTTCACCCGCGGCATCCCGGTGCAGCTCGATGTCACCCTGCCCGACGGCTGGACCGGCGCAGCGGCGCTCGACGGCCTGAAGGTGTCGGGCAATCGCTACAGCTATGCGCCGACGAGCTATGAGACCTTGGTCGACAGCCCGATGTTTGCGGGCAAATATTTCCGCAAATGGGATCTGGGGCAGAATGTCACGCTGAACGTCGTCGCCGACGAGGAGAAATATCTGGGCGCCAAGCCCGACCATATCGCGCGCCACGCGGCAATGGTCGCCGAGACGGTCGCGCTGTTCGGAACGAAGCATTTCGACCGGTATGAATTTCTGCTCGCACTCAGCGACGAGCTCGGCGGGATCGGGCTGGAGCATCACCGGTCGAGCGAGAACAGCCGCAACCCCGACTATTTCACTAGCTGGGACGACAATGATTCGGAGCGGGGACTTCTCCCGCACGAATTCACCCATAGCTGGAACGGCAAATATCGTCGCCCCGACAAGCTGTGGACCCCCGATTTCCGCACCCCGATGCAGGGCAATCTGCTCTGGGTCTATGAAGGCCAGACGAGCTTCTGGGATCTCGTCCTTGCCGGGCGTTCGGGAATGCAGTCGAAGGAAATGGTGCTCGCCGAATGGGCGACCAACGCCGCCAACTACAGCGTGCAGGCGGGGCGAGAGTGGCGATCGGTCGAGGATACGACCCTCGATCCGGTGATCGCGGCGCGCAAGGCGCGCGCCTTCCCGAGCGCAACACGGACCGAGGATTATTACAACGAAGGCTCGCTGATGTGGCTGGAGGCGGACATGATCATCCGTCAGGCGACAAACAATGCGAAGAGCCTCGACGATTTCGCCAAGGCCTTTTTCGGCGGCAAGGGCGGCGACTGGGGCGAGGTCACCTATAATTTCGACGATGTCGTCGCGACGCTGAACGCGGTTCATCCTTACGACTGGGCGAAATTCCTGCACGATCATATGCAGCTGCCCGGCCAGCCCGCGCCGGTCGCGGGGATCGAGAAAGCGGGCTATCGTCTCGTCTGGCGCGACGCGCCCAACGTCTATGACCGCGACCGCATGCAGCGCGCGAAGAACTACGACCTCACCCATTCGCTTGGCATGACGATCGACAAGGACGGCGTGGCCGGCGGCATCCTGTGGGACGGCCCCGCCTTCCGGGCGGACATCGTCAACGGGACGAAGATCGTCGCGGTCGACGGGATGAGCTACAGCAAGGACCGGCTCGAAGCCGCGATCAAGGCGGCGACCGACGGCAAGACGCCCGTCAAGCTGCTCGTCGAGCGCGGGGGACGCTACCGCAATATCGACCTCGACTATCATGGCGGGCTGCGCTGGCCCTATATCGAGAAGACCGGTACCGGCCCCGACTGGTTCGACCAGCTGCTCGCGGCGAAACGCCAGCTCTGAATCGCCGGCACGGCTTAATGGCCTCGACTTTGCGCCGCTTCCGGCGCTAAAGGCGCGCGCAATTCAAAAACACACAAGGACATCTCCCATGCGCATCGACCTGATCCCGGCCGGCGACAGCCCGCCCGACAGCCTGAACGTGCTGATCGAAGTGCCGATCGGCGGCGAGCCGGTGAAGTATGAGTTCGACAAGGCGTCGGGCGCGCTCTTCGTCGACCGCTTCCTGCACACCCCGATGCGCTATCCCGCCAATTACGGTTTCGTCCCGCATACGCTGGGCGAGGACGGCGATCCGCTCGACGCGCTCGTCGTCGCGCGTTCGCCGATCGTCGCGGGCGCGGTGGTGAAGTGCCGTCCGATCGGCGTACTGCTCATGGAAGACGATGCCGGCGGCGACGAGAAGCTGCTCTGCGTCCCCGTCAACAAGACCTTCCCCTATTACGACAAGGTCGCGACCTACAAGGACATGCCCGAGATCGTGCTGCAGCAGATCGAGCATTTCTTTACTCACTACAAGGATCTCGAACCCGGCAAATGGGCAAAGCTCAACGGCTGGGGCGATGTCGACGAGGCGAAGCGCATCATCGTCGAATGCATCGAGCGCGCGAAGAAAGTGGGCTTCTAAACCTTGCTGCGGGGCGCCGGATCACCGTCCGGCGCCTCGACAATCCGCACATCCTGCCGCGGATAGGGGATGCGGATCCCCGCTTCCCTGAAGCGGTCCCAGATCCCCAGAAACACGTCGCCCTGGATATTGCCGAGCCCGGCCTCGGGATCCGAAATCCAGTAGCGCAGCTCATGCTCGACCGCGCGCTCGCCGAACGCGATGATCCAGACAACCGGCTCGGGGTCGTTCAAAATGCGCGGGTTGGCCTTGGCCGTCTCGACCATCAGCCGCTGGGCTTTGCGCAGATCGCAATCATAGCTGACCGGCACGCGCATCCGTACGCGCACATCGCGGCTGGAATAGCTCCAGTTCTCGACCGGCTGCGTCATCAGCAGCTCGTTCGGGATCAGATGCTTCTTGCCGTCGCGCGTGACCACGTTGACCGCGCGCACGCCGATCTTCGCGACGCGACCGACGTTGGGAATGCTGCCCGGCGCGGTCGACCCGCCCATGCTGCTGCCATCGCCGACGACGATGATGTCGCCGGGCTTGATCGAGCGGTCCATCAGCAGGATGATCCCCGCGATCAGATTGCCGACCGTCTTCTGCAGCCCGAACCCGATCGCCAGACCCGCGGCGCCCGAAAAGACCGCTAGCGCCGTCAGGTCGATGCCGAGCAGGTCGATCGCGAACAGGCTCGCGAAAATGAACAGCGCGATCGCGATCAGCTTTTCGGTCAGGACGCGCTGCGCGTCGTCGATCTGGTGGTTGCGGCGCAGCAGCCATTTGATCGCGCGCATCGCCAGCTTGACGGCGATGTAGAGCAGGATCGCGACGACGATCGCGGACACGACGCCATAGAGCGACAGCCGATAGGCGCCGACGTCGATGTCGATCGCCTTCATCACCTCGACGGTGCGGTCGAACCCGCTTCGCAGGCTCTCCCCCGCGCTCACAGCGCGGCGAATCCGCGTGCCAGATCGGCGATCAGGTCGGCTGGATCCTCGAGTCCGATCGACAGGCGGACGAGCGGATCGGGATCGGTCCAGTCGACGGCGCTGCGGATCGTCTGCGGATCGCTCGGCACGACAAGGCTTTCATAGCCGCCCCAGCTGAAGCCGATGCCGAAATGCGAAAGCGCGTCGATGAAGCGCGTCCGCGCGGCCTCGTCGACGCCTTTCAGCGTGAAGCCGAACAAGCCGCTGGTACCGCCGAAATCGCGCGCCCAGATGGCGTGGCCGGGATCGCCGGGCAGCGCCGGATGCAGCACGCGCCCGACCTCGGGCCGCCCCGCGAGCCAGTTCGCGACCGCGAGGCCATTCTCGCCATGCCGCGCCATGCGGACGTCGAGCGTGCGCAGCCCGCGCAGCACCATCGCGCAATCGTCGGGCGAAACCGCCTGGCCGAGTTGGTACGCCGCGCTGCGCAGCTTCGGCCAGACGACGCGCGTCGCGGTGAGCGAGCCCATCATCACGTCGCTGTGCCCGCCGGCATATTTGGTGAGGCTCATCATCGTCACGTCGACGCCATGCGCGAGCGCCGGGAACAGCAAAGGCGTCGCCCAGGTGTTGTCGAGCATCGTCAGCACGCCGCGTTCGCGCGCAACCGCGGCGATTGCGGGTATATCCTGCACTTCGAAGGTCAGACTGCCGGGCGATTCGAGGAAGATCAGCTTCGTCTCGGGCTCGATCAGATCGGCGATCGCAGCCCCGACCAGCGGATCATAATAGGTCGTCCGCACCCCCATGCGCGCGAGCATGCCGTTGCAGAAGGCGCGCGTCGGTTCATAGGCGCTGTCGACCATCAGCAGATGATCGCCGGGCGAGAGCAGCGCGAGCAGCCCCGCCGAATTCGCCGCGACCCCGGACGGGTAGAGCAAGGTGCCTTCGGCGCCAGGCTCGAGATCGGTCAGGGCATCGGCGAGCGCCCACACCGTCGGCGTCCCGCGCCGGCCGTAATAGAGCTTGTCGTGCGTCGCGTGCCCGCGCGCCTTCAGGTCGGCAATAGTGTCGTAGAGGATCGTCGAGGCGCGCCACACCGGCGGGTTGACGACCCCGCCGCCGAGGCGCGGGTCGCCGGTCCATTCGGGCCGCCGGCCGCCCTGCACGAGCTTCGTCGCAGGGCGGAGGCTGTCGTCTTTCTTGCCGGAACCAGCCACCTGCCGTCAGGCTGCGCCGGTCGCCTTGGGGGTCGCCGCGTCGGCGCCCCATTCGAGCCAGCTGCCGTCGTACACCGCGACATCGTCCTTTCCGAGCAGGTGCGCGCCGAACGCGACGACGGTCGCGGTCATGCCGCTGCCGCAGGTGGTGACGAGGGGCTTGTCGAGGTCGACGCCTGCCGCGTCAAAGGCGGCCTTCAGGTCATCGCCGCGCTTCCACGTGCCGTCGGCATTGAAAAGCTCACCGAAGGGCAGGTTGCGCGAACCCGGGATATGGCCGGGCGCAAGGCCCGGACGCGCATCGCGCTCTTCGCCGGTGAAGCGCTTGGCGTCGCGCGCGTCGAGAACCTGCTCGGCGCCGCTGTCGACATTCGCCAGCATCTGGTCCTTGGTGCGCACCGCCTTCGCATCGCGCCACACGGTGAAGTGACGGTGGCGCAGCGTCTGCTTGCCCATTTCGAGCGCGCGGCCTTCGGATTTCCACTTGGCGAGCCCGCCGTCGAGCAGCGCGACGTCGTGCGCACCGAACAGCTTGAGCAGCCACCAGGCGCGCGCCGCGCTCTTCAGCGGGCTGTCGTCATAGATCACGATGCGGCTGCCGTCGCCGAGGCCGAGCGACTGCATGCGGCTCGCGAATTTTTCGGCGGGAGGCGCCATATTGTCGACACCGGCGGTCGAATCGGTCAGTTCGGCAAGATCCATGAACACCGCGCCCGGGATGTGGCCTGCTTCATATTCGGCGCGCGGATCGCGATCGGTCCCGGCCATGAATTTCGTCGCATCGACGATCCGAAGATCCGATGCCCCCAGTTCGCGTTCCAGCCAGTCGGTTGAGACCAAGGCGTCCATGTCATGCTCCTGTTGCGACCGCGCGGGACCTGCTTTTCCTGTCCCTCCGAGGCCAATCCTGCTGTGGCTCTGTTCTTTCCCGGGGACGGCAAGCCTATGCCCCGGCGTGCCCTTTTTCAAGCACGCTGGCGGTCTGCCTCAGCTTATGGTGCGCCGCAACAAAAAAGCGGCAGTCGAGCAACTTATTGCGTGCGCCGGATCGCGGTCGCGCGGGCCGCCGGCCGGTTGACGACGAAGCTCGGATGATCGAGCGGGAGCGGCGCCAGCTTGGTGCTGCCGCTGGTTCCCTGTTCACGGCCGAGCACGAAGGTGCCGGCATTCTGGCCGAACGCTTCGCCCTCGCCGTCCCAATGATAGGTGACGTCGAACGCCATCACCGGCACCAGCATCGGCTTGCCGCCGATGATCAGCGGCTCGACAGCCGCGCGCGGCAGCATGACTTCGGTGCTGAGCTGCTCGCCCGCTCCCGGGGCGAGCACCATATCGTCGCGCAGGACGCTGCCGCCCGCACCGTCGAAGAACCGCGCGAGCACCGGTTCTGTCATCGCCGAGCCCTGGTTGAGCGCGATACGCACCATCAGGCCGGTGGCCTCCACCGGACCCTGATTCAGCAGGTTGAGCGAGAAGGCGACGACAAGCTGATCGCGCGTCATGCGAATCGCACGGATATCGAGCGCCATCGACACGATCGCCCGTCGCTCGTCGGCCGGGCGGGTGACGAGGGGTGACGCCGCGGGTGCTGCCGTAACCGGGGTCGGGGCCGGGCGCGGCGCCGGGGGAGCAGGCGCAGGCCGGGGCGTGGATCCGGTGGTGCGCGGCAGCGGCTTCGGCGCGGGAACGGGCTCGGCATACTCCGCCGGCGCGTCGCCTGCGACCGAGGGACGACGCCGCCAGTACCAGAAACCGGCGCCGGCCGCCGCAAGCCCTGCGAGCAGCCAGGCCCAGATCGGCGTACCGCCACCGCTTGCGGGCGCTTCGGGGGCGGCGCCGTCGTCCGCGGGAGCGGCGGTTACGGGCGCGGTCGGATCGTTCGAAAAGCCCGGAGCCGCGCTTGCCGCGTTATCTGTCGGGGATATCCCGGTCGCGGCGGCAGGAGCCGCAGGCACCGCGGCGGACGGTCCGGCATCCGCCGGACGCGGCGACGGCTGGGTCGCTGCCGGCGTATCGCGCCGCGCCGTCGGCGTCGCGGCGGCCGGCGCAGGCGTCGGGGTCGTTCGCGCCGGCTGGGTCGCAACGACCGGCGGGGAGAGCGGGGTCGGCGCAGGCGTCGGGGTCGGCGACGGCGACCGGTCGCCGGGACTCAACGGCGGAATATTATTGTCCGAAGGCCCCTGCACGCCGGGTGTGCGGCCATCGCTCGCCGGCGGAAGGCGGAAAGTCGACGAAGGCGCGGGGGTCGGCGTATCGGTCTGCTGCGCCATCGCCGGCACGCCAAGCGCAAGCGACATCGCCAGCGCGCCCAGCGACAGCCGCGCCGTCTTTTCGTTCCGCCCGATCGTCCGCACCGTCATTCTGATATTCGCAATCCCGAAAGCCGCCATCGCGCCGCGCCTCTGAATTGGCGCTGAACCCGTCTTTACCATGGGCCGCTGATGACATCGGCCGCGCGCGTCCCTAGATGGTTTCCATGTCCGATTCTACCCCTGCGGGCCTTGCGCCCAAACATCTTGGCCAATCCAGCGAACTGCCTGCCTCGCCCGAGGCCGCAGTGCTCGACTATGTCCCCAATCCGCGCGCCGGCGAACTTTATCTCGTCCGCTTCGCCGCGCCCGAGTTCACATCACTCTGCCCGGTGACCGGCCAGCCCGATTTCGCGCATCTGGTCATCGACTATGCGCCCGGAGAGACGATCGTCGAATCGAAGAGCCTGAAGCTCTTCCTCGGCTCGTTCCGCAACCATGCCGGCTTCCATGAGGATTGCACCGTCGGCATCGGCCGCCGCCTGTTTGACGAGATGCAGCCCCGGTGGCTGCGTATCGGCGGCTACTGGTATCCGCGCGGCGGCATCCCGATCGACGTCTTCTGGCAATCGGGCGCGCCGCCCGAGGGGCTGTGGCTGCCCGATCAGGGCGTCGCATCCTATCGCGGAAGAGGATGATTTTTCATCTTTCCGTCACATATTGTTGACACTAGTGTCAGCGTTATGACCGCAGCCTCGCTTCCGCACGATCACGACATCACTGTCGGCGCCGACCAGATCGATTTCATGGGGCACGTCAACAACGCCCATTATCTGAGCTGGGTGCAGGAAGCGGTGCTGTCGCACTGGCGCCATATCGCACCGCCCGACGCGGTCGCGGCGCACCTGTGGGTCGCGCTGAAGCACGAGATCACCTATCGCCGCCCCGCCTTCCTCGACGATCAGGTCATCGCGACCGTGATCCTCGAGAAAGTCCAGGGCGCGCGCGCCTTTTACGAGACGATCATCAAGCGCGGCGAGGAAGTGCTGGCCGAGGTCAAATCGAGCTGGTGCTGCATCGACGCCGAAACGCTCCGCCCCGCGCGGCTCGCGAGCGATGTCATCGCGCGCTTCTTTCCGGGCGAAAGAGCCTAGCTCGACCCGTCGATCATCGCATCGACGAGCGTTTCCATAAATTCGCAGCTGTCCTTGATCGACCGCAGCTTTTCGATGTTCGCGGGATCGTCGGGCCGCTCGGCGAGCTTGCCGAACATGGCGATCTGGGCGTTGAGATCGGTCTGGATCTGCGCCTTGTCCTCGTCCGCAAGCACAGTTGCAACCGCAAGGAACTTGGTGCCCGACGCTGCTGCCTTCGGATCCTCGGGCTCCTTGTCGCCGCCAAGCCCCGCCATGATGCCGTAAAAGGCCATGCACTGGACGCTGTCGTCGTAAAGTTCGCGTTCGTCGGCGTCGATCGTCATCGCCGATGCGGGCGCCGCCGCAGCAAGCATGAAAGCCGCGGCAAAGGTCGAATATTTCATCGATTTCCTCACTAGAAATCGACCCACGCCCTGCCTTGGCATGGCGCGGGTCGATCACAAAGGAAAATCGGTCAGGCGGCCTCGAACCGGATCGGCAGACGTTTCAAACCGCCGACGAACACCGATTCGACGCGCGCGGGCTCGCCGGTCAACTCGAGGCTCTTCAGCCGGGGAAGCAACTCCTCCATCATGATCCGCATCTCCATCCGCGCGAGATGCTGGCCAAGGCAGACATGCGCGCCGAAGCCGAACGCGATCTGCTGGTTCTTCGGCCGGTCGGGATCGAAAGCGAAGGGATCGGCGAAGACGTCCTCATCGCGGTTGCCCGAAACATAGTTCAGCATCAGCCAATCGCCCTCGCGGATCGTCTGCCCGCCGATTTCGACGTCTTCCCTCGCGCTGCGCATGAAGTGCTGGACCGGGGTGGTCCAGCGGATCGCTTCGTCGATCAGTCCCGCCTTGTCGCTCTCGGCGTCGCGGAAGCGCTCGAACAGCGCGGGATTCTTCGCCAGTTCCATGATCGCGCCCGCGGTCGAGGCGCTCGTCGTGTCGTGCCCCGCGGTCGCGATGATCATATAATAGCCGGCAAGCTCGCGGTCGGGGATCTGCTCGCCGCCGACCATCGCATTGGCGATCACCGTCGCAATATCCTCGCGCGGATTGGTCCGCCGGTCGGCGGTCAGTTCGCGGAAATAATTCTCGAAATCGGCGATCACATAATGGAGCATCGCGATCGCCTGTTCGGCGCTGGTGATCTCGACCTTGTTGCGATTGAGCTCGGGGTCGGTCGAGCCGAACAATTGCTGCGTCAGCATCAGCATCCGCGGCTCGTCCTCGGGCGGCACGCCGAGGATGTCCATGATCACGCGCAGCGGATAATGCGCCGCGACGTCGCGCGCGAAATCGCACTCGCCGCTCTCCAGCATCTGATCGACGGTCTGGCGCGCGAGCAGGCGGATGCGGTCTTCGACGATCTTCAGATTCTTGGGCATGAACCAGCTCTGCGTCAGCAGGCGGTATTTCATATGGTCGGGCGCATCCATCTGAACGAGCGAGCGGATGAGGTGGCCGTCATTGTTCGGGGTCGCGGCGCGCGCCAGCGCCTCGCCGTCACGGTTCGTCAGCACCGTCGGGCGAATACCGTTCGCGAAACGCTGCGGATCGCGGCTGATCGCCATGATGTCGGCGTGCCGGGTGACAAGCCAGAAAGGATCATGGTCGGGGTTCTCTGCAACCGCGAGCGGCGCGTTGGCACGTGCCCATGCCAGCTGCTGATGAAGCCCGTCCCAGTCACCATAAGCGACCGGACTCACGACGGCGGCGGATACCTCTCCAGGCAATATAGGTTTTGTCATGCAACCAAAGTGCCGCGATTCGCGTCGTCTGTCGATAGGGTAAGACCGCCCGTCGAAGCGGCGCCCGCACGACGCGCGCACGCGCGTAGCGAGCACCGAAAATTACCGGGAATCGCATCATGAAAACAACTGCACGTCATTTCCTTTTCGCCGCCGTCTCGTCGCTGAGCCTCGCCGCGTGCGCCGCGCAGCCGGGAGTGCAGCCTGCTGCACCCGTCGCCGCTGCGCCGCCCGCGCTGACCGGCGCGCCGCTCGACGCGAGCGTCCCCAGCCAGCTGCCCCGCATCGCCGCGCCGCTGCACTATGACGTCAGCGTCACGCCCGACGCCAAGGCGCTCACCTTTACGGGCGAAGCGGGCATCGACATCGAGCTTTACGCCCCATCGGCGACGCTGACGCTCAACGCGCTCGACCTGAGCTTTGCCAGCGCCAGCCTGACCGGCGCCGACGGCAAGGCTATCCCGCTGACCGTCGCGACCGATGCCGAGGCGCAAACCGCGACCTTCACCGCGCCCGCCGAACTCGCGCCGGGCCAATACCGCCTGACGACCGCCTATACCGGCGTGATCAACACGCAGGCGAACGGGCTTTTCGCACTCGACTATCCCGACAAGGTCACCGGAAACGAGGTGCGCGGGCTGTTCACCCAGTTCGAGGCGCCCGACGCGCGACGCTTCGTGCCGAGCTTCGACGAGCCGAGCTACAAGGCGACCTTCAGCCTGTCGGCGACCGTCCCCGCAGGCGACCTCGCGGTCAGCAACATGCCGGTGACGAGCGAAACGCCGGTTGCGGGCGGCAAGAAGACCGTCGTGTTCCAGACCTCGCCCAAGATGTCGTCGTACCTGCTCTTCTTCGCGACGGGCAATTTCGAGCGGCTCGCGGCGAAGAGCGAAAGCGGCGCCGAGGTCGGCATCGTCTCGCCGAAGGGATCGGGCGAACAGGCACGCTTCGCGCTCGACAGCCTCGGCCCGCTGCTGAGCTACTACCGCGACTATTTCGGCCAGCCCTACCCGCTGCCCAAGCTCGACAACATCGCCGGACCCGGCCAGTCGCAATTCTTCGGCGCGATGGAGAATTGGGGCGCGATCTTCACCTTCGAGCGCATCCTGCTCGACGATCCCACGATCACCAGCGAGGCGACGCGGCAGGAAATCTATACCACGCAGGCGCATGAGGTCGCGCACCAGTGGTTCGGCGATCTGGTGACGATGGCATGGTGGGACGACCTCTGGCTCAACGAGGGTTTCGCGAGCTGGATGGAGACCAAGGCGAGCGACCATTTCCACCCCGACTGGCAGCCGCTGCTCGGCCGCGTCGACGGCCGCGAACGCGCGATGGGGCTCGACGCCTTCGCGACTACGCACCCGATCGTCCAGACGATCCGCACCGTCGAGGACACCAATCAGGCGTTCGACGCGATCACCTACCAGAAGGGCGAAGCGGTCATCACGATGCTCGAATCCTACGCGGGCGAGGATGTCTGGCGCGACGGGCTGCGCACCTACATGGCGCAGCATAAGTACGGCAATACGCGCACCGACGACCTGTGGAATGCGGTCGAGGCGGCGGGTGCGAAAGGGCTGACAGGAATCGCGCATGATTTCACCAACCAGCCCGGAATCCCGCTGCTCCGCGTTGGCGGCATCACCTGCGCAGGCGGCAACACGAGCGTCCAGCTCACGCAGAGCGAATTCTCGCGCGACCGCAAGGACAGCGTCGACGCCGACGGCCGCCGCTGGAAGGTTCCGGTGCTTGCGCGCGCGGGGAATGGCGCCGTGGCACGGCAGGTGGTTTCGGGCGGGACGGGGACGCTGACGCTTCCCGGCTGCGGACCGGTGCTGGTCAACGCGGGTCAGGCAGGCTATTACCGCACCCTCTATTCGCCCGCGGCGCTCGGCGCATTGCGCGGGAGTTTCGCCAGCCTCGCGCCGATCGACCAGCTCGGCCTGCTCGGCGACAATTTTGCGCTCGCCAATGCGGGCTATCAGCCGATGGGTGCCGCGCTCGATCTGCTCGCCGCGACGCCGAAGGACGCCAACCAGAAAGTCATCGGCGACGCCGCCGGGCGCTACGAGATTCTCCACGGCTATTTCGACGACCAGCCGGCGGTGCAGAAGGTGATTGCGGCACGCGGCAGCGCGGCGCTCGGCGTCTCGATGCAGCGGCTCGGTTTCGACGCGCGCAAGGGCGAGCCCGCACTCGATGCGATCCTGCGCTCGGACCTGCTCGGCGCACTCGGGACGCTCGGCGATGCGAAGGTGCTCGCCGAGGCGCGGCGCCGTTTCGCGCTGCTCGACGCCAATCCCGCCGCGCTCGACGGCCCGCTGAAGTCGCGCTGGCTCGGCATCGTCGCCTCGAACGCGAGCGCCGCCGAATGGGACAAGCTGCGCGCAATGGCGAAGGGGTCGAAATCGGCGGTCGAACGCAGCGCCTTCTACACGCTGCTCGGCAATGCGAAGGATCCGAAACTCGCGCAACGCGCGCTCGACCTCGCGCTCACCGACGAGCCGGGCAAGACCGTCAGCGCCGCGATCATCGGCGCGGTCGCCCGCAACCATGCTGCGCTCGCGGTCGATTTCGCGCAGAAGAACCAGACCGCGGTCGACCGGCTGATCGACGCTTCGGCGCGGGCGCGTTTCCTCGCCGGACTCGCGGCCTCGTCGAACGATCCGGCGATGATCGCCAAGCTCGAAGCCATTGCGGCACCGCTGCCCGCCGATGTGCGCAAACCCTATGACAAGACGATCGCGACGCTGAAGGAGCGCAGCGTCAGCCGCCCGCGCATCAAGAGCGAAATCGCGGCCTGGCTGAAAGCGAGATAAGGCGCCGCCGCAGCGCGCCGCTCATTCGGCGAGCTGCGGCGCTCCGGCGGGCATCGCACTCTTCCACTCGGCACGCGCCTTGCGGATCATCGCTTTGAGCGCATCGGCGTGGCGCTGCCATGCCGATGCCGCTTCCGCCGTCCAGTCTGCACCGGCGGCCTTGCCGAGTTCATCGACCGTCATGTCGATGAAGGCGTCATATTCGGCGATCGGCAACGCACCATAGCTGCGGTGGGTGAAGACCAGTTCGGCGACGAGCGGCCACACCCAGCCCTCGCCCTTCGCGAGGCCGAGCATCATCTCGAGCGTTTCGTCGGTCATCCGCCGCGAGGCGGCATCGATCGAGATGAAGCTCGCGCGGCGCTCGGGAAAGGCCGCGAAGAAGCGCTCGAACAACGGCAAACGAATGTCGGCGTCGGCAGCGGCGATCAGACTCGCCTCCATCGACGCCGCATCACTCATTTGAAAAGGCTGCCGAGGATGCCGCGCATCAGCTGACCGCCGAACTTGCCCGCGACCTGCCGGCCGAGACTCGTCGCGGCCGAACGCGCCGCCGATTGCACCATCTTCTCGGTGAAACTCGGCTTCGCGGCCTCGCGCGCCGCGGCCTTTTCCTGTTGGAGGCGCACCTTCTCTTCGGCCACCTTGCGCTTCGCCTCTTCCTTAGCGGCGATCGCGGCCTGCTTGTCGGCTTCGGCCTGCGCCTTCGCCTCGACCGCGGCCGCCTGCGCCTGCTCGGCCTTGGCGGCGAGCAATTCCTCGGCGCTCTCGCGGTCGACCGCCGTGTCATATTTGCCTGCGACCGGTGAAATCGACTGGATGATCGCGCGCTCCTTGGCGTCGAGCGGACCGGCGCGCGAGCAGGGTGCCTTGATCAACGTCCGCTCGACCGGCGACGGCGCGCCGTCGGCCATCAGCAGCGAGACGAGCGCCTCGCCGACCTTGAGCTCGGTGATCTCGCGCTCGACATCGACCTTGGGGTTCGGCCGGAACGTGTCCGCGGCGGCCTTCACCGCCTTCTGGTCGCGCGGGGTGAAGGCGCGCAGCGCGTGCTGGACGCGGTTGCCGAGCTGCCCCGCGATCGTTTCGGGGACGTCGATCGGGTTCTGCGTGACGAAATAGACGCCGACGCCTTTCGACCGGATCAGACGCACGACCTGTTCGATCTTCTCGGTCAGCGCCGGCGGCGCATCGTCGAACAGCAGATGCGCCTCGTCGAAGAAGAAGACGAGCTTCGGCTTGTCGGGATCGCCGACCTCGGGAAGCTGCTCGAACATCTCGCTGAGGAGCCAGAGCAGGAAGGTCGCATAGAGCTTCGGGCTCGCCATCAGCTTGTCGGCGGCGAGGATGTTGACATAGCCGCGGCCATTGTCGTCGAGGCGGATCATGTCCTGGATGTCGAGCGCGGGCTCGCCGAAGAAATGGTCGCCGCCCTGCGTCTCGAGCGTCAGCAACTGGCGCTGGATTGTTCCGACGGTCGCCTTGGTGACATTGCCATATTTGGTCGTCAGCTCGTCGGCATTCTCGGCGCACCACGCGAGCATCGCCTGCAGGTCACCCAGATCGAGGAGCAGCAGATTCTGCTCGTCGGCGACGCGGAAGGCGATCGCGAGGACACCCTCCTGCACCTCGTTAAGCCCCATCAGCCGCGCGAGGAGCAGCGGACCCATCTCCGAGATCGTCGTACGGATGGGGTGCCCCTGTTCGCCGAACAGGTCCCAGAAGATCACCGGATTGTCGTGATAGGCCCAGCCGGTGTCGCCGATCTCGGCAGCGCGCTTGGCAAAAATCTCGTGCATCTTCGACGTCGGGCTGCCCGCCATCGCCATGCCCGCCAGATCGCCCTTAACGTCGGCGACGAACACCGGCACGCCAACTTCCGAGAAGCCCTCGGCGAGCCCCTGCAAGGTCACCGTCTTGCCGGTGCCGGTGGCGCCCGCGATCAGTCCGTGGCGGTTCGCACGCTTCAGGACCAGCGATTGCCGCGGACCGTCGGGGGCTCCACCGCCGCCGAGGCCGATATAGATTTCGGTCGCTTCGCTACCGTCGCTCACTGTGCTTTTCCTCCACTCAGGCACCTGTCCAAAGGTCTAGAGCGGAGGGGCAGGAAATCAAGCGGACAGCGCGGGGTCTCACCCCATGACGAAGGCGTTGAGTTTATTGCCGTCGGGGTCGCGGAAATAGCCCGCATAAAAGCCTTCGCCGCGCGGCCCCGGAGGGCCCTCGCAGGTGCCGCCGTTGGCGAGTGCGATGTCATAGAGACGCTGCACCTGCGCCTCGTCCTTTGCCTGCAGCGCGACCATCACGCCGTTGCCGACGCTTGCCGGGTTTCCGTCGAAAGGCTTGGTGAGGCCGATTCCCGCACCGCCGTCGGGCTTGCCCCACGCAATGAAGCCGTCGAACTCCATCATCCGCGGCGTGTCGAGTTCGCCTGCGATCGCGTCGTAAAAGACCGCGGCTTTGGCGAGATCCCCGGTACCCAGCGTTACATATCCGATCATCTTCTCTCTCCCGACTCGTCGTTGAGCGAACATAATAGGAACATTGTCGGCGGCAGGCAACAAAAAGGGCGCCGGACACACGGTCGCGGCGCCCCTTGAGGCATGGCCCATCGTTATCAGGTCCAGCAAATGCACTGGCCGAACGCATCGGGGAAACAGCCCATATGCCGCGGGCAGTAATTCACCTGTGCCTGGCTGGGTGCAGCGCTCAGCGTGAGAACGGCGGCGCAGAGCGCGAGCTTGATCTTCCTGGTCATCCGGCATCTCCCGATCAGCCCGGAACCCAATGCTTCGGGCTGATCAAAAGATAATCCTTTCAATGGATTGAGTCTCCATCAACTCAATCCATTGTTGACCGATCGGCCTATTTCCGGCTGTTGATACGGATCGCGTAGGAGATGACCGGCTGTCCGCGCCGCACGATGTCGAGCAGCACCGCATCGCGGCCTGCCGCCTTGGCATCGGCGACAACCTTCGCCAGCGCTTCGCTGGACGTCACCGGCGCCCGGTTCGCGCTGACGATCACGTCGCCACGACGAAGCCCCTTGCGCCCGGCGTCGCTGCTTCCCGACGCCGCGCCGATGACGAGGCCCTTCGTCCCGACGTCGACGCCGATCGCGCGTGCGATGTCGGGGGTCAGCGCCTGCACCGCGAGGCCAAGTTCGTTCTGGATCGTCGTATCCGCCGTCCCCTTCGGATCATCCGGCACCGCCTGTTCGTCCTCGGGATCGAAATTCGATCCGGCGAGCTGCTCTTCGGGCGGCCGGGTCGCAACGACGGCATTGAGGGTGACCGTCTTTCCATCGCGGACAACCTCGAGAGGAATGCGCGTGCCCGGTTTGACGTTGGCGACGATGTAGGAGAGGGTCTGCGACGGGGTCACGTCCTTGCCGTTGACCTTGGTCACGACGTCGCCGCGCTTCAGGCCGGCCTTCGCTGCCGGACCATCGTCTTCCACCCGCTGGACGAATTCGCCGCGGTCCTTGGGCAGGCCGAGCGCCGCCGCGAGGTCTTCGTCGACCGGCGCGATGCTGATGCCGAGGTAACCCCGCTCGATCTTCTGCCCCGACTTCAGCGAGTTGATCACGGGGATCGCCGCGTCGGCGGGGATCGCGAAATTGACGCCGATATTCGCGCCGACGGGCGAGATCAGCATGTTGTTGATGCCGACGACATTGCCGTGCAGGTCGAACAGCGGCCCACCCGAGTTACCGCGGTTGATCGCGGTATCGGTCTGGATATAGCGGTCATAGGCACCGCCGCCGCCGAGGTTGCGCTGCACTGCCGAGATGATGCCGGCGGTCACCGTCGAGCCGAGTCCGAGCGGGTTGCCGATCGCGACGACCCAGTCGCCGACGCGCGCCTGGCTGCTGTCGGCGAACTTAACAAAGGGAAGCCCGGTCGCATCGATCTTGAGCAGCGCAAGGTCGGACGCCGCGTCGCGGCCGACGATGCGCGCCTTGAATTCCTTGCCGTTCGTCAGCGTGACCGTGACCTGGTTCACCGCCTCGGCGCGCGGGCCGCCGGTGACGACATGGTTGTTGGTGACGATATAGCCGTCGTCGGAAATCAGGAAGCCCGACCCGCCGCCCTGCTGCTCCTGCGTGACCGGCTCGCGGGTCCCCGCAAAGGGATCGAGCCGGACGCCCAGCGTGACTTCCTGCTTGGTCGAGATGTTGACCACCGCGGGCTGCAATTGCTCGACAAGGTCGGCGAAGCTTTCGGGAGCGCCGGCGCGCGGGACCGCCTTGGCGATCTCGCTCTTCTCGTTCTGCGCGACCTGCGCGATGACGGGCGACTGGGTGACGAGCGCCAGTGCGGTGCCACCCACCAGCAAGGCCGAAGTGATGCCATAAACATAACGCACGATCGCAATTCCTTTTCTCTTGCGAAAAACTCTGACCCCGGCAGCGGCTATCTGCTCACCGCAGGCTGAACGACGTTTGAACATGAACGGCGGTTGCATACGCCGTTCATGTTTCTCAATTGCCCCTGAACTGGCGCAGATATTCGCTGTTCGGCGACAGGATGATCGAATTGTCCGCGCTCTTCGCGGCATCGCTCAGGAACGTCGTCCGATAGCTCTGCATCGCCCGGTAGAAGTCGTAAAACGCCGGATCCTTGCCATAGGCTTCGGCATAAATGCGCGCCGCCTCGGCATCGGCGTTGCCGCGGATGATCTGCGCTTCCTTCTGCCCGAGCGCGCGGATCGCAACCGCCTCCTGCTCGCGCGCCGACCGCATGCGGTTGAACGCGGCGTCGAGCGGCGTTCCCGTCGGCAGGTCCGCACGCTTGATGCGCACATCGATGACCTCGGCGCCATAGCGCCGTGCCTCGCGGTTGAGGGCATTCTGGATGTTGGTCATCACATTGCCGCGCTCGGCCGACAGCAGCGATGCAAAGCTGCGCTTGCCGAGCTCGTTGCGCAGCGACGAGCCGAGGATCGAGGTCAGCTGCCCCTTCAAATTCTCCTCACTGCGAATCGAGGTATAGGTCCGCGCCGGATTGACGATGCGGAACCGCGCAAAGGCGTCGACTTCGAGCAGATACTGGTCGGTCGTCAGCACGCGCTCGTTCTGCATGTTCGCGCCGAGGATGCGCTTGTCGAAGAAGGTGACGGTGTCGATGATCGGGATACGCGCGATCAGGCCGGCGCCCGAGCTGCCGAAACGCTCGTTCGGCTTGTACTGGTTCACCACCGAATTGATCTGGCCATAGCGGATGATGATCGCCTGCTTGTCCTCGGGCACGACGACCAGCGTCATCGCCGCAGCCACAAGCAGCGCGACCAGGATCAGCAGCCATTTCAATGGCCGCGCGACAATGGAATCGAGGAAGCTCATCGGCTGCTCTCCACCGTGATCGGCGCTTCGGCCGCGGCCGCGCGGCGGCGCAGCTCGGGGAGCGGCAGATAGGGCGTAACGCCGCCCGATTCGACGATCACCTTGTTCACCGGTGCCAACACCTGCTCCATCGTTTCATAATAAAGGCGGCGCTTGGTAACCTCGGGCGCCAGCTTGTATTGCTCGTACAGCTTGTCGAACTCGGCCGCGGCGCCGCGGGCGCGCTCGAGCTGCGCGCTGGCATAGGCCTCGGCTTCGTTGATGTTCGATTCGCGTTCCTGCTGCGCGGCGGTCACCTTGTTGAAGGCATCGGTGACCTGCTCGGGCTGAACCGCCCGCTGGAGCTGGATCGCCTCGATCGTCACGCCGGCGCGATACTTGTCGAGCAACTGCTGCATCCGCGCGCGCACTTCGCTTTCGATGCCCGCACGGCGCGGACCGATCGCGTCGGTGAGCGTATAATTGGCGACCGTCGCGCGCATCGCGCTTTCCGCCACTTCGCGGATCGTGTTTTCCTGATCGGCGATCTGGAACAGATATTGATGCGGGTCGCGAATGCGCCAGCGAACCTCATAGCCGAGGTTGATGATATTCTGATCCTGCGTCAGCACAAAATTCTGCGAATCATTGCTGGTCGCGCCGATCTTGAGCTCGCGGATCGACTGCACATTCTCGACCTGCACGGTTTCGAAAGGCGTGGGAAATTTCAGATTGAAGCCCGGCGCCATCGTGCGCGAGTAACTGCCAAGCCTCGTAACGACACCGGCCTCTCCCTCGCGGATGATATCCCACGACGTCAGGCCGATCCATGCTGCGAGCACAGCGAGCGGCGCCCACTTCCAGACCCTCGCGGAATCACCGAAGCCGAAGCCGCCACTGCCGCCGCCCCCGGGACCGCCACCGCCAAAGCCGCGCCCCTTGCGCAGCAGCTCGTCGAACGCCGAAGGACCGCGGGGCTTGCGCGGACGGGCGGGATCGGCCGGATCGGGAGTCACCCAGGGATTGCGCGGACCGGGACGTTCGCCCCCCTTGTCCTCGCCGCCATCCTTGTCCCCCTTGCCGCCCTTCGGGCCCCAGGGGTTGTTCGCCATCAGGCTGATCTGGTGGAAAAATTGCCGCAATCCCCCGGGGGCGCGGCGTCCCATACTGCCGTCATTTTCGCTCATCATGCCTGCTTTTATAGGGAGGGCGCGCGCGATTAACAGGGGGCGCAAAAAAATGACTGGCGAAAATGGCTGGCATTCGCGCGCCCCATGCCTATCTGCCCCGGATATGACCGACACTGCTCCCCTCGCCAGCATCGCCACCGATCTCAGCGGCGGCCGCACCTCGGGCCTCCGCTTTCTGGGTGACGACGGCACACTCGCGATCGTCCTCGATGTCACCGGACTCGCGGAGGAAGAGCGAAAACCGCTCGAGGAGAAAATCCGCGCCGGCCTGCTCGCGCGGCCGGGCGTGACCTCGGTCCGCGTCGCGATGACCGCCGAGCGCCGGGGCCTGACGATCATCGCGGTCGGCAGCGGCAAGGGAGGTGTCGGCAAATCGACGCTCGCCGCCAACCTTGCAGTCGCGCTCCACCGCCGCGGGGTGAAGGTCGGGCTGGTCGATGCCGATATCTACGGCCCGTCGCAGCCGCGCCTGATGGACAGCGAGGGCGTCAAACCCGAAGCGCGCGGATCGAAACTCGCCCCGGTTCCCAACGCCTACGGCGTTCCGATGCTTTCGACCGGGCAGATCGCCGCGCCCGGACAGGCCATCGCCTGGCGCGGGCCGATGGCGGGCCGGGCGCTCGAACAGCTTGTCGACGCGAGCTGGGGCGATATAGACACCCTCGTGGTCGACCTGCCTCCGGGCACCGGCGACGTCCAGCTGACGATGATCCAGAAGCACAAGCCCGCGGGAGCGGTGATCGTCTCGACCCCGCAGGACCTCGCGCTGATGGATGCGACGCGCGCGATCACCTTTTTCGAGCAGGCCGACGTGCCGCTGATCGGGCTGGTCGAGAATATGGCCGGCTATGCCTGTCCGCATTGCGGCGAGGTCAGCGATCCCTTCGGCAGTGGCGGCGCCGAAGCCGCCGCGGGTGTGATGGGGCTCGACTTCCTCGGCCGCATTCCCCTGTCGATGGGTATCCGCCTCGCCAGCGACGGCGGCGTGCCGCCGGCGGCCGGAACCGACCCGCAGGGCGAGCCGTTCCACGCGATAGCGGCGAAGGTTGCCGACTGGCTCGACGCGCGAAAGGGGAAATGATGGCGATCAACGACGACAAGGAAATCCGCGAGTTGCTGGGCCAGCCCCGCCGCATCGCCGTCGTCGGCGCCTCGCCGAACCCCGCCCGGGCATCGAACGAGGTACTCGGCTTTCTCGTCCGTCAGGGCCATGACGTGATCGCGGTGAACCCCGGCCACGCCGGCAGCACGATCCACGGCGCGCCCGTGGTCGCGACGCTCGCCAATGTCGAACCGCCCGCCGAAATCGTCGACATCTTCCGCAACAGCGCCGAGGCCGGCGCCGCGGTCGACGAAGCGATCGTCCATGGCGCGAAGGCGGTCTGGCTGCAGATCGGGGTGATCGACCATGACGCCGCGAAGCGCGCCGAAGCGGCAGGGCTGACGGTAGTCATGGACCGCTGCCCCAAGATCGAGATTCCGCGCCTCGGCCTGCTACGCTGATTTTCTTTGCGCCGATTCCCGCCGCTGACTATCAGCAGCGGGCATGGCGGGTATCCGGGACAAAGTGGGGACAGACAAAAGGCGCCTGCCGCACGTCAGCCGCCGGTCGATCCTCGTCGGCGCGACCGCTGCAGGCGGCCTCGCGATCGCATGGACGCTCTGGCCGCGCGACTATCAGCCGAACCTGACCGCCGCGAAAGGCGAGCATGTTTTCAACGCCTTCCTGAAGATCGGCGACGACGGCCATATCGCGATGGTGGTCCCGCAGTGCGAGATGGGCCAAGGCGTCACGACGCTGCTGCCGCAGATCATGGCCGACGAACTTGGCGCCGACTGGCGGACCATCGCGGTCGAGACCGCCCCGATCAGCCCGCTCTATACCAACACCTTGCTCGTCGACGAGGATAGCGCGACCTTCATGCCGCGCAGCCTCGTTCCCGATTTCGTCGCCGACGTCCGCGGCTGGGCGCGGCGCGAATGGGCGGTGCGCCATGCCGTGATGCTCACCGCCAACTCGTCGTCGGTGCGGATGTTCGAGGCACCGTGCCGCGAGGCGGCGGCGCAGGCGCGCGCGCTGCTGATGATGGCGGCCGCCCGGCGCTGGGACGCCGACTGGGAAAGCTGCGACACGCAGGACGGCTTCGTCATCCATGGAAAGAAAAAGCTGCGCTTCGCCGAGCTTGCCGCCGCCGCAGCCCTTCTCGAGCCGCCGGCCGAACCGGTCTATCGCGCGTCGAGCGCCGATCCGCTGTACGGCAAGGAACTGACCCGGCTAGATCTCCCCGCCAAGATCGACGGATCGGCCAACTATGCCGGCGACATCCGCCTGCCCGACATGGTGTTCGCCGCCATCCGGCAGGGTCCGCTCGGCGCGACGCGCCTCAAGAGCATCGACCGCAAGGCGGGAATGAAATCGCCCGGCCTGCTCCATATCGTCGAGCACGAACGCTGGCTCGCCACCGTTGCGCGCAACTGGTGGGCCGCGAACCAGGCACTCGACCGTTTTGCGCCGGTATTCGAAACGGCAGGGGCACCGATTTCCTCATCGCGTATCGACAAGTCGCTGAAGGCTGCGCTCAAGGCCGATGGCTATCGCATGCGCCAGAATGGCGATGTCGCGGGGGCAATGGAGGGCCGGACCAAGATTGCGGCGCACTACGCCGTCGCGCCGGCGCTGCACGCCCCGATCGAAACGCGCACCGCAACCGCCGCACCCGACGGCACAAGGCTGCGCGTCTGGGTTGCCACCCAGGCGCCCGCCCAGTGCCGCGATGCGATCGCGCGGGCGACGGGGCTTTCGGAATCGAGCGTCACCCTGTTCCCGATGATGGCCGGCGGATCGTTCGACGCCTGCCTCGACCACAGCGCCGCCGTGCAGGCCGCAATCATCGCGCTCCGGATCAACCGCCCGGTCCAGCTTGCCTGGTCGCGCGCCGAAGAGATCATGCGCGATATCCCCCGCGCCCCGGCGCGCGCGAAGATGACCGCGACGCTCAACGCTGCGGGCGGAATCGATGCCCTTGTCGCGCGAATTGCCGTCCCGCCGAGCACGCATGAGTTTCGCGACCGCCTGTTCGGCAATACCCCGCCCGATGTCGCACAGCGCGCCGCCGCCGGATCGCCCGACGCAGTCGCAGTCGAGGGTGCGATCGGCGCCTATGACATCCCCCATTTTGCGGTCGATCATTGCCCGGCGGATATCGGCCTGCCTACCGGTCGCTGGCGCGGCAACGCCGACAGCTACACCGCCTTCTTCACCGAATGCTTCGTCGACGAGCTGGCGGCGCGCGCGAACAGCGACCCGCTCTCCTACCGGATGGCGATGCTCGGACAATCACCGCTGCTTGCACGCTGCCTGCTCACCGCGACCAGCCTCGGCGGCTGGGAGGGCGGCGTAACGGGGACGGCGCAAGGCCTGGCCTGCCACAGCATGCGCGGCAGCCACATCGCGCTGATGGCGACCGCGCGACCCAGCGAGAGCGGGCTGCAGGTCGAACAGCTTGTTGCGGTCGTCGACGCCGGGCGGCTCGTGAACCCGGCGATCGCCAGACAGCAGGTCGAGGGCGGGCTGATCTTCGGCCTTGCCGCTGCCGTCGGCGCGACCACCGACTATAAGGGGGGAATCGCGACCGCCCGCAAGCTGGCGCAGCTCGGGCTGCCGCGCCTGTCGCAAAGCCCCCAGATCCTGATCGAATTCGTCGAAAGCGACCGCGATCCCGGCGGGCTCGGCGAAATCGGTGTCCCCGTCGTTGCGCCGGCAATTGCGAACGCGATGGCCGCGGCCACCGGACGCCGGACCCGCCGCCTGCCGCTTTCGGCCCGGCCGGCGTGAGCGATGCCACGCCGGATATCGGCGTCCTCATCGTCAATCTGGGCACGCCGGACGCGCCGACCGCTGCCGCGGTGCGCAAATATCTTGCCGAATTTCTGAGCGACCGCCGCGTCGTCGAGATCCCGGCCCTGCTGTGGCAACCGATCCTGCGCGGCGTCATCCTGCCGACGCGACCGCGCAAATCGGCGCACGCCTACGCACAGGTCTGGACCGAAGAGGGCTCGCCCCTCGCCGCCATCACGCGGCGCCAGACCGCCGCGCTGCAATCCGCTCTCGGCGAAGACGTCACCGTCGCCCATGCGATGCGTTACGGGCAGCCCGCGATCGGCCCGGCGATCGACGCACTCCTGGCCTCGGGATGCCGGCGTATTCTCGTCGCCCCGCTCTACCCGCAATATTGCGGAGCCACGACTGCGACCGTCGTCGATGCGGTGAACGGCCATCTTGCCGGCCTGCGGTCGCAGCCGACCCTGCGCTTCCTGCCCCCTTACGGCGCCGACCCCGCCTATCTCGACGCGCTGAAGGCGTCGATCGAGGCGGGCCTGTCCTCGCTGAGTTTCACGCCCGACGTCCTGCTCGCAAGCTTTCACGGCATGCCCGAACGCACGCGGACGCTCGGCGACCCCTATCATGACGAGTGCCAGGCGACCGCCAGGCTGCTCGCAGACGCGCTCGGGCGACCGGTCGAGGTCGCGTTCCAGTCGCGTTTCGGCCGCGCCCGATGGCTCGAACCCGCAACCGACGCAACGCTCGAACGGCTTGGCCGAGACGGCAGAAGCGTGGCGGTTTTCGCTCCCGGTTTTGCCGCTGACTGCCTCGAAACGCTCGAGGAACTGGCGATCCGCGGCAAGGAGCAATATCGCGCGGCGGGCGGCAGCAATTTCGCCTATCTGCCGTGCCTCAACGACACCGCGCCCGGCGTCGGCATGCTGGTCGCGCTGATCCGCCGCGAACTGGCCGGATGGCGTTGATCTAGCGCGCGCTTACTTCCTGTTTAGGTCCTTGGTTTAGGGTCGTTCGACGCGGCGCCGGGTCTGGCCGGACGCTGCAACCGGAAGGACGGACGATGAGCGACCTCAACAGCGCGGCGCTGACACTTGGCGGCCTGATGCTCGCATGGGCGCTGGTCATGTTCGCGATATGGTGGATGCGCCGGCCGCGTTCCGAAACACCGGCCTATGAGGGACTGCCGGTACCTCGCGAAAGCCGCATGCCCGCCCTCCCCAAACTCTCGCGCAAGGCCGCTCCGGAACCGGAGCCGGTGGAGATTTCCGCTTCGCGCCTCGCGCGGATCAGCGGGAAATCGACGCGATGGGAGGATATTCCGTCGACCCTCGAACCCGAGATGGCGGTGGAACCCGGGATCGTACCGGTCCCCGACGACAGCCTCGCAGCGGAGGCCCCGACGCTTTCCCGCGAACCGGCGGACGAGCCTGTGACGCCGACGACCGGATACCGGCCGGAATCCATGCCGGAACCGGCGGACGAAGCGCCGGTTCCCGATGAGGCGACGCTCGAATCGCTCGCGTCCGAGGTCGAACGGCAGGCATGGCTGACCGGACAGCCGGCGGCCGATCGTCCGGACGGCGACGACGCCACCGCAGAACAGCCCGTTGCCGACAAGATAATCGTCCGGCTTGTGCCGCAGACCCCCCCGCGCGATGCACTCTTTCGCAAGAGCTGGCTGGGCGGCCGCCCGCATCTGCCTGCGGCGATCGACTGGCCGCGCGTCGACGGAGCCGATGGCGACTTCCTCGCGCAGATCGCCTGCACCGACTTGCCCGGCGCCTTGTGGGACGGACTCGGTCCGCGCAAGGGCTGGCTCGCATTCTTCGCGAATCCCGATTCGGGGGCGGTAACCGCATTGCACCTGACCGAAGAAGGTGTGCCGCGCGATCCGCCGCGCGCGCCCGGCAGCGTCTATTTCCATCCCTATGGCATCGATTCGGCCGATCTCATGCCGCTCGCGATCCGCGCTTTTCCCGAATGGCCTGTCGATCCGGTGACGGTCGAGCCGGGCGAAGCCGATCCGCGCGAGGCGCCGACCGCCGATGCGACCGCCCTGCTCGCGGCCGACTATGACATCGCCGATCCCGCCTTCCACCCGTTCGACTGGGCCAGCATGCTCGCGCTTGCCGATATCCTCGAGGCCCGCCTCCTCCAGCAGCCTCCGGGCGGCACGGCACCCGACGATGCGAGCGACGAACTGGCACAGGCGATCGCCGACGCGGACGAACGCAACCGCGAATCGGTACAACGCGCAGCCGAGATCGTCTCGATCATTCGCGAAGGCGCCGAACATGGAGGATCCTTCTCGCCGCCCGACGCGACCGCAGTAATGGCCGGGCTCCACGCGATTCGCTGGACACGCGTCTGGACCGTCGCCGACGAGGAAAGCGGTGAGGACCAGGTCGAAACGGTAACCCTCCCGCTCACCCGCCACCGGCCCGACGGCGACCTTTGGGTCGATGCCTATCGCACGGTCCTGTTCGACCATGCGAAGCACGCCTGGTGCCGGAAGCCCGATATGCTGTCCGCACCGGCGCGCGCCTTCTTCGAGCCGCTGTGGGAAGCCATGGCGGCGCCCGAAATGCCGTCGATGGGCAATTTCCCCTCGCGGCATGCCGTCGGCTTCGACGACGAGCGCGACGTCGTGATGCTCGAATTTCCGGCAGGCGGCCTGATGAGTCGCGGTCGCCGCGACGGCGGAAATCTGGTCCTCGCCATCCGCAAGGCCGACCTTGCCGCGGGCGATTTTTCGAAGATGCGGGTGCTGGCCGGTAACTGACTGTACCGCCTTCCCGAATTGCCGCTGATTGACGTTCCGGTCAACTTGCGGGGCGCCGGGACGCGTCCTAAGCAAAGCCCTGAAAGTCATTTGGGAGACCGGCAACATGGCACGTATCGCAATCGTCACGGGTGGCAGCCGCGGCATCGGGGAAGCAATTTCGCTGAAACTGAAGGAACAGGGCGTCACCGTCGTCGCCAACTATGCCGGCAATGACGACAAGGCGCGCGAATTCACCGATCGCACGGGAATAGCGGCGCGCAAATGGGACGTCGGCGACCATGAGGCGTGCCTCGAAAATTGCGCCGCGATCGCCGCCGAATTCGGCCCGATCGACATCGTCGTCAATAATGCCGGGATCACCCGCGACGGGACCCTCGCCCGCATGCAATATTGCGACTGGGACGATGTGATGCGCGTCAACCTGGGCGGCTGCTTCAACATGGCGAAGGCGACCTTCCCCGGCATGGTCGAACGCGGATGGGGCCGCATCGTCAACATCGGGTCGATCAACGGTCAGGCAGGCCAGTACGGGCAGGTCAACTACGCCGCGGCGAAATCGGGAATCCACGGGTTCACGAAAGCGCTTGCGCAGGAAGGCGCCAAGAAGGGCGTCACCGTCAACGCGATCGCGCCCGGCTATATCGACACCGACATGGTGGCGGCGGTCCCCGCGCCGGTGCTGGAAAAGATCGTCGCGAAGATTCCGGTCGGACGCCTCGGCCAGGCCGACGAGATCGCACGCGGCGTCGCATTCCTGTGCAGCGAGGATGCGGGCTTCGTCACCGGATCGACGATGTCGATCAACGGCGGACAGCATATGTATTGACGATGGCAGGGGCGGCCTTGCCGCTGTGGCAAGACCGCCCCCGCTTCGTCATGGTCAATCGATCGTGCAACCGACCACGCGCCAGTTGCCGTCCTCCAGCGCCAGCGACACGGTTTCGGTCGCATCGGGCTTGTTGGCATAGCGCGTCCTGAACTTTACGACCTGATAGCCGTATGGCGGCGCCGGCACGAAATCCTCGCGAACCAGCTTGCGCGAGATCACCGCGCCGAGCGGGGCGCGAACCGATTGCGATACCGCGGTCCAGCGCTCGCTGGTGTTCAGCGCCTTGAACGCCTGTCCTGTGGCGTCCCAGCTCCCGCTCCAGTCGCCGGCGTCGACGAGCGCAAGCCACCGACGCGCCGACCCGGCGGCGGCGGTTTCCGCTGCAGGCGCGGATGGAGAGACGGTCTGCGGCGTAGCGCGAGCGCCGGTTCCTGACAGCGATGAAAAAGCAAGCAAGGCGAGACTGATCGACATAAGAATTCCTCCGATGACCCAGCCGGAGCGGCGCGACATGCGGGGAGCGCCGGCTGGTGACGGAGGGTCTTCCACATCCTGTGCGGCGGAGAATGCCCCGAAAGGTCTGTCCCCAGGGATTTGGCGGGTCCGGTGTTCGAACTCGCGGAGCTGCCGCGCGGCCTCGCGGCTGCTGGAAACCGCCATCTTGCGCCGCGCATCGCGGAGCCGTTCGTTGATGGTGTGAACCGAAAGCCCCAGATGGCGCGCCATAGACTTTGCGTCATAACCGCTGACCAGCAGGCGCAGCGTCTCCTTTTCCTTTTCGGTGAGCGACTGGAAACCTGCTGTCATGGCCTAACCTGCTTTCCCGGCTATCGGCCGCCCGGTCTAGGAAGCGGGCGAAATTCGATCTACCCCAAATAAATCGTACCTTCCTCGCACGCCTACATTGTACACTCCGGCATGCCTTCCGCCTATCATCCCCCGGTCAAGCGATCGGTGACCATCGCCGGCCACCCCACCTCGATCAGTCTCGAACCGATGTTCTGGGACGCGCTGGAGGCCGAAGCTGCACGACAGGCCCTGCCGCTCAACGCGCTCGTCGCGCGTATCGACGTCGAACGGATGGAGGCGACATATCCGCCGAATCTGACCTCGGCGATACGGCAATGGTTGTGGCTGGGGATTCGGGCGGGCTAGATCGCCGCGTAGACCGCGTGGCCGAACGCCGCACCCCTGTCGGCGGCATGATGCAGGAATAGCGACGGCTCGATCAGTTCGAGCTCCATGATCCGGAGTTCCCCGGCTGCATCGCCGACCATATCGACCCGGGCATAGACCGGCGGCGCAGGTGCGGCCGCGAGCGCCGCGGCGGCAAGATTCCGCGCGGCGGGGGTCGCCTCCCAGGGCTCTTCGCGGCCACCGAACTGTTCCTGTACCCGAAAGTCGCCCGACGCGGGGCGCTTGACGATGGCATGGCTGAAATGGCCGCCGAAGAAGAAGAGCGAATATTCGCCGTCGGTCAGGATGCCCGGCATCATCGGCTGTACGAGACGGCGCTGGCCGATCGCGTCGGCGGGGACCGAATCACCTGCGGCGACGCGGTGCGTGCCGTCTGCGCCGCCCGATATGGCGGGTTTGATCACGACCTCGTCGGCTCCGAGTGCCATGCGCGCATCGGCGAGACCGGCATCGTCGAGCGCCGCGACCTCGACCGTCGGAACGACCGCGACGCCCTTTGCGGCGAGTTCGGCGAGATAGGCCTTGTCGCTGTTCCAGCGCAGCACCGGCACCGGATTGACCACCGGCAGCGCTTCGGTTTCCAGACGGTCCAGCAGCGCATACCAGGCCGCGACATCGCGCTGATATCCCCAGGCGAAGAGCGGCAGGATCAGGTCATGGCCCGAAAGGTCGCCCGGATCGGTCCACACCCGCTGCTCGACGATCAGCCCCGCCGCCGACAGCGCCGCCGCCTTGCGGGCGAAGGCGGGCTGCCACTTTTCGTAATAGTCGGGCGTCGGGACGAGGATCGCGACGCGGGGCTGGAACGGCATTACCTCCCCAGCAGCCCGCGCGCCTGACCCGCAATGTGCGACAGCATCGCGCCGTTCGGGTTCGGGATCGTCCGCGCGCGGTCGACCGTAGCCCGGAACTGCGCTACACGCGGGGCATTGTCGGCGAGCCATTTCGTCACCGCCGCATCGAGGTCGCCCTTCGGCAGCCCGGCGAGGAAGGTCAGGCGCATCTGCTGGAAATCGCGCGCAAGGCTGTTGACCAGCAGGCGCTCCCACGGATCGGCGGGGCTCATATGCGCGGCGAGCGTCTGCGCCCAGTCCAGCCCGAGCGCTTCGCCGAGGTGCGTGAAGGCGTGCGTCACCGCGATCTCGTCGTCGCCGCGCCGCGCCGCCAGATCGACGATGCCGATCGCGCCGTCGGTCTTGAACAGCCGCACGACGGCCGAGGTCAGCGTTTCGGGCGCGCCCGCGTCAAGCAGCTGCTGCGCAAGCATATCCCACTGACGGCGCACCGAATCGCTGAGCAGCGCGTCAACGCCCGTCGTCAGACGATCGACCCCGGGCTCGAGCCGCGCGACCACCGGCCCCGGCTGCGACAGCGACGAAGCGATGCGGAGCAGGTCCGCCATCTGCGAGGTCATTGCCGAAGCGGCCTGGCTGAAGAGCGAGAGGCGAATGGTCTCGTCGATCTTGGCGGTGTCGAGCGCGCCCCACAGGGCCTTCATGTCGAGCAGCCGTTCGACGGCGACAAACGCCGCCGCAATCTCGCCGAGCGAACAGCCTTCCTCTTCGACGAGTTCGAAGGGATGGACGACGCCCATGCGGTTGATGATGCGGTTTGCCAGCTTGGTCGCGATGATCTCGCGGCGGAGCTGGTGATCGGCGATCGCTGCCGCGAAGTCGCGCTGCATTTCAGCCGGGAAAGCGGCCGCAAGGTCGCTCGCGAGGGCCGGATCGTTGGGCAGATCGCTGTCCTCGATCGCATCCTGCAGCGCCAGCTTGGCGGTCGAAAGCAGCACCGCGAGTTCGGGCCGCGTGAAGCCGCGGCCTTCCTGCGCGCGCCGGAGCAGCTCGTCGTTCGCGGCCAGCCCCTCGACCTTGCGGTCGAGCCGGCCCGTCGCTTCGAAATTCTCCATGATCCGGACGAGCGAGGGCACGGCGGCCGCGCCGCCCTTTTCGGCGATCGACAGCGCCAGTGCCTGCAGGCGATTGTCCTCGAGCACCAGGGCCGACACATCGTCGGTCATCCGCACGAGCAGCGCGTCGCGATCCTCCTGCGACAGGCGGCCTTCGATCATTTCGCGGTTGAGCGCGATCTTGATGTTGACCTCGTTATCCGAGCAGTCGACGCCCGCGCTGTTGTCGATGAAGTCGGTGTTGATCCGCCCGCCCTTCGCCGAGAAAGCGATGCGCGCAGCCTGGGTCGTGCCAAGGTTTGCGCCTTCGCCCACCGCCCGGACGCGCAGATCCTCGGCATCGACGCGCAGCGCATCGTTCGCGGGATCGCCAACCTCGGCATTGTTCTGGCTCGCGGCCTTCACATAGGTGCCGATGCCGCCGAACCAGAGCAGGTCGGCGGGCGCCTTCAGGATCGCCGAGATCAGCGCACCCGGCTCGATCTCCGCCTGCGACAGGCCAAGCATCGCCTGCACTTCGGGGGTGAGCGGAATGCTCTTCTGGCTGCGCGGGAAAACGCCGCCGCCCTTCGAGATCAGCTTCTTGTCATAATCTTCCCAACTCGACCGCGGCAGGTTGAACATCCGCTCGCGCTCCTTCCAGCTCTTCGCCGGATCGGGGCTCGGGTCGAGGAAGATATGACGATGGTCGAACGCCGCGACGAGCTGGATCGCCTTCGACAGCAGCATGCCGTTGCCGAACACGTCACCCGACATGTCCCCACAACCGACGACGCGGATGGGATCGGTCTGCACATCGACGCCCATTTCGGCGAAGTGGCGCTGGACCGAGACCCACGCACCCTTGGCGGTGATGCCCATCGCCTTGTGGTCATAGCCCTTCGATCCGCCGCTGGCGAACGCGTCGCCCAGCCAGAAATCGCGCTCCATCGCGAGGCCGTTGGCGACGTCGGAGAAGGTCGCGGTGCCCTTGTCGGCGGCGACGACGAAATAGGGATCCTCGCCGTCGCGGATCACGACGCTCTTCGGGTGGACGACCTTGCCGGCGACGATATTGTCGGTGATCGACAGCAGCGACCGGATGAAGATGCGATAGCATTCGGTGCCTTCGGCAAACCAGGCGTCGCGGTCTTCGGCCGGGCTCGGCAAGGCCTTCGGATAGAAGCCGCCCTTCGCGCCGGTCGGCACGATGACGGCATTCTTCACGCGCTGCGCCTTCATCAGGCCAAGGATCTCGGTGCGGAAATCGTCGCGGCGATCGGACCAGCGAAGGCCGCCACGCGCGACCGGACCGGCACGCAGGTGAATGCCCTCGACCCGCGGCGAATAGACCCAGACCTCGCGCCACGGCAGCGGCTTCGGCAGGCCCGGAACGAGCGTACTGTCGATCTTGAATGCCAGCGCTTCGGCGGCGGCGGGGGCGAACGCATTGGTGCGCAGCGTCGCGCCGATGACGGCGTGAAACTGGCGCAGGATGCGGTCGTCGTCGATCGACTGGATGTCGGCGAAACCGGCAAGAATTTCGGCGTCGAGCGCCTCGGCGCGCGCGGCATCCTTTGTCTTGGGATCGTGAAGCGCGCGGAAACGCTCGACGAGCGCGGCGGTCAGCTTCGGCGCGTGGCGGAGCGCCGAGACCACCGTGTCCATGCCATAGCTCGATCCGCCCTGGCGCATGTAGCGGAACCAGGCGCGCAGCCAGACGATCGCCTGCGGGTCGGTCTGCGTCACGAGCACCAGCTCGTTGAACGCGTCATTCTCTGCCTTGCCGTCGAGCACCGCGGCGATCGCGCCCTCGATGACCTCGACGTGAGGAAGCAACGCGGTTTCATCGACCGAGCCGGGCAGGCGCAGCGAGAAATCGTGAATGAAGGTCGGCGCCTCTGCCTCGCCTTCGCTCGCGCGAACATTGAGTTCGGTCGGGATTTCCTCGAGCACCTCGAAGCCGAAATGTTCGAGCGCCGGAACCACGTCCGACAGCGCGAGCGGGCCGGCGGCGCTATACACCTTGAGACGCAGGCGATCGTCCCCGTCGAGGCTCTTTTTGGCGAGGCGGACGCTGCGCGGATTGTCCGCATCGAGATCGCGCAGGCGCAGGATGTCGCGCGCCGCTTCCTCGGGATTGTAGAGATTGCGGTAATTGGCCGGGAACAGCGGCGCGAAGCGCGATGCCAGTGCGGCCGCGCGGCCCGCGTCGCCGCGCTTGGCGAGCGCAGCCTCGACCTCGGGCTGCCAGCCGCGCACCATCTGTTCGAGCTGGGCATTGAGCGTCGCCGTATCCGGAACCACCCCGCCGCTGCGCAGGTCGAGCGTATAACGAAGCAGGGCGGCACCGCCGTCCTCGAGCACCATCGTCCAGCCGATGACGCCGGCCCGGGCTTCACGCACCAGCAGCGATTCGACGGCAAGCCGGCGGCCGGTCGACACTTCGTCGCGCGGCAACCAGACGAACGCGAACAGATGGCGACCGAGCGCGCTCTGCACCATCACGATCTTCGGGCGCGGACGATCGGTGATCGACATCGAGGTCAACACCAGATCCTCGAGCGAGGCGGTATCGAAAGCGATCAGCAAATCGTGCGGCAATGCGGTCAGCGCATGCGCCAACGCCTTGCCCGCGTGGCCCGTCGGGTCGAACCCGAATTTCGCCATCAGCGCCTCGAGCTGCGCGCGCAGCATCGGTACCTTCGCAGGCGGAGTCGACAGGGCCGCGCTGGTCCACAGACCGGCATGGATCGACAGCCGTTCGACCTTCTTGCCCTTTAGTTCGGGCACGACGACGAGATCGAGGAGGACGCGGCGGTGCACTGCGGACAGGCGGTTGGACTTGATGAGCAGCGGCGACTGCCCGCCCTTGTCGAAATAACCGAACGCCGCTTCCAGCGCATTGGGCGACAGGAGCTGGCTTTCGCTGCTCGACGAAATGCCGAGCGCGTCGTGTACCGCACCGTCGCGCGTGCGCCATTCATGGCCGAGTTGCGTCATTGCGCCGCCTTCGAACCAGCGGAGCAGTTCGGCGGCTTCGCCCTCGGCGCGCATGGCGGCATCGGCGAGCATCGCCGCGCGCATCGCGCGCCAGTCGGCAACCGCGGCGCGAACGTCGGCCAACGCCGCCTCAAGCCCGTCCAGCAGGCGGCGGCGCGCACGCGCATCGCCGCGCTCGAGCTCCATATAGATAACCGACTCGCGGTCGCCGCCGGTCTTTCCGGCGTCGGCGCTCGTCAGCTTGCCCTTCGCGTCGCGCTCGACCGAAACGACCGGGTGCAGGATACGGTGGATCGCGAGGCCCTGTGCGCCGACGATCTGCGACACGGAATCGACAAGGAAGGGCATGTCGTCGTTGACGACCACCAGCCGCATCCGGCGGTCGGTGCTGTCCGCGGCCATCGGCTCGAGCGCCAGCGACGGCTTGTCCTCCTTGCGCTCAAGCGACGCGCGCGCGGCGAATTCGCCCGCGGCGGCAAGCGCCTTGGCATCCAGATCGTCGCCTTCGCCGGGCAGCGCACTTCCGTGCAGGGCAGCTTGATAGGCTTTGGCGATTTTCGTGGGGACTTGGGCCGCCGGTGCGATGTCGGCTTCCGGCGTATCGGTCAGATCAGAGGGCATAAGGGTAGTACATCCCGAACCAAGGTTGGCAGGCCTCTACCGGGGGGACCGGCCGGCCCGTTCGCTGAATATCCCTATGCGCCTCTGCGACGCGAGGTTCAACACCCCGCGAACAGGTCGCGTAAAATTATTTCAATTTTTGGTTTGTCTATTGCGCACACGACGAAGCGGCCGGGAACCGACCGCTTCAACCCGCAAGGATGGCCGCACCTTGGCGCCAAATTCTTACGGCGCGATGGCGATTGCCTTTTTGGCGAGCTTCGCGATCAGCGCCGGATCGTCGGCGGCCTTCGCGACGATGCCGATATGGCCGCCGGGCATCGCGCGCGCGATCAACATCACGAATTCGGCATCCCCCGCGTCATGTTCGAGGATGATTGCGGGATGCGCACGGCGAAGCGCCTCGATGGCATCCTCGGCCCCCTCGGCTACGGCTTCAGGCTTGCGGCGCGCGCGCGCGTCCTTGACGAGGCCCTTCAGCCCGCCCGGATAACGGTCGAGATAGGCGGCAAGTTCGCCGCGAGCGACGCCCTCTTCCTTCGCGTGGCCAAGCACGCACGCGTATTCGGCGAGACGCGTCTTGTCGTAGGTCGCCCCGAAAACAAGCTTCACGACCGGCGTCATCGGCGCGCGATCCTGTGCCTGCAGTCCGGCATCGGCAAGCAGTTCGGCGAACGCCTCGGGCTGCGTATCGGCGGCGAGCGCAAAATCCCAAGCCTTGCTCACCGCCTGATAGAGCGCGGTGCGGCTGCGGCTGTCGGCGGCAATCGCCCGCTCGGCGGTTTCGCGCGCGAGCGCCAGCCAGTCTGCAAGTTCGGCCTCGGTACCCGGATCCTCGGCTGTCGCGGCGTCATCCTCTCCGGCGAAGGTGTCGGCTGAAAGCCCGGTTTCATCCGCCGCCTCGGCAAGCGCGGCGAAGCCCGGCGTCGCATCGATCGCCACGTCGTCGTCGATATGTTCGGAATCGGGGCCGTCGGCCCAGACCGGTACGGGCGCAGTGAGCGGCGCCGCGCTGCGCAACGCCTGTTCGACCGAAAGCTGGAGTTCCTCTTCCTGATCGGCGGGAACGCCTTCCTTCCAGTTGATCACCCCCATGATGAAGTCGATCGTGTCATCGTCCGACGAGAAGGGCAACAGGATGCCGCGGTACATGATGTTCACGCCGCGATCGTTGACGAACTCGGCCTCGAAACCGATCGGCGCGCGATTGGCGATGATCTGGAGATAATGGTCGGTCAGCCGCGAGAGCAGCGAACGGCCCGGAATCTGGCTGATATAGTGAACATCGTCGTCGATCTGCGATTCCGCGCGCAACGTCTCGCCGACGAAGGAGAGGCCCGGATTGTCGATTCCCTGGGTAAAGTCGAGCAGTACCGAGTGCGGCCCGAAATCGGCCCCGTCGAGATCGAGGTCCTCGACCGACGGATAGGCGCGGTCCGAAAGCAGCGAAGCCCAGTAATTATAGGCCCGCACCTGCATCCGGCGCTCGTCGACGCCGACGGAGGGAGGCGCGTCGATCGCGCCGTCATCCTGATCGTGGCTACCCGAAAGCAGGCCGCGCAAGCTGTCCATCATATGTCCCCAGTCGCAAACATCGGCGAATGTCATGCACCGGTAGTGGTAAAGGCCGCGTAAACGATGCCGCCGCGAGCCACCTTATGCGACAGTTTCGCGCGCGCGGCGGGCGCCTATGCCAGCCGCGTGTCGATCGGCAGGCCGTTCTTCAACGTCAGCGTCACGGGCGTCCGCTCGGCGATGTCGGCCATGCGCGCCTTCTGTTCGTCGTCGAGGCCGGCAATCGTCAGCGTGCGGTCGATGCGGCGCTCGTCGGTGCCGTGAAGGCGCAGGCCGACGTCGAGCGATTCAAGCGGCCAGCCCTTGCGGTCGGCATACATGCGCAGCGTGATCGCGGTGCAGGCACCGAGACTGGCGAGCAGCAGATCATAGGGCGCGAAACCGGCTCCCTGCCCGCCGAGCGCCGGCGGCTCGTCGGCGACGAGGTCGCGGCCGCCGACGTGAATTTCGGTGCGATATTTGTCCTCGCCGATGCGGGCGGTGCCATAGGCCATACCGGTATCTCCGTTACGCGATCTGGAAGTGGTGGAAGAAAGGCTGCAGCCGCCAGCGGATCTGCGTCTCGTCGGGGATGCCATCCTCGACGCCCAGGAGCCGGCTGAGCATCGTATCGCCCGAAACGATCGACAGGAACAGATGCGCCGTGGCCTCCGGATCGTCGATCGCGGCCACGCCCGCCTTCCCCCAGCCCGCGAACAATTCGGTCAGCTCGGCAATGAAGGGCAGATGCAGATCGCGATAGGTCTGCAACGCGAAATCGCGGTCGCGAAGCCCTTCGGAAACCAGCATCCGCAACAGCGCCACGGTGCTTGGCGATTGCCAGAGCTCGATCTCGCGGCGAACGAAGCCCATCAATATCTCGACGACCGACGTGTCCGGTGCGCTGACCTGATTGACCCGGCCCTGCATCGTCTCGTCGCGCCAGCGGATGGCGATCGCATGGAGCAGCCCCTGCTTGTTGCCGAACAGCTCATAGAGCGTTGCGAGCGAACCGCCCGAGCGCCGCACGATCTCGGCAAGACTCGTCCTGTCATATCCCTGTTCCATGAACAGCGCTTCGGCGGCGTCGAGAATCGCCTCATGCCGCCGTTCGCGCGGGCTTGACGGCTCGCTCGGCCTACCTGTCCGACACAATGCCACTTCATTCGTATCCAATGGCCATCCCTCTCCCTTGCCCTTTTCTGTAATTTAAATTACACCGCGTCAAAGCGCAACGGTTTCCATCCGTCGACGTTCACCGAAAACAGCGAATTTTTCAGGGGTCCATATGAGTCGCGTCCGTTCCTTTGCAAGCGCCGCCAGTGCGGCGCTGGCCTTCTCGTTGGTGCTGGCCGCCTGTTCGTCGGAGGCGCCCCCCGCGCCGCCGCCGCCCGAGGTCAATATTGTCACCGTCGGCACCCAGGCGATCCCCAACGTCATCGAACTACCCGGCCGCGTACAGGCCTATCGTACCGCCGAAGTACGCGCGCGCGTCGACGGCATCGTCGAAAGCCGGCTGTTCGAAGAGGGCAGCTATGTCTCCGCCGGAAAGGCATTGTTCCGCATCGATCCGCGCCAGCTGACCGCCAACGTCAACGCCGCCCGCGCCCAGCTCGCCCGCGCGCAGGCAACCGCCGCGAATGCCCGGCAAGTCGTGAATCGCTATCAGCCCTTGTTGTCCGAACAGGCGATCGGCAAACAGGAATATGACGCCGCGGTCGCGGCGCAGCGCACCGCCGAGGCCGACGTCCAGTCGGCGCAGGCCAATCTGGATTCGGCGCGCCTCAGCCTCGGCTATGCGACCGTCACCGCACCGATCAGCGGTCGCGCCCGCCGCGCGGAGGTGACCGAAGGGGCTCTCGTCAGCGCCGGACAGGGCACCCTGCTGACGACGATCGAACAGATCGACCGCGTCTATGTGAACTTCGGCCAGTCGAGTTCGGACCTGATGGCGATCCGTCGCGACATGGAGAGCGGGAAGCTCGAAGTTCCGCCGGTCGGCCGCGTCGCGGTCGACCTGATCCTCGAAGACGGCACCCCCTATCCGGTGGTCGGCCATCTCGATTTCTTCGACCTGTCGATCGACGAGGCGACCGGCACCGCGGCACTGCGCGCCGAATTCCCGAACCCCGTCAACGGACTGCTGCCGGGCCAGTTCGTGCGCGCCCGGATCAAGGCGGGCATCCGGCCCAACGGCATCCTGATTCCGCAGCGCGCGGTGAAGCTGTCGGCGGACGCCGCGACGGTGATGATCCTCGATTCGAAGAATGTCGTGACGGTCCGCCCCGTGAAGCTCGGGATGATGCAGCAGGGACAATGGGCGATCCTCGACGGCCTGCGGCCCGGCGATCGCGTGATCGTCGACGGGCTGCAAAAGGTCCAGCCGGGCCAGCCCGCAAAGGTTGCGGGCAAGGCCGCGACGCGCCCGACCCCCGCCAAGACCGCGACGACCAAACGCTGAGCCCGATCCCATGACCCCCCGCTTCTTCATCGACCGGCCCATCTTTTCATGGGTCATCGCGATCGGCATCCTGCTCGCCGGGATCATCGCGCTGCGCAGCCTTCCCGTCGAACAATATCCGTCGGTCGCCCCGCCATCGCTGACGATCAGCGTCACCTATCCCGGCGCCGACGCCGGCACGCTCGAACAGAATGTCACCCAGGTCATCGAGCAGGAGCTCAACGGCGTCGAGGGCTTCCTCTATATGGCGTCGACCAGCGAATCGAACGGGACGGCGTCGATCACGCTGACCTTCGAGGCGGGGACCGACATCGACAAGGCGCAGATGGACGTCCAGAACCGCCTCAACCGTGTCGAGCAACGGCTGCCGGAGGACGTGCGTCGTCAGGGGATCACGGTGACCGAGGCGAACTCGGGCTTCCTGCTGATCGTCGCGATCACGTCGAAGAGCGGCAACACCGACCCGATGGAGGTCAATAATTTCGCCAACACGCGCGTGCTCGACGAGCTTCGCCGCGTGAACGGCGTCGGCAACGTCCAGGCCTTTGCGCCCGAATATGCGATGCGCATCTGGCTCGATCCGCAAAAGCTCGCCTCGCATGGTCTGTCGCCCGCCGAAGCGCTCGGCGCGGTGCAGGAACAGAACAGCCAGACCCCCGGCGGCCAGCTCGGCGACCAGCCGATCGCGAAGGGGGCGCAGCTCAACGCCGTGATCACGACGCAGGGCCGCTTCACCAAGCCCGAGCAGTTCGAAAGCATCATCCTGCGCGCCAACCCCGACGGGTCGGCGGTGACGCTGGGCGATGTCGGTCGGGTCGAACTCGGCGCGGCAAGCTATCTCTTCTCGTCCGAACTCAACGGCAAACCGATGGCGGGGCTCGCGGTCCAGCTCACGCCCGGCGCCAACGCGCTGTCGACCGCCGAAGGCATCCGGACGCGGATGGACGAGCTGTCGAAGGGATTTCCGCCCGACATCACATGGTCGATCCCGTACGACACCACGCCCTTCATCAGCCTGTCGATCGAGGAAGTGGTCAAGACGCTGGGCGAGGCGATGCTGCTCGTCTTCCTGGTCATGTTCCTGTTTCTCCAGAACTGGCGCGCGACGGTGATCCCGACCGTCGTCGTCCCGATCGCGCTTGCGGGCGCCTGTCTCGGGCTCTGGGCCGCCGGCTTCTCGATCAACGTGCTGACCTTGTTCGGGATGGTGCTGGCGATCGGCATCCTCGTCGACGATGCGATCGTCGTGATCGAGAATGTCGAACGCATCATGAGCGAGGAACATGTCTCGCCCTATGAAGCGACCGTGAAGGCGATGGGGCAGATCACCTCGGCGATCATCGGCATCACGCTGGTGCTGATCGCGGTGTTCATCCCGATGGCCTTCTTCCCCGGATCGACGGGCGGCATCTATCGCCAGTTCTCGCTGACGCTGGCGATCTCGATCGCCTTCTCGGCGCTGCTCGCGCTGACGCTGACCCCGGCCCTGTGCGCGACCTTGCTGAAACCGCACGACAACACGGTCCGAAAGGGCCCAATCGGCGAACGCGCCGACCGCTTCTTTGCGGGCTTCAACGGCTGGTTCGGCCGCACGACCGACCGCTATCAGGGCCGCGTCGGGCGCATATTGTCGGCGCCGCTGCGCTGGCTCGGCATCTTCGTCGCGATGGTCGCGGTGACCGCGCTGCTGTTCACCCGCCTGCCCGGCTCGTTCCTGCCGCAGGAGGATCAGGGCTATCTGATCACCGTCATCCAGGCGCCCCCGGGCGCGACGACCCAGCGCACCAATGAAGCGACCAAGCAGGTGAAGGCCTTCTTTGCCGCACAGCCGCAGGTCGCCAATGTCGTATCGGTCAACGGCTTCAGCTTCTTTGGGCAGGGACAGGCGAACGCGATCATGTTCACGCCGCTGAAGCCGTGGGAAGACCGCAAGGGCAAGGAAAACAGCGCCGACGCGATCGCCGGCAAGGCGATGGGCGCCTTCATGGGGATCAAGCAGGCCTTCGTCTTCTCGCTGAGCCCGCCGTCGATCCCCGAACTCGGCACCGCGAGCGGCTTTACCTTCAAGCTGCAGGACCGCGGCGGCAACGGCCGCGCCGCGCTGATGCAGGCGCGCAACCAGATGCTCGGCGGCGCGATGCAGAGCAAGACGCTCGCCAACGTCCGCCCCGAGGGTCAGGAGGACGCCCCCGTGCTGCGCGTCGACATCGACCGCATAAAGGCGCGCGCGCTCGGCCTGTCGATCGGCGACGTCAATGCGACGCTCGCGATCGCCTTCGGCAGTGCCTATGCCAACGACTTCACGCGTGAGGGCCGCGTGCTGCGCGTGCTGATCCAGGCCGACGCCGCGAGCCGCATGACCCCGCAGGACGTCGTCGACCTGAAGGTGCGCAGCGCCGACGGGCAGATGGTCCCCTTCGGGTCGTTCAGTACCGCCAAATGGTCGGCCGACGCGCCGCAGCTCCAGCGCTACAACGGCTATCCCGCGATGACGATCTCGGGCGAGCCCGCTCCCGGCCAGTCGACCGGCGAGGCGATGGCCGAGATGGAGCGGCTTGCCGCCTCCCTGCCCGCGGGCTTCGCCTATGAATGGACCGGCATCTCGTACGAGGAGAAACAGTCGTCGGGTCAGATCGGGATGCTGCTCGGCCTGTCGCTCGTCGTCGTCTTCCTGCTGCTCGCGGCACTCTATGAAAGCTGGTCGGTTCCCGTCGCGGTGCTGCTCGTCGTGCCGCTGGGCGTGCTCGGCGCGGTGCTCTTTTCGATGTTGCGCGGACTCAGCGCCGACATCTATTTCAACGTCGGACTGATCACGATCATCGGCCTTTCGGCAAAGAATGCGATCCTGATCGTCGAGTTCGCGATCGAGCAGGAGGCCGAAGGCAAGTCGACGCTCGACGCGGTCATGGAAGCGGTAAAGCTGCGCCTCCGCCCGATCATCATGACCAGCCTCGCCTTCATCCTCGGCATGGTACCGCTCGTCATCGCCAGCGGCGCTGGCGCGGCGAGCCGCATCGCGGTCGGGTCGGGCGTGATGGGCGGGATGATCGCCGCGACGTTGCTCGGCATCTTCTTCATCCCGCTCTTCTACCTCTCGGTGCGCAAGTGGATCAGCCGCAAGCGGCCGCCGTCACCAGCCGAAAAGGGCCATCACGAGCCGGAGCCCGATCATGCGTAACGCCGCCCTCGCCCTGCTCGCCGCGACGATGCTCACCGGCTGCGTCAACCTTGCCCCCAAGCACACGCAGCCTGCGCTGCCGACCGACGCGCATTATCCGGAAGGATTCGCGAACGACGTGACGCTCGGGCAGCGCGCGACCGAAATCGCGTGGCGCGATTTCTTCGCCGATCCGCAGCTCGAGGCGCTGATCGCGCGCGCGATCGAACGCAACCGCGACCTTGCGATCGCGGTTGCGCAGATCGAGGAGGCGCGCGGCCAGTATCGCATCCAGGACGCCGACCGGCTGCCGACCGTCGGTGCGAGCGCGGAGGCGATGCGCAGCCGCAGTGCTTCGCTGACCGGCCCCGGCACCGACACGTCGAACCGCTATTCGGTGGGCGTCGGCGTGACCTCGTTCGAGCTCGATTTCTGGGGGCGGGTCAAGAATCTCTCGGAAGCCGCGCGCAGCCAGTATCTCGCGACCCAGCAGGCCGAGCGCGCGTTCCGCCTGACGCTCGTCCGCGATGTGGCGTCGACCTATTTCGCCTCGCGCGGCGCCGAGGAGCAGATCAAACTGGCCGAAGCGACTGTAACGAGCCGGCGCGAGGGGCTGCGTATCGCGAAACTGCGGCTCGACGCGGGGGTGACCTCGGCGCTCGACTACCGCCAGTCGGAAACGCTGCTGACGCAGGCCGAGACCCAGCTTGCGAGCCTGAACCTTGCCAAGGCGCAGGCCGACAATTTCCTCGCCGTTCTCGTCGGGGGACCGCTGCCCGCGGACCTGCCCGCGCCGCTGGCGCTCGTCGACCAGTCGAAGCCGCCGGCGCTCACCGCCGGGCTGCCGTCGGAGCTGCTCGTCGCGCGGCCCGACATCATCGGGGCTGAAGAACAACTCCGCGCCGCGCGCGCCAATGTCGGCGCGGCTCGCGCCGCCTTCTTCCCGTCGATCTCGCTGACCGGCAACATCGGCTTCGCGTCGAACTCGCTCGACGGCCTGTTCACGAACAACGGGCTGACATGGAGCTTCGGACCGTCGATCACGCTGCCGATCTTCGATTTCGGGCGCAACAAGGGCAATCTGACCGTCGCCGAGGCGCGCGAGAATATCGCGGTCGCGTCCTATGAGAAGACGGTCCAGACGGCGTTTCGCGAAGTCGCCGACGCGCTCGCCGGTCGCCGTTATCTGGCCGAGCAGGTCGAGGCGCAGGAGCGCGGCACGCTCGCGACGCGCCGTATCGCCGACCTCGCGCGCAAGCGATACCGCGAGGGCGTGTCGACCTATCTCGAAGTGCTCGACGCCGAACGCAACCTGTTCGCGTCCGAACAGGCCCTGATCGAGGCCCGCCGCGCGCAGGTCGACAATCTGGTCACGCTCTATGTCGCGCTCGGTGGCGGGATGGTCGAGCGCCGCTGACGGCGCCGGCGCGCGTCAGGCGATCGCCTCGACAAGATTGCCGGCGCCCGTCTCGGACACCCCGAACCGCTGGCCGGTGAAGCGCTCGATGAGCGCCATCGCGGTCCGGCTGTGCTCGCTGAGCCGCACCGACGTGAAGGCGCCGCCGCGCGCCGCCGCAAAGGGCAGCAGCAGCTGGTCCTGCAAATAGGGCCCGGCAAAAGCGCCCGACGCGATATAGCCCGCCATGCGCTTGGCCGCAGTCTGCGCAACACGCTCGGCGGGGGTGCCGAGCTTGCCGAAGCCCGACATGATCTCGGTCACATGCTCGAAAGCCGCCTCGATAAGCACCGCATTGCCCGGGCCGTGCTCGGCGGAAAGCTGGCGCGTCGAAAACGCGTCGACCGGCCAGTCGGCAAGCATCTTTTGTGCGGCTTTCAGTTCGCGGTCGGCGATATCGAACGGAATGCCCGCAACGATCGCGGTCGTCTGCACGGCGCCGGCGGCGCCGCGCTCGATGCATTCGATCGGACGCAGCGGAGCAGGATCGATATCGACCTCGATCCGCCCTCCGCCGCGCGGGTAGAAGCCATGGCGGACGAGCCGGGCGGATATCGTCGGCCCCATCCGGTTGATGACGGGCAGCAGCGTGCGCGCGATGAATTCGAACGGTGGCGCCGCCATCGCGTGCGTCCCGCCCTCGATCACGAGGCGCGACGGCGCGTCGGCCATCATCAGCGGCACGAGGATCGTCTGGAGGACGAGCCCGGTGCTGCCCGCAGTGCCGACCGCGAAATGATAGTCGCCCGGCGTCACGCGCCCGGGCCGGAAGCCGATGCTGTTCGACCCGACCGCCAGCCCGGTGCATTCGCCGCCGCCGATCACGCACGCGGCCTCGATCGCCGTCACATGCTGGCGCATGAGCCCCGGCTTCTCGCGTCCCCCGCGGATATTCTCGATCGTGAAGGCCTCGCCGGTCAGCAGCGACAGCGCGCACGCATAGCGCAGCACCTGCCCCCCGCCTTCGCCTTCGGATCCGTCGATTGTGATCATGATTCTTCTTCTATCCAGTTGGTATTCGCCGGGTCCGGAACAAACACATGCGGCGTCCAGCAATCGGTTCGCAGCGTACCGACCTCCGCGCCGCACCGGCAAACCTGGTTGGGGCCATCGCAACCATCAAGGCCGCAACAGCCGTTCAGGCGACGCGCATCGGGCGTATCGCGGACTTGCCCGTCCAGATCGTCCGGGTTCAGCCAGTATTGTGGAGCATATTCGAGCGACGCCGGCTTATCAGCAAAGGATCGCTCGATCGGCTCCCAACTCTTGAAGGCGGCCCCGCGCGGCGTGAGAGGTGCCCGATCTTCGTGCTCGGGCGGCACCACGCCGGGTGTCTTGCTCGACACGATCGTCAGCGCATGCGTCAATCGCGCGCCGCAAGCGGAGCAGCACAAAACCTTCTTCACACGACATCTCCCCCGATGGCGGCGTGAAGGGGATCACCCCTTCACACACACCACCTGCTTCAGCGTATGGACGATCTCGACGAGGTCGGCTTGCGCCGCCATCACCGCCTCGATCGGCTTGTACGCCTTGGGCGTCTCGTCGATGACGCCTTCGTCCTTGCGGCATTCGACGCCCGCGGTGTCGGCGATATGCTCGTCGAGGGTGACGAGCTTCTTCGCCGCGGTGCGGCTCATGACGCGGCCCGCGCCATGGCTGCAGCTATCGAAGGACTCCGCGTTGCCCAGCCCGCGCACGATGAACGATTTCGCGCCCATCGAACCCGGGATGATCCCCATCGTGCCCTTCGCCGCGCGCACGGCCCCCTTGCGGGTGACGAGCACATTCTCGCCGAAGTGATTCTCGCGCGTCACATAATTGTGATGGCAGTTCACCGCTTCGGCCTCGGCCTCGAAAGGCTTGGCGATCTGGAGCCGGAGCGCGGAGATGACATTCGCCATCATCATGCGTCGGTTCAGCGCCGCAAAGTCCTGCGCCCAGCCGACCGCCTCGACATAATCGTCGAAATGATCGGTCCCTTCCGGGAAATAGGCGAGGTCTTCATCGGGCAGGTTGATAAACCACTTTCGCATGTCCTTCTTCGCCAGTTCGATGAAGTAGGTGCCGATCGCATTGCCGACACCACGCGATCCCGAATGCAGCATCACCCACACCCGCCCCTCGGTATCAAGGCACAGCTCGATGAAATGGTTTCCCGTTCCGAGCGTCCCCAGATGCGTGAGGTTGTTGGTGTTCTTCAGCCGCGGATGCTTGGCAACGATGCGTCCGAAACGCTCGGCAAGCGTCGCCCAGGCGTCGACGATGGCTTGCGGGGGGGCACCCCACGAGCCATGATCGCGCTGGCCGCGTCCGACTGACCGGCCGTGCGGAACCGCCGCCTCGATCGCGCTGCGAATGCCCTCCAGATTGTCGGGCAGGTCGTGCGCCATCAGCGTGGTGCGCGCGGCCATCATGCCGCAGCCGATATCGACGCCGACGGCAGCCGGGATCACCGCGCCCTTCGTCGGGATCACCGATCCGACGGTCGCACCGATGCCGACATGGACGTCGGGCATCGCCGCGACATGCCTGAACACGAACGGCATTTTCGCCGCCTTGGTCAGCTGTTCGCGCGCCATATCCTCGACGGGAACGCCGCGCGTCCACATCTTGACCGGGCGTCCGCCCTCGACGTTCATCACTTCATAGGTCGTCTGGGTCATGGCTGACCTCCCCTTGGCTTCCTTGGGGCAACGCCGCAACAATGGCGAGCCCTTCAAATATCTCACATCGTCCAGACGCTTGGGGGCGACCGGCCCATTCCGGCCGCCCCTCTTCCCGCGTCGTGCCGGAGGACGTGAACCCCGGCATGTTCAGACAATGCAGAAGCCGTGCCAGATCGCTGACCGAACCAAAAATTCGATACATTACGTTGTTAAAGAACGATAATTTATGGAATGACGAAAAAGCGGCTCCTCCCGGAAGATGAGATTTTCAGATATGATTGTATCGTAATTTATAAAATCATATACATGTCTCATGAAGCCACTGACCGTTCTCGGATTTCTCGGCTCGACCCTCGATGCGGGCAAGTTCGACGCCGGCCGCTGGAACAAATGGCGGCCGAGCGTGAGCATCTGCATGCAGGAGGATCTGCGCGTCGATCGCTTCATCCTGCTCCACGGCAGCTATCACCGCCGTCTCGCCGAGACCGTCGCGCGGGACATCGCCGACGTCTCGCCCGAGACCGAGGTCGTGCCCCACATCCTCGACTTCGACGACGCGTGGGATTTCGAAGAGGTCTATGGAAAGCTGCTCGATTTCGCGCGCGACTTTCCGTTCGATCCCGACACGCATGATTATCTGGTCCACATCACGACGGGCACACACGTCGCGCAGATCTGCCTCTTCCTGCTGACCGAGGCGCGCTATCTGCCGGGCCGGTTGCTGCAGACGCAGCCACAGCGCGGCGCGCCGCAGCCGGTCGGCACCTGGAATGCCATCGACCTCGACCTGTCGCGCTACGACAGCATCGCGACGCGGTTCGCCGAGGCGAGTGCGGACAGCGCCAGCTTTCTGAAAAGCGGTATCGAAACCCGCAACCCGGCATTCAACCGGATGATCGGGGAGATCGAGCAGGTCGCGATGCGCAGCCGCGCGCCCATCCTGCTGATGGGGCCGACCGGGGCAGGCAAGAGCCAGCTCGCGCGCAAGGTCTATGAGCTGAAGAAGCTCCGCCATCAGCTTGCCGGGCCGTTCGTCGAGGTCAATTGCGCGACCCTGAAAGGCGACAGCGCAACCTCGGCGCTGTTCGGCCACCGCAAGGGCGCCTTTACCGGCGCCGCGCAGGACCGCCCGGGCCTGCTCAGGAGCGCCGACAAGGGATTGCTTTTCCTCGACGAGATCGGCGAACTCGGCCTCGACGAACAGGCAATGATCCTGCGCGCGATCGAGGAAGGACGCTTCCTTCCGGTCGGCGCCGACAGCGAGGCGAAGAGCGACTTCCAGCTGATCGCGGGAACGAACCGCAACCTTGTCGAGCAGGTGCGCGCCGGCAGCTTTCGCGACGACCTGTTCGCCCGGCTCAACCTCTGGACCTTCTCGTTGCCGGGCCTGGCCGAACGCCGCGAGGATATCGAACCGAATCTCGATTACGAACTGGAACGCTTCGCGGAGCGCGAGGGATCGCGGGTGACGTTCAACAGGGAGGCGCGCGAACGCTACCTCGCCTTTGCGGAGAGTCCGGAAGCGAAATGGCGGGGAAATTTCCGCGATCTTGCCGCCAGCATCACACGCATGGCGACCCTCAACACCACCGGGCGGATCGACAGCGACGCCGTGAAGCTGGAGATCGGCCGGCTTGGCTTCCTCTGGCAGGCCGACGACCGGTCCGCCGACGGGCTCGAACAGATTCTCGATGCGGGCCGGCTGGCGGCCATCGACCCGTTCGATCGGGCCCAGCTTGCCTTCGTGGTCGGGACATGCCGGAGTTGCCGGTCCCTGTCGGAAGCCGGGCGCACCCTCTTCACGGTCTCGCGCGACCTGCGCAAGAGCACCAACGACGCCGACCGGCTTCGCAAATATCTGGCCCGCTTCGGACTCGAGTGGGCCGACATCCGGCAGACGGCCGCCGGCTAGCCCGCGCGTTCGCGCGCCGGCTTTTCATTCCATATCGGCGCAAACACCGCAGCATCAGGGCGCCGGAAGCCCGGCACCGCATCTACCCGTAATGTCGGAAAATATTGGAGGTGTGGGCAGTGCTCGTACCAACCGTCTCTGCGCGCATTTCCCGTTTAAACGGGAAACTATCGGGAATAATCGCCACCGCAGCTGATAGGACAGGTGGACCGCGCCGCCGAGGCGCCGAATTCCACGGCCCAAGCGATAGAGTTCCCGTTTTAGCCGAACGGGAATTTATACTGCAGGAAACGGGACGCCAGTGTGCCATTCGGGACCCGCGAAGACACATTGAGGAGATGCGGCGACGAGCGTAGGTTGGAGTTGCAACATGGAGGGTAGTTGCCATGAAACTGATTGCCGCCGCTTCTGCGCTTGCTTTGTTGTGGGGGTGCTCAGAGCAGCCTCAAAGCCAAAGGGCGGATCGGGATCCTGTGGCGACGATCGCAAAAAAGAAGGAAGACGATCCGCCACTTCCGAAGCCCATCCCAGGTTGTCGAACAAGCTGCATGGCCCCAGCGAAGGCCGTATATGTCGAATGCAAGAAAAAGGCGGAGCAGGTTGGAGCTGACCCGTGGCGCTGTGAAGTGGCTCTCGAACAAGCAAGGTCCGACTGCAACCTAGATTGCGGCATTTGACCATCCCGCTTTCCCGGATGGCCCACAGCGCCGGTTTCGGCAGCCAGGCTGGTCCGCGATGCTCTAAGGTACGTTCGACAGAGACAGAGTTAGGCGCCGATATGGCGGAAAATAGTGCCAACACGGCTGCATTGTGACAGCGAGCGTCAGTTAGTCGCACTGACGGATATTGGCGCTTAATCTCACCCAACTAATGTTAATATCGCTAATCCGACAGTAACTTTCCTCTTCCTCGGTCCATTTCGGAATTAACTCCGCGAGAATCGACGCGGAATCCGCGTCATTACTGCGCGTGGGAAAGCATGGGGGTGCGACATGGGCCAACAGTTACCACGCGATCATATCTCGATGGATGAGATTGTCACACGATTGAGGCAGATCGAAAGTAGCTTGGGTATGGAGCCATATCCAAATTATGGCTTCGGTTTCAGGCCAGCTCCGACATTCAGGCCGTCATATATCGCAGAGCAGCAACAACCGATGTCTTTTGCGAGAGGCAGGGCTAAGCTCATACGTAATATGATCCGGGAACGCCGGGCGCGCGAAAGTTGTTTTCAGCCCGATCTCTTCGCCGACCCGGCATGGGATATTCTGCTGGATCTCTACGCAGCTCATTACGAAGAGATTCCTGTCTCGATCTCGAGCCTTTGTATCGCTGCAGCGGTGCCGGCCACGACAGCGTTACGCTGGATCAAAACAATGACGGACGATGGTCAGCTTGAACGCGAGGCTGACGATAAGGACGGCCGGCGAATTTTTATCCGCCTGACAGCAGACGCGAAGGAACGCATGGATCAGTACTTCGATGGCTTAAAACCTAGTGGCTGATACGATCCTCACGGTCGACGCCGCAGTCAGTGCCGATCCGTGCTCGGAGCCGCTCGATCGGCAGACTTAGATCACGCGCAAGGTTCGCTTCGCCGAGGCTATCGAGGATGTGCTGTTCCTGTACGAGCCTTTCCAAGATGCCGCGCAAGATTTCGGTATCGTCCGCCATTGCTGCTCCCACTAGAGCTGCGCCCAACGGCGCACGGGATAACAGACAAGCAGACTTTCACAAGAGGACTTACCCCCATACCAGAGCCTTGGCCTCATCGGGGCAACAGGGGTCTGTACAAGACGATTGGGAGATGGGGAGAAATACCCAAACCCTGAGGCGCCTCGTTAGGGAGGTTGTGCGTCCAATCCCGGCTGGAGCGCCTCGATCTCCGCAACACGCTGAAACTCAGCAAGATAGTCTTGCCGATTATTAGCGAGCCACCGGACGACTCCATTGTTAGCCAAGAGTTTGACCATGAACCCTCGCGCCAAGGTTAGGTGCAAAACATCGACTCCGAAGCTGTCTTCGACCGATTTGATACGTGTTTGCAGAACTGCAAGTTCTCGCTCCATCCGTGCGAGTTGCTGACCATTTGGGCTCGGGATGCGTCCAGATCGACGCGGCCTAGCCAGTTGTTCATCGGGCGTTGCGGCAAGCAACGCCTTTGCAAAAACCGGGGTGAATACATTCTGTCCGATCATCAAACTGGCGGCCTCGACCTGACGCATCGGCGACATGCGACGCAGAATATCAAACACTTTCATCGAACAGGTGGTATCTTTGAGCAGTCCCGCAACTTCGGCGCTGATGCCGTCGAGAAGACGGAATCGTTTCACGATTGTCTGCACCTCCAAGCCGAGCGCTTCTGCGATTTCGGTTGGATCTACACCGCGTTCGACTGTCCGCACGATCATGCGGTGTTCCTGAACGGGAGGCAGGCGACTGATCCGCTTATTGTATGTGTATGTGTCTTCGTCGGTCGCGATCAGGCAATCCACAGTCGGAATACCGAGGTCCTTGAGAGCCTCGATCCGCATGTGACCATCGAGCAGGTAATATTGACCGCTTCCGTCGCTCGCCGAAACGACCACAGGCGATTCCACGAGACCAACCGCCTTTATCGACGTGACAATTTGCACATATTTTCGGCTTTCGCGAAATTCAGGCCGCAGCGTTTTTAGGGCAATGATCGCATCCACCGGAAGCGTTACGAAGTCCCGGTCGAACGCGGCATGAACTCTTCGCTTTGACAAGTGGCCCATATGTTCAATCGGTGCCATGGCCGCTCAACCTCGTTTCGAGCCAGCGCGGCACTTGATAAAGGCCTTCCGCTCTCAGCAATGTCCTGAAGCCATCGTCTGCCAGTAAATCCCGCATGGCCTCGACAACGAACATCAGCTGGTGCTGGACGAAGTCCGATTTCTTAACGAGCAACCGCTGCTTGTCTGCCTCGCGCTGGTATATCTCCATAAGTTCGTTTGGTGTCAGTCGGCGGCCCGATCGCTTTCGGCCGAAGCGACCTGCCGGCAAGCCTTTCGCTTGCCCAGCCATGCGGGCGTCGAGAAGTCTGCGGACGGCGGCTAACTTCTTCCCACGCAGATCTCCCTTTTCATAAGCGTCCAGCAGGAGATTTTGGGCTTCATCGGACTCTGCTCGCGAGATCTCCATGGCGAGAGTGATCGGGATGAGACCAGTCTCGACGGCAGAGAGAAGCCGCTCCTCGCCGCGCTCGATGAGGGTCAAAACCAAATTGACCCAAGAAGAACTGACCCCGATCTTTTTAGCGATCTCAGTCTCGCTATGACCGCGTTGACGGAGGGTACCAACCTCTTTGATAAGGTCGATCGGCCGGTGCACACGCCGAGCGATATTCTCGACGAGGCTCATGATCAGACATTCGCTTTCGGAAGCCTCGATCACAACCGCCGGAATCTCTGTTTGCTGAAGCATCTGAAATGCAGATAGTCGCCCTTCGCCGCAAACCAGGTCGTAGACCGGCCCGCCAGTGCCGGCGCGGCGGCTAACCGTAATCGGCCGCTTGAGGCCCACAGCCTCAATATTTTTGACGATTTCGCGATGCTGCCGGGAGCTGCGTGAACGAGGGTTCAATACGGCAATCTGCGATATCGGTATCATCTCGACCGGCGGACGGCGAGATGCAGTCATGCCACCGCTGCCAGTGAAGCTGGTGCCGAGATCTCGTACAGATAATCGAGACTTTCGAACCGATAGGCATCAATCCCGAGGCCGTTCTCCTCGGCCAATCTCAGCCGCTCGGAAGCAATGTCGATATGCGGAAAGAGATAGTAGTCGGTCGGCGCGTCATTGTTTTGGTCCATCCGCACGACAAGCGTGATGTCCGGAAGGAGCGACGTATCGAAGCGTAACTTCCAACGGAGCAGACCAGTGGGCGTTGAACAACATCGAGCGATTACGATCGACAAACTATATTCGCCGTTGATGACGATACGGTCGTGGCCCTCCTCAACCACACGGCTTCCTTGTGCACGAAAGCCTTCCAGGGTCGCTTCGAGAAGGTCCGGATGGAGACGACGCAGCGCGCGATTGATCTCGACGTAGCGATAATCTCGATTCGGCGTGTAGCCGACAAGGCTGTAGGCCCTGAGCAAGCTGCCAAAGCGCGCACCGTAAGCGCTGCTGGAAGGCATTCCGTCGCACTCATCGATAATGAGGCCCGACAATAGACCACGGCGTTCAAATAACCCTTGGAGCGCTGTCAGCATATCTTCGTCAGATAGGCGAAAGGACCTGGCATCGATAAGCGTCTTTGCAGCCTCGAACAGATCGCGCTCGACGATCGCTGCGAAGACTCGTTCCGCCCGGATCCACATGCCCGGCTCGTTGCGAACGCGCTTCTGCTTCAGTTTGAAGGATTGCCGGTTCCAGACATTGTCGCCGACGTATTTCTCGTTGATCAGCATTTGATGGACGGTGCCGCGGGTCCAGTCCCGGCCAAGGTCGGTACGAATTCCTCGTCGATTGAGCTCGGCGGCAATTTCGGCTTCTGATCGGCCTTCATGAACAAAGGCGCGATAGACGTCTCGAACGATGTCGACTTCATCCTTTGGTCCCGGCGTCAGGATGACACGGTCCGTCTGAATGCTCTTGTGCTCGCCGCGGTCCAGAATCGACTTACGGTTACCTTGCTCGTCGACAAGAAGGCGGCGCAATCCGAAACCAGCAGCCCCGCCTTGCCGAAAGCCTTTCTCGATCAGACGGCCTTGCCCTGCAAAAACCTTCGCTGACAACTCGCGGCTATATTCGCCGGCCATGGCACGCTTCACGCCTTTGACGATCGTTGACACCGGGCTGCCATCGTTATCGAATTGCTCGGCACAATACTCGACGGTGATGCCTGCGCGCTTGCAGATATACTCATAGTAGGCGCTCTCATCGGCATCCTGAAAACGGCCCCAACGGCTGACGTCATAGACGAGAACCGTCGTGAAGTCTGTGGCTCCCGCCTCGACATCTTCGATCAGTTGTTTAAGCGCATCGCGACCATCGATGCTGAGGCCGCTCTTTCCTGAATCCGCGTAGGTCCGAACTATCTCGATGTTCCGGCTCGCGGCGTAATGCCGGATGGCATCCGCCTGATTTTCGGTCGAATAGCGCTGATGGTCCGTAGACATCCGGACATATTCCGCTGCGCGTACGACGCCGTCTTCCTGCGCCGGGCCCTTTGATCGACCATTCCAGCTGACCATCTGCATCACCCTTTGGAGCTCGTGCGGTCTATGCGGCGGCAACCAGCCGGTAGTTTCCGCGAGTCTATGGCGAACCTCGGGGCGACTATAGACCGGCAGGAGAGCCAAGATGTTGCCGAAAACAGCTAGGAAGTTGACCCCGAGCAGCGATCCCAATCTTCTATTCGCGAGGATGTTATCCGATGCGCTTTTGGAGGAGCTTGGTCACACGCACCGGGCTGTGAAGACTGCGATGCGTTGGACCGGTGCGAGCGAGAGCTGCGTCAAACTGTGGCTTACTGGAACGCATGCGCCGCGCGGCGTCCATCTTGTCGAACTGATGCGGCATTCCGACGAGGTACTTCGCGGAATCCTGCTCGCCGCCGGTCGGCAAGACGCGGTGATCGCATTAGAGTTCGGGATCCTGAGAACCAGGATCCGAGCGCTAATGCAGATGATGGATGATGAACTGGCGATGCAGGCCGGCGCAGGCACTTAGTCGAAGCTCGCCGCTAGGGCGCCAAGAGTTCCTTCACGGCAGACACCAGCCCTGCCACAAATGCACCGCCGACAAGGAGAGCGGCGAGCCAGAATTCGATTGCGAGGGCTCGATCTCGCATTTTGCTATCCCGATCCTTCATAAGGACCGGCCTGACACACTCGGAAAATGTAGGAAAGCGAAACCATTCGGCAGAACAGAGAAATCTCTGCCCTGCCGGATGGCTGGCATTTGATCCTTTGGTCAGCCCTTGTTGGGCTTAGCCATCATCGCCCGGCATGGTGTTCGTCGACGAATAGTCTTTGAACTTGTCGGTGAAATTGGCGCCGTAGTCCTCGATCTGCATTTCTGCGTTATCGGCGGCGTCGGCGGCAGAATCCCCGCCCGCACGATTGGCTGCGGTAACGGCAGCGCGAAAGGCTTCGCGTTCGGTGTCGCAAGCAGCCTTCAGCGACATCTCGAATTCAGCGTCGCCCATTTTGGCTTCTAGCGACTTCTTGAGATGGCCACGAAGGCACTTAGTAAAAGCTGCGCGCGTCGTATCGACATTGCCCGCAGGGGCCGGTGCAGCAGCGGCCAGAAGAATTGAAGCAATAAGCATCCTGCGACTCCCCATATGCAGATGATCTTATGGAGGAGATTCTAAACCACCGCTTTTGAAATTGGGAGTGGATTTCGTCACCCGCAGAACTTCCGCGAGAAGCTGGTCGTGATTTTATGCAACCAATGATCCGCCCGTGCGATCATGGAAAATGAGTCTGCGATATCGAACTCGCCGCCAGCGAAGCGAGCTGGCGAGCGATAGGCGCCCGGTTCTGCGCTCCCTTCCCTTTCGGGACTGGGCCGGGCGCTAATCTCTGCGAACGTCCGCAACCTCGCTTATTTCAGGCGCGTCCGTCAAAGCGTTCGTCGACTAGCCACGCGACGGCAGCGGAAGGAGCTGTTGGATCCTCGCCGAGCCCGTTGAGATCGCATGCCGGCTGTTGGCGCGGAGAATATGATTAGTTCAGCCTTACGGGACAAGCATGACCGGACGACTCTGGCGGGAAAGGAGACCTGCCATGTCCAAGCTCGAAGTAATCTACCGCCCCCTCGCCGACCTTCAGATCAATCCCTATAACGCCCGGAAGCACAGCAGGGCGCAGATCGCTAAGATCGCCGCAAGCATCAAAAGCTTTGGCTTCAACGTCCCGGTGCTCACCGATGAGAACAGCCAGCTGATCGCCGGTCACGGTCGCGTTGAAGCGGCGAAACAGCTCGGCCTGCTCAGCGTGCCGACGATTGCAATCGAGGGCCTCAATGAGGCGCAGCTTGGCGCCTTCGCTATCGCTGACAACCGCATCGCCGAACTGTCGACGTGGGACGACACCATGCTCGCGTCCGAGTTCGAGAAGCTGATCAACCTCGGCGCCGGCCTCGATTTCGAGATCGTCGACACCGGCTTCGAGATTGGCAAGATCGACCACATCATCAGCCAGGCGAGGGAACCCGAGCCCGAGCCGGAAGAACAGCTCGCGATTTCCAATGTTCCGAAGGTCTCGCAGCGCGGAGATCTCTGGCAGTGCGGCCAGCACCGGCTGTTCTGCGGCGATGCGCGCGATGCCGATAGCTATCGCATCCTCATGGGCGCCGAACGGGCGGCCATGACCATTGCCGACCCGCCGTTCAACGTGCCGATCGACGGCCATGTGTCCGGGCTTGGCAAGAACCGCCACCGCGAATTTGAAATGGCCAGCGGCGAAATGTCCGCGAGCGAGTTCGAGCGATTCCTCGAAGCGGTCTGCGTCCAGATCCGCGACTACAGCTGCGACGGCGCACTTATCTATCTGTTCATGGACTGGCGCTCGATCGCGACGCTTATCACGGTGGGTTCGTGCGTGTTCAATGCGTTCAAGGCGCTGTGCGTCTGGAACAAGATGAAGGGTTCGATGGGGAGCCTTTATCGCTCTCAGCATGAACTGATTGCAGTGTTCAAGAAGGGCTCCGCGCCTCACCGCAACAATGTCGAACTCGGCAAGCACGGCCGCACCCGCACGAACGTTTGGGACTGCCCCGGCATGAGCAGCTTCGGTGCCGGCCGGGATGAAGCACTCAAGATGCACAGTACGGTCAAGCCGGTGGGGCTGATTGCCGATGCGATCCTCGACTGCACCAAGCCCGGCGACGTTGTCCTCGACTGCTTTGGCGGCTCGGGCACCATTCTTCTGAGCTGCGAGCGGACCGGGCGTGTGGCGCGCGCGATCGAAATCGACCCCGGCTATGTCGATGTCTCGCTCGCGCGCTTCTATCGAAAGACGGGCATCCGCCCGGTGAATCTCTGGACCGGCGAGCTCTTCCCGGCCACCAATTTCAGCGAGGAGTAGAGCGATGGCCAAGCGCGGCGAAAACGATGATGCCCTCCCGGCTTCGAGCTTCGATGTCGACGATGAGGACCCCTTCGGCTATGAAGTCGGCTACAAAAGGCCGCCGAAGGCCACCCGGTTCAAAGCCGGGAACCGCGCCGCCGCAGGCCGCAAAAAGAAGCCTCGGACCCTGACGTCGGATATCCTGAAAGTCCTCGACGAGAAGACGGAGGTGACGCTCGGCGGGAAGAAGGTCAAGATTACCAACCGCGAACTCATCGCTCGCACTGCGGTTCGCGATGCGGTGTCGGGTAAGCCCGGCGCCAGCCGGGCTCTCCGCCTCCTGCTGTCGATCGGCAACGAGAATGAGGAGGTCATCCCCGAGCACACGATCAATGTCAGGTTCGTGCCAGCGATGGATTTGGACGACCCCCGGCGGACGAATCTGCTGAACGGCGGCTGCGACGAGAAGATTAAGGGGGACTGAGCACCGCTTATTTGCCCAGTGCCATCCGGCGAGTGACAATAGTCGTTCCCAGCGTTTCCAGACTTCCGGCATTGATGGCACGCATAACGTCGACGCAACCGAACCATCGGCCCTGGATGCCGTTATCGGCCAGAAAGCGGCTCACATAGGATTTAGACCAAGGGCCTTGAAGCAAGACGTTGCGCGAGGCGAGCGGACCAGTCCCGATCTCTTCGTGGACGCCCATCAGGCTTCGGCATTGATAATTATTTGCTATCTGTGAACTCGGAATGCCGTCCTCCGGAAGCTCCTTGTCAAAGTCGAGCGTGATCCGAGTCTCGTCGCCGATATCCATAAATATCCGCATAGCTTTGATGCAATCGAATCCCTTGCTGACGGGCCAACACCGGGTAACGCTCTCCCAGTACTTTTGCTCCGGACTCTCAAGGCTGGTTCGCGCAAGGAAGCTGCCATCTTTCAGTTTCGTCCATGTGAGCGGCTCGTCGTCGTGCCCCGCCCCGGCAATCGGAGCGGGATCCCAACAGCCCGTCAACGCTACCGCCATTGCACACCCAGTCACCCATTTACGCACATCCATTCTCCAACCCCGCGCTCACGAATACATACTATAGTTGATAAACTCGCGTGCGAGGCAAGGCCAGTTGTTTGTGTATGGATATGCGCAAACTGGTCGGCAGGAATGTGGAGCGGATACGCCGCGACCAAGGCCTGACGCAGGAGCAGCTCGCGGAGAAATCAGGATTCAGCCAGCAGTACATTAGCGGGCTCGAAAACGGCCGTCGGAACCCGACAGTGGTCACGCTGTATGAAATCGCCATCGCGCTTAATGTCAGCCACGAAGAGCTGGTCAAAATTTAGGCGCGGCGGATCAGCTCGCGCAGAAACTTCCAAATTGGCGGCTTGCATCCATCACTGGTTGACCCGCGCCCATTCTAGGAAGACTCCTCTGCGGCGCGCAATCGTTATCACGCAATTTCTCTTTTCCATCCCTCTGCACCAGATGAAGCCGAGATGGTTGCTTGCAACCCTTCTTCTCGGCAGCTTTCTCGGCTTCACCTGGCGCAGAGTGGCAGCTGTCAAAAAATACAACCGAATTGGTGACTTACACTCACGGCTTGTTGACGTCGGGCTGTTCAACTGAAAGATTGGTCCGGCGCAACAGGGGGGTCGGATGCGGAAAAGATGGAGTGCGGGCGCTCTCGCGCTTGTAATGGTGCTGGTGCAAGGCGCGGCGGCCTCTGAAACTACCACCTATACCTACGACGAGCTCGGGCGTCTCATATCCTCGAGTAACAGCGGCGGCTCCAGGAGCGGCAAGTCAGCGCTAACCGCTTACGACCCGGCTGGGAATCGCGCGTCCCAGGCCGTCGGCGTTCCCGCCCCTCCACCGAATAACGCCGCGGTATTTTCGATTTCCGGGCCATCTGGAGCGGTGAACGAGGGCTCGAATGCCGTCTTTACGATCACGAAGACGGGGCCGGCGCAAACCTCCCTTTCCGTGAATTATTCGACGGCCAACGGCACCGCCGCAGCGCCGGGGGATTTCGCGGCCACATCGGGAACGCTGACCTTCCGCAATTGGGAAACCGTCCAGACGATCTCGATTCCCATCATCGACGATACCTCGGCGGAGGCGCTCGAAACCTTCTCGGTTTCACTGAGCGCACCATCAACGGGAGCATCGCTCGGAACAGCGTCGGCATCCGCGCAAATCAATGCCAGTGCCGGCCCCAATCTTCCGCCCGTCACCGCGGCGGATTCTGTCAGCGTCAAGGTTTGCCAGTATGTCAGCAAGAATGTGACGGCGAACGACTATGATCCCGAGGGCGGCGCCCTGACGCTCGTATCGGTCGGCAGCTCGACGAAGGCCAGCCTGTCAGTCGAGTCCGCCTCCAACATCGGTGTGACCGCCTATGGTGCGACGGGATCGCAAACAGTGAACTACGTGGTCCGCGACGCACAAGGCCTGACGACCACAGGATCGCTTACGGTCACGGTTACCAGCGGAACCGGGTGCAGCTAAGAGAATGGGCGCAAACACAATGAAATGGTCATCAATCGGAATTGGCCTTGCTCTTGCCGCGCTGCCCCTAACCCCCAGCTCCGCCTGGGCGCAGGCCGGGAGCGATTATCGTTATGAATTCCCGTCGGTCATGATGGAAACGCCGATGGGCGTGAATATCCAGACCGGGAAATTCCGGTACCAGCCCTTCAACCTGTCCGTCGGTCCTTTCGTTCTTCAGCGCGGCGTGAACCAGGCAGACTTTCCATTTCTTGGTGGCCTTTATGTCGCCGGGTTGCCGACCGCCGGTGGCGGCAGCCAAACCACGGCGTTCGTGTCGCTTGGCGAAGCCGACCTCCAGTTCTATCCGAACTCGACATCCGGGGGGGCCACCAGCTTCCTGTCATGGAATTCCACCGCACAGGGATGGAAACTCGCCTGGAACGGCAGCGTCTACACGCTTACCGACAAAACCGGCGCAACCTACACCTTGACCCCGATCCCCGGATATAATGGCGGCGCTTATGCGCTCCCCAAGGCTCGGCCCACCAGCGTCGTCTACGCCGACGGCCACCGCATCGATATCAGCTATGATGCGAACGCCGAGCCGATCCTTCTTCAAAGCAATCGCGGCTATGCGATCAGGTACGAGCGCACGGGCGGCGGTTCGCAGGTCAAGATATGCGGGTTCAACTTGACGGCTACCTACGTCACGACCTCGACGCCGTGCACCGGCGCCCTTCAGACGATCACGGCGACCTACACCGTCGTGTCGCCAGATTATAAGCGGCTCCAGTCTTTCGTCGACATCGAGGGACGGACGACAACGGTGAACTGGACCTCGAGTTCCTTTCTCGAGTGCGTGACCTTCCCCGACACCTCGACCTGCGAGTTCACGAACGTCTACGGCCCGCAGCCGGGCGAGATTCCGCAGGAAACGAAGCCGGATCAGGTTCGGATCCAGACGCAGCCGGACGGGCAGCAGTGGACCTACCACTATCAGTTCCCGATCAAGGGAGATGATGATCCGCCCTTTTTCCCCGGAGATCCGCGCACGCACTATAGCTACGCGTGGGGAAGCGGCCCCTCATTCGGGTTCAACGTCACATTTGAACGCGGTTTGGCTCGCAACGTCCAGATGACGAGTCAGACGGTAAATCTGGAATATAGTGGCACGGCTATCAACAAGATCACATACCCTGAGGGGAACAGCATCTCGATCCTGCGGGACACGATCGGGAACGCGCTGACAATCACCGAAAAGCCGAAGCCCGGATCGAGCGAGCCCGACCGCGTTACGCAGCAGAGCTTTCCTTATGCCCCCGCTTACGCATCGCCTTACATCTGCGATGCAGCCAGTATCACTCTCTGCACCAAGCCGATCTGGCAGAAGGATCCCTTCAACAACCAGACCGATTTCACTTATGATCCCGCCCACGGCGGCACCCTGACCGAAACGGGCCCAGCCGTGAACGGCGTGCGACCGCAGAAGCGCTATACCTATGTCCAGCGCAACGCGATGGCCAAGGATAGCGGCGGCAATTTTGTCGCGATGCAGCCGCCGGTGTGGCTGCTCGCTTCGGAAAGCTACTGCAAGACAGGCGCTGCGTCCGGCAGCGGCTGTGCGATCGCGGGGGACGAGGTCGTGAAGACTTATGAATATGGCCCGACAACGGGCGCCAATAATCTGCTGCTCCGTGGCACTGTCGACGACGCGAACGGCTCGACGCCTATCCGCACATGCTATGGCTACGACACGGTGGGTAACCGGATCAGCGAAACAAGCCCGGCGCCGGTCGGGACGAGCTGCCCATGATGGCTCACTTGCTTAAAGTCGCCAATGCGAAGCGCATCCTGTTGACAATCGCCGCTGTTGCGGCGGCGGTGCCGACCGCAGGGGCACAAGCACAAAGCGCGCCGGCAAGCGACATGACGGCGATGCGCTATGACGTTGCCCGCCGTGTCACGGGCACGATCGCTCCCGATCCCGATGGCGCGGGGCCGATCAAGTTCGCGGCCACGCGCAATACTTATGACAGTCGCGGATTGCTGATCAAGGTCGAGAGCGGCGAGCTATCGAGTTGGCAGTCGGAAGCCGTTGCCCCGGCGAGTTGGACAGGCTTCACGATCTTCAAGACCGTCGACACCACTTACGACATCATGGGCCGCAAGACCAAGGACGCGGTGAGTGCGGACGGTTCTGTCCAGGCTGTCACCCAATATAGCTACACCGCAGCTGGCGACCTGGAATGCACCGCTGTCCGCATGAACTCCGCTGCGTTTGGGAGCCTGCCATCTTCAGCTTGCACGCTGGGGACCGCCGGCACGCAGGGCAATGATCGCATCACCCGAAACACCTACATCATTCCCGGCCGGCTGCAGAAGGTTCAGCGAGCCTATGGCACCGCGCTTCAGCAAGATTATGTCGAATATAGCTATACGGCTAACGGGCAGCAGAAGACGGTCACCGACGCCAATGGCACGACCGCGACTTACGAATATGACGGCCATGACCGGCTCAAGCGCTGGCGTTTCCCGTCGCTGACCACGTCGGGCCAATCCTCGACGACCGATTATGAGGAATATGGCTACGACGTCGGCGGCCGGAGAACGAGCCTCCGCAAGCGCGACGGATCGACAATTAGCTTCGCATATGATGCGCTTGGCCGTGTCACGGCGAAGACGGTTCCCGAGCGCACGGGTTTGGGGACGACGCACACCCGCGACGTCTACTACGGCTATGACCTTCGCGGGCTCCAGCTCTACGCGCGGTTCGACAGTGCAAGCGGCGAAGGCATTTCATTCGCCTATGACAATCAAAGCCGGCCAACGAGCAGTACGCAGGCCATGGACGGCGCATCGCGGCCTTTGACCTACAGCTGGGATAATCACGGCTTGCGGACTACCATGACCCATGGCGACGGCAGTGCGGTCGTATATGGCTACGACGGCCTGAACCGGCTGCTCAGCGTTACAGCCGTCGGGACAGGGCTCCTGTCGCAAAGCTATAATGCAAAGGGCGAAGTCACCGGGCGAACGCTCGCCAGCGGTGTGACCACCAGCCTCGGCTATGATGCGCTGTCGCGCCCAACGAGCCTGGCGCATGATATGGCGGGCACGAACGGCGATATCGGCTTCGGCTTCGGCTATAATGTCGCGAGCCAGATGATCAGCCGCTCGCGGAACAACGACGCCTATATCTATGGCGGCGATGTCAATGTTGCGCGCACCTACCAAGTGAACGGGCTCAACCAATATACCTCGACATCGAGCGGATCGAGCTTCTGCTACGATGCCAACGGCAACCTGACGGCCGATGGCACGACGGTGTTCCTCTATGACGTCGAGAACCGGTTGGTCGAGGCGCGGGCACAGCAGAGTGGTAGTTGCCCGACTGCGACGAGCGGTTATGGCGGGACGCTTAGGGCCAGCCTGCGCTATGATCCGCTCGGTCGGCTGTACGAGACAAATGGAAGCAGCGGGATCACCCGGTTCCACTATGATGGCGATGAGTTGATCGGCGAGTATAATTCTGCCGGCACAGTCCTGCGTCGTTACGTGCATGGGATTGAAGCTGATGACCCGATAGCATGGTACGAAGGCACTACGATAACAACGGGTCGCCGTATGCTGTTCGCGGATCATCAGGGCAGCATAGTCTCGATAGCTGATGCGGCTGGCGCGCTTGTTGCAGCTGATCGTTATGACGATTGGGGCGTTCCCGACGCGACAAATACCGGGCGGTTCCAATATACAGGACAGATTTGGATACCGGAAATCGGGATGTATCACTACAAAGCACGGATATATTCGCCGACGCTCGGACGCTTCATGCAAACCGACCCCATCGGCTATAACGATCAGATTAACCTTTATGCGTATGCCGCAGATGATCCGGTTAATAACGTTGATCCCGGTGGCGAAGCACTGGAAACCATCTGGGACGCTGCGAATGTTGCCATCGGCGTCGCAAGCGCGGTAGATAATTTCTCGGAAGGAAACATAGGAGCGGGGGTTGTCGACACGATCGGTGTGGTCGTTGACGGCGCAGCTACGATTGTTCCTTTTGTTCCAGGCGGTGCAGGTACCGCGATCAAGGCTGCGCGGGGCGGCGAACGAGTTTTACGAGTGGTCAAAGCCGGTGATCGAGTCAGTGGCGTAGCCACTGGCACCGGTCGTGCCGCAGACCGTGCCGCCTTGCGCAACGCAGGTGTGCCTACTTCGCGCCCCAGGTCGGATGTAAAAGGACTTGGCGGCAAACCCGTTCCGAAAGCAGAGCGTCAACAAATGACGCGCGACAGCCGCGGAAATCCTGTAGTTGTTTCTCGGCATCAGCCTCATTCTGGAGGGAAGCAGCCGCATGATTCAAAACCGCACAGCCATGCCGCAACGCCCCGTGTTGAAGGCGGGCAGCCGGTAAGAAGGAGGGACGGTTCAATCCGTTATCACGACTGATGATCTATCCACTTTCAGAACAAAAAGCCAAGGGCCTTCGGGAGCGCCTGTCGATTCCGATGGAGAGGATCGAAATTTATCCAGAAGCGACTGAATATTGTTTTTGGATAAAAAAGATTTCTGACTTCATCAGCTCGCAGGGGTGCGCACCGGAATTCGCGATCCAGAAATATCGAGGAGACTTTAAGTTCTTCATTGCAGATAGAAGCGAAGAATATACAATGATGTTTATAGCCCAATTTACCCCGCAAGAGCTTGTTTTTCTCGGGATAGACTGGATGATTGGCATCTCTTCTTACCCTGAATGCGAAGGTACAGATGTCTTGGAGTATGCGGTGCGTCTTTATGGGGCAGCAAGTATCCTCGAAAGGATTGATGACCCGGCGAAATCGGATGCGGTCTGAGCTCTACTCAACTCCCCGATGCTTTAAATTGACCGTTCAGGCCAATTTACCGGCTCGCGGCCCAGAAGTTATTTTGTTAACATTTAATCACATGTGATATATAGATGCTATTGATCTCAATTCACCAGTAAAATCCAAGTGACGCGCCCCTCAATTAGGGGCGAGTTAACTGGGAAGCTCCTAGGTTATCCGATCTCAACGTCAGAGCTTCGTATCGAAACGCCAGAGACGTTGCGCCCCCTTGGACCACGGCTAACCTGCAGAACAACATCCAACGTCGTGCGAACGTATGCAAGAATATCGTCGCGCTTAAGCGTCGAGCCGCCCTCAAGCACGAGCAATGCAAGCTGCTCGAATGCGCGCTCAACGCTATCAGCATGTATTGTCGTCATAGATCCCGGATGCCCCGTGTTGACCGCGCGGAGGAAAGCAAAAGCCTCTGGCCCCCGCAGCTCACCAAGAATGATCCGATCGGGCCGCATGCGAAGAGACGCCGATACCAAATCGTTGGCTGTCACATCCGCTTCGCCGAGCGCGCTCCGCGCCGCGATCAGCTCAACCGCATTCTCATGCTTCAATCGGATCTCGGGCGTATCTTCGATAAGGATCAACCGCTCGTCGGCCGGAATCTCCCGGATCAGCGCATTGAGGAAGGTCGTCTTCCCCGAAGAGGTCCCGCCCGAGATCAATATATTGAGCCGACCCCTTACAGCCTCACGCAGCGCGGCTCCGATATCCCCTTCGTCAACCAGCCCCCGAACTCTTTCAAGCGCCGCCAACGATACTCCCTCTCCCTTCAGGACATTGCGAAAGGCATCGGCGGACACATAATCATCAAGTGTGAGATCGGCCGATACATGCTTGCGGATCGCGACTGCGAATTCACCGCGCGTCGCCGGCGGCGCTACGATCTGAATGCGTGAACCGTCCGGAAGGCTTGCCGACAGCAGTGGATGCTCGCGGCTGATGCCCTGATGACTTAGCGCAGCGACCTGCCGCGCGAGCCGGGGAAGCAGGGCGGCATCGAGTTCCGGGGCCTCATGTCGCTCGATCTGGCCTCCGAGAGATTCCAGCCAGACCTCGCCGGGTCGATTGATATAAATGTCGGTCACATCCTCGCGGTCCAGCGCAAAGCCGAGCGGAGCGAGATAGCTCTGCAGGTAGACACGATCTGCGAGCGCCGTCATCGCCGAACCTCAACCGTCGTGAAATCAAGATCGCGGGCGACGAACACGCTGATGCTCGTTCCCTGACGTACGCTGAGCGTGGGCGGAATTTGCGTCGCCGGCGTCGACGTTGCTGCTCCTGGGAATGATCCGGGAAGCGCAACCACCACCGAGTCCCCTACCGACCGCGCAGCGAGATTGCCGCCAATCAGCATCGCTGTCTGGAGGATCGATCCGGCGAAACGTTCGAAGAAGTGGCTGTCGACCTTGGCACGAATGCCGCCGACGCCGACAGGGTCGGTGGTCGGAGAACCGATCGCGATCGTCACGCCGTCGGGACGAATAAGCCGGGTCCAGGTGACAAACGCGCGTTTCTGCCCTTGCGCAGTCTCCGACTTATATTCACCGATCAAGCGGCTGCCCCGTGGGATAAGGACGCGGGTGCCGTCGAAGCCGTAAACATCGCGCTGCACCAACGCTCTCGCAAACCCCGAACCCGTCGAATTGAATGCCGTCTCCAGCACGGCAGGAATGAGCGTGCCCTGCGGAACGGTAGTCGCCCGGTCGGACATAGCCCCTGCCCTGCTCCGCCCGGCAATGTCGCTGCCAGCTGAAGACAGCTCGCCGCCCGATGCAGCCGAGGCGCGGTCGCCCGATGCCGGCTGGGAATTATCCATCACCAGGATCGCGCCGCTAACCGTTCGCGGCGGAGCGACCGGCGGCGGCGGCGCATAGGAAATCGGAGGCGGGCCGAGCGGCACGGGCGACGACGGCGGCGATGCGGGGATCGGTCGAACCTCGGGGACCCGAGGCGTGGGAGCGATGCCGGGAACCGGCAAAATCGGCACGGCCATCGCCGGCGGCAACGACGGCGGGATGTAGAGCGGCGGCGGCGCGTCGGAGACGGCAGCGAGGTCAGCGCGCGCGGGACGCACCGCCGGCGCGGCCAGCGACCGTCGCCGCGCATCGAGGATCGAAAACAGGATGATCGCCGCGACGACAGCCCCGATCACGATCGCAGTCGTAGACAGCCCGGCAGATGGCTTTGCCACGCGCGGCAGCGCCCCACGCTCAATCGCGCCCGTCGATTCCGCGGGGTCGTTGACGGGCTCGGTCATCGGGCCTTGTCCTTCGGGATATAGCGTTTCGCACGCGCCGTCTTCTGATCGATACGAAACAGGAGCTGCTGGTGAACGCTGTCGATGACATAGAGGCCGCCGCGCATGTTGCCGTTGGCGAGCCTTTCGCGGCCATATTCGTCGATGATGAAAGCGGCAGGGAGCGGAGTGTCGGCCGGCCAATCGATGTAAGTCTTGGTGCCATCGTCATGAATCGCGACCGGCCAAAGCGCCCTGGTTCCGCTCAGCCGATAGCTCCCAACCGGCTCGCCCATCGCGCTGAGCCCGCCTAGTACCGCATCAGCCGTATCGGCGGGATAATTGAACCTCACCTCGTATGGCGGCGAGCCATAAGCGACCGGAACCAGATCAAACGCGTAGAAGCGGGCACTGGTGATCACGGTCATGTTGGTGCTGATGCCATCCTGCGTCGGCCGCACGAACAGCATGTTGCCGCCTTGGCTCGTCACGACCTGCCAGGCACCGCTATCGCCGAGCGCGACATTCTGGATGCGTTCGTCGGGGGCAAGCGCGATCAGGACCTGGTAGCCCGGCGCACCTTCGATCTGGACGACCTGGTCACGGCGATAATCGACCACTTGCATCCGCTGATCGCCCCCGCTCGGCTGCGGACGCACCTGCGCCTGCGCCCCGGTCGCAAACAGCATCAACAGGAGGCCGAGCGACCGAGCTATCATGGGCGGGCGAGTCCCGAAGCTGCTGCGCTTGTCGTCCGCGGGTCGGCGACAACCGTTGCGGCAGCCGGCGCGGTCACGGCAGCGGGTTCGGGCACAGCCAAGGCTTCGGCGCTCTTCCGGTAGCTCGTTACCTTGAACCCGAGCGGGTTTATCATCCGGTCGGCAGCACTCATCGGCTCGCCGCTGTAGCTGAACCGCGCCACCGTCACCCACGGCTCGGCGGGATAGACATGGCCGTTCGCATCGCGCCGCCGCGTGTCGTAGCGGATCATCGCTGTGCCCTCGCTGAGCGGCGTGACGCTTTTTACTTCGACATCGATGAGCGATGAGCGGGGCAAGCGCACGAGCGGGCTTTCCGGATTGGAGACCTGGATTTCGGAGAGATAATCCTCGCGCGCCGCGCCGTCAGACCAGAGCGCGACCTTTCGATAGTCATTCTGCAACAGGTCGATATCGAACCCTTCGCGCGCGATCACATATTGGACCAGGAACGACTGGGTGAGTGCACGATCACGCGAGATCGTCTGCGGCTCGAGCGGCTTCAGTTGCTGCACGAAGCCGGTTTGCCGATCAACGAGCAGGGTGTATGGCTCGACCGTCTTGAGCGGGGTCAAGAATAGCAGCGCGAGCGCCTCGAATACCGCAACCGTCGCCGCAGCACCTGCAACCCACCAAGCCGTGCGTCGCGAGCTCCGCAGTGCGTCAGTGCGATCCTTTGCCCAGCTATCCGCTTCGGCATAATAGGCATCGAGCGCCTCCTCGGCAGACTTCTTCATAGACGCTTATCCCTGGCAATCGCGCGGCTGGATATTCTTTGGCGGGTTCGGCGGCCTGCAGAGGAGAGAGCCTCTCGCCGATCGTACCGTTCTCCGGCATCGCTTCGGCCCGCACTGCGCGCGATATGAAGAGCCCGCGAGCCTCCGCCCGCGTCGGCAGCCGCAGCCTCACGGCGCTCGTTGATGGCGACCGCATCGGCAATCGCCGCCGCGCGCGAGCGACTTTCGATCGGTGGATGCGCGGCCGTTGCGGGCCGCGAAGCCTCGCTTCTCCCACGCTGATCTTCCTGCCAGCTAGCGGGAAAAGCCTTCAGCCAAGCCGGGATCCGCAGGCTCATGGCAATCCGCGCGGTCAGCCAGGTCACGCCGGCCAGCGCAATGGCGAAGATCGTGGTGGCAGCAAGCAACTGCGCCGGCGCTCCCATGACGTCGAGTTCACCGGCGCGCCTTGCGAGAAGCTCCGCGAGCCAAGGCTCCATAAAGGCGAGTTCGAGACCGAGCGTGACCGCGATGGCCAAGCTTCCAAGGGCCGTGCCCAGGATCGCCTTAAGCCAGCCCTCGAACAATCCGCGCGTGCCATCGAACAGCAGGAAAGCAGCGAACAGCGGCGCGAGCGCGAGGAGCAAAGCAGCGGCGATCCGTACGATCGCAAACGCTCCGACAGTCGAGACCAGGAAAATGACCCGCGAAAATCCGAGCGCAAAATTGTCGAAGCCAAGGAAGGGCGACGGAGCTACTGAAGGGATCAGTGGGCGGCCATCCGGGCCCATTGGCGGCGCGCCCACGCCATCGATCGCCAGAATCTTGAGCGCCTGGTCGACGGCGTCAACGCGCGCGACCAGCCCACCCCCACTCCCCGGCAAGTTGGTCGGGGCGCCGATCGCCGAAACCAGTTCAGCCGGCGAATGCAGAATAATATTGTATACGATGGCCTGGTATGCCGGCCAGCTCGTCGCAAGGACCAATACGACGCCGATCTTGACGAAGGTCAGCACCCCTTCGCGGATCGTCGGTGTCTGCCCGAACAGCATCCGGTAGCCGATGAAAGCTATCAGCAGCGTCGTCATGCCGGTCAGCAGGATCGATGCGGTCGAGCCCGGTGCAGCCAGCGCCTTGTAGCCCTCGGCGCCAAGCAGCTGTGCCTGGCAATCAAGGAAGCGGATCGCGCTCGGCGCGAAACTCTCGGGGCTCGGGATGCTATCGCAGATCGACGCCATCACGCGCGCTCCATCAGCGGCGCATACCAACCCTCGGGCGCGTCGCCATGCTCCGCCCGCAGCTCGTCGAGGATGCGGACGGTCCGCTCGCGTCCCGAGAGGATCGTTAGCAGCTCGCGCTCGCCGGTCATGTCGAGACGAACGACCACGCTCTCGTTTCCATGCTTGACGAGGAAGCAGTGCGCGCTGTCCGGAAGCGAACGCACCAACTCATATTCGTGCGGCGTCAGACCGAACCCGTCGACATAGTCGTCGGCACGCGCCTTGGGGTTCGCCATGAAGATTTGCGTTGCGGCCTGCTCGATGATCGCGCTGGCAATCCGGCTCTCAAGCGCATCCTGCGCACTTTGCGTGGCAAAGCCGACGATGCCGTTGCGCTTGCGGATCGTCTTTTCCCAATCCTTGATCCGGCGCACGAACACATCGTCGTCGAGCGCCTTCCAGCCCTCGTCCACCACGATAATCGCCGGGCTCCCGTCGAGGCGTTCCTCGACTCGGTGGAAGAGATACATCATCGCCGGCGTCCGCACCGCCGGATCGTCGAGGATCTGGGTCATGTCGAACCCGACCGACCGGGCCGACAGGTCTGTCTCATCCACCTCGTTGTCGAAGAGCCAGCCTCGTTCGCCCTCGCCCCACCAGGGCCGGAGGCGCGACCAGAGATCTTCGGCATGGGGTCGATGCCCGCCACGGAACAGCTCGACGATGTGGCGCAGCCGTCTATGATGCGGCGGCTGCGCATAGTTGGCGTCGATCGCATCCTTGATCTGCCCAAGCTCCTCGACGTCGGCGCCGCCTGCAAGGAGCGCGAGCCAGTCGATCAGGAACTGGCGATTGGCGGCATTGTCCTCGAGTTGCAGCGGGTTGAGGCCGGACGGCGTGCCGGGGCGCAGAACGTCGTAGCGTCCACCGATTGCGCGGATGAATAACTCGCCGCCGCGGTCCTTGTCGAAGAAGACGATCCGGGGGTCGAACTTGCGTGCCTGCGCAAGCAGGAAGTTGAGCGCGACGGTCTTGCCAGATCCCGAGGGCCCGATGACCGTGAAATTGCCAAGATCACCTTGGTGGAAGTTGAAGAAATAGGGCCCTGCAGCGGTCGTCTCGAGCAGCGTCACCGCCTCGCCCCAATGATTGCCTCGCGCTTGGCCGAGCGCGAAATTATGTCCGCTCGCCAGTCCCGCGAAATTGCCCGTCGAGACCAGGCCGCGGCGCGCGATATATTTGAAGTTGCCAGGGAACTGCGCCCAGAAGGCCGGCTCTAGGGCAATCTCCTCCCGCACCGCGATGATACCTAGATCAGCAAGTGCTGCCTGTACCTCGGCAACGCCCGCATCGACTTCTTCCAGCGAGGAACCGCGGATAGTGATCGTCATATGATGCTCGCCGAACCCCGAACGGCCAGCCGCCACTTCGTCCTTGGCGTTCGAGAGTTCGGACCGCAGGCTGAGCGCTTCGTCTTCCGCCGATCGCATCCGGCGAAGGGTGAGGTTCATCCGGCCGAGCGCGGCCTGGCGTTCGATGAAGCCGAAGGATTGCGAGACGGTAAGCTCGAAAGGCAGACGATAGAGTTCATCGAACATGCCCGGGCTGGTCTGCCCGGGATAATCCTTGATCGAGACTATACCGACATAGCCACGGTCAGCGCGGCCCGCGGGCGCAAGCTCGATTGCTTCCTGCCCGAAGCTGATACGGCGATCGGGTAGATAGGCACCGGCATCCTGCGTCGGCAGCAGAATGGGGCGATCTTCGCCATTGTAGAGCGTCGACAGAAACTCGAGCGGTTCGGAGCAAGGTCCAGCTTCGCTATCGTAGACTTTGAGGAGCGTCGGCTCGTAGCTGCCGAGCGCAGCCATCAAGGCCTCGCGCGCTGCATCGAGTTGACGAAGATCCTGCGCAGCCACTTCGACCGGCGAACTCGTGCGGCTAAGCTTGTCGCGCAGACTGTCGAGAAGCCCGACGCGACCTTGCAGTGGGCGGCGGATTAGCGTGAGATAAAGATCATTGACGAACAGCTCGCGCCGGTCGAGCCGTTTCTGCCAGGCGGCGTCAAGCTTCGCCGAAAAGGCATCGTCGAACTTGCCGTCCAGACCGACCTCGACCCGGCGGCGCACGATATGATGGTAGAGTGCGAAGCGCGAGGAGCCGATCGCCTGCAACATGGCGTCGCGCAGGCGCTTGCGATAATTGATCTCTTCGGTGTCCGCGGTCTCAAAGAGGAGGCCGCGCATGGCAATGAACTGCATCAGCAGGCCATCGCGCGTGGCGACCGTATGTCCGTCGACATGGTGGCTGTACGGCAGATGCTTGCCCGCCGGCGCCTCCCTTGCCACCACTTTCGGAGAGGATGTCAGGGCCGGTAGGAGTTGCATTGCCAGATCGAGTGATTGCGCACGCGTGGACAGCGACCGACCTTGGCAAGCCATAGATCGAAGAAACGGGGTTCGCGTAGGCAAAGCAGCACGCCCGCGAAATGGATGATCAGCGCGATCACCAGCGCCCAGATCGATTTAAAGACCAGGAAGAGCTCGGTCGCGATTACCGCGTTGGCGACGAAATAGCTGTAGGTTACGCCCGCAAACATCTGCGGCCGCGTCAACGCGACGAATACGGCGTCCCGTTCGACCCCGTTCATGCCCCTAACGACCGAGGTTGGCGGTGGACTGGATGCCTGCGACAATGCTCGCGGCGCCGAACAGGATGAAGCAGCCCACGATCACCGTCGCCCCGTAGCGCCAGTTGATCCGTCCGGTCAGCATCAGGAAGCCGACCGTCGCGACTGCAATGACCGCCACGACCGTCGCGACTGTCCCGAGAAGCGTACCTTCAAGCCAACGAACCGCGGAAACCAAAACGCCCGAACCCGCGGGATCGGCAAGCTCTTGCGCCTGCGCCGTTGCTGCATGGAAAAGGCCGGCCATGAAACCTGCCAGCCCGGCAATTCTTGTTCTCAGACCCACCTGTTACCCCGCGTCCCAATCGATTCTTGCGTTTAACCGCCGAGCAGGGATAGCCCGCTGCGCGCGAGGCTGCCAAGTCGATTTTGATCCATTGCCGCCACTTTGGTTGCTTGGCGCTGGTAGCCTATCACGTTTTGATTTCGACGAAAAATTTGCTTACTGATAATGGATGGATTCCCCGACGATGCCTCTCACCGAGCCGCCGACACACAGCCCTATCGCGGAAGGCATGATGTGGGCGCAAGGTGCCGCCTTGGGATCGACTGCGACCATGTTCGCCGTGATCGCGGTCGCGGCGATCGGCCTGCTTATGCTTTCGGGAAGGCTGGAACTGCGACGAGGCATCACCGTTGTAGTCGGCTGCTTCATCCTTTTCGGGGCGTCAAGCATCGCAACGGCGCTGAACGGTCTTGCGGGGGCAGGCTCGGATGGCGACCGACGGACCAACACCGATCTCGGACAATTGCCAAGCCATCTGCAATCTCATCTGCCTCCGAGCGCTTATGATCCCTACGCTGGCGCATCTGTTCCCATCGCGCGTAATTAGCCAACACCTTGCATTCACCGGGCAACGCGACATAACCTTCATTAGGGAAGTGGTGAGACTGCAGCACCAGTCATCGCAAACCCACCACGCTTGGCGAATACACGCCTCGCACGAAGTGGAACTGCTCTAATTTTTAGTAAAAATAGTACATTTTTCCTTATCAAGAACACCCTTGTATTCTTGATAGTTTAAATCAAAAATTGATTGCATAAAATCAATGCCTTCGTTCCTAAATGAAGATTCTCCATTCTTTGACATCTGATAAACATATTCGGCTTTAATGGAAGAAAGATAGATACAAGACTTAGCCAAACTATATAATTCTCTTTCTTTTATTGACTTCGAATTAGATATTATATGATTAAAATCTGCAATTTCCTTATAGAAGGCCGAACTTATCCAATTATCCTTACCTAATTTAACATATGTGCCCAGTTTATCTTCATTGCCAATGCGCCGATAATATGTGATCAAATAGCTTATAGCTTTTCGATCTCCGCTTTGTGCCTTCTTTTCAATATCGGGAATATTCTCTATCTCATCAGCAGGAGTAGATCGCTCTTCCTTCGCATTTCCGGACGGGACTTGCCTGTCGACGCAAGACGACAGAACAAGAGATATTAGAGGCAGAAAGAGGACGTTTTTCATAAATAATTCCCTCACTTGGGATAGAAAGTTTTCATCTCACCCGCGCGACCATGGCGCTTGCCTTGGAGAACCTTGGACTTTCCTTTGCCGCCAAATCCTTGCTCCCAAATTTCTATGCGGCCCGTCTGCCTGTCATAATATGCCCATGCAGTCGGCGCTCTTACCGGAGCTCGAATAATGTTAGCCAGTGCCTGCGCGAAACCATTGCCCGTATCACACGCATATAGAGTGACCGGCATCCCAGGCCTCCAAGCTGGGTGATATTTCAATACTCTATCATAAAAATTCCGCGCATCGTACAACTCATCATAATATTGAATTTCCTTATTGGCTCCGTGCCCAAAAAATACCAATTCATTTGGACGATCATAGATTTTCTTTGACCTTTCAGCACTCGCCCTCAACCTCACATCAGCTGGATTCGAAGAATTCAACGGAAATATGTTCTCAGGATACGTCCCGAACGGATCAAATTTGACTAAAGGATTACCTTCAGCATACAGATATGGATTACTGCCTCCCTCGAGCCCGATAGGATCGGCTTGAACGTACCGCCCGAGCGTTTGGTCATAGTCGCGGTAGTAATTATAATAGAGGTCGGCATGCTGCTCGACCTGTCCCGGGAACCCGATGCGGTCGTACCCGGAGGGCGAGATCACAGCGCCGGTCGCGTCGGTCGTGACCACGGGTGTGCCGAGGTGATTGCCCTGCACCCACTGGATCTTGCTCGTCGCGCCGTCGGGGATGGCGACCGCGAGCGGCATATAGCCACCGAGCCCGTCGTCACCGCCGAACGGCGAGGCATCGCCAACCTCGGGCAGGATCCAGATATATTCGGCGCGGAGGTCTGCGGTCGTCGTGCCATATTCGCCGATGATGCGGTGGTCGGCGTCGTAGATATAGCGCCGCTCCGCCACAGGGCTGCCGCCCAGCGTCGTAGTAAGGCCTACCCGCTCGTCGAGCCCATTGTAGAGCATCGCCTGCGTCTCGGCGCCCGCGACCGCGTAGCTCGCCAGCCGCGCATGCCCATCATAGCCGAGCGTAAGGCTCGGCCCGCCCGGACGCGTCTCGCCGATCAGGTTGCCGCGCGCATCGTGCGTAAACCCGCGCGTGCCGCCTCCTGCGGGCGCGACCGACGCGATGCGGTTCGTGCCGCTCGTACGCGTGTAGGTGTCGGTCTCGGCAGGAGCCGTGTCGGCGACATTGGTGCGGCGCTGGACCGCGGCGCGGTTGCCATTCTTGTCATGGACATAATCCTCGCGCGCGAACGGAGCGCCGCCGCTGTCCACCCGCGTCAGCCGGTCAACACTGTCATAGCCGAAGCTGCGGCTGTTCGCCGAGGTCACTAGGTCGGTGATCGCGGTGATATTGTCGTCGCCGTCATAGGCGTAGGTCAGGTGCCAGACGTCCGCGCCGCCCGCGGTGTACAGCCGCTTCGACGCCAGCCGCCGGTCGCTGCCCCAATCGAGCGACAGCTTCAGCCCATTGCCAAGGTCGGCCGATTTCATCGGGCCGAACGGCTCGTAGGTGATGTTCGTCGCCAGCGTCGACCAGCTCGAGCCGCTCGTCGCGCGCGTCTTCACTTCGATCACGCGTCCCTTGGCATCGCGCGTGTAGCCGACGTCGCGGCCGCTCGGATAACCGACCTGGACGACGCGGTCGGCGAGGTCGTAAGTCCACGCCAGCGTCCCCACCGGCTCGGCCTTCGAGGTCAGGTTACCGCGATGGTCATAGCCGAAGCTGGTCGTGCCGCTGCCATCGGTCATGCTCGCAAGGCGGCCGACGCAATAACAGCCCGATACGCCGCCGCTGTCGTAGGTGTAGGTAACGATCTCCGAGGAAGGACGGCCGACCGGCGTTTTGCTTGTCACTCGGCCGAGGATGTCGCGCGTATAATCGATCCGCTGGCCACGACCGTCGATCGCGGCGGTCATGTCGCCCGCAGCATCATAATAGTAGGTGCTGGTGCCACGATCGGGGCTGACCTCGCGGATGACCTCGCCGAACCCGTTGCGAACGAACGTCGTTTGCACCGACACGGCGTCGGTGAAGCTGGTTGGCTCGTCCTTCGCATTATAGGCGGTCGCCGTCGTCCCAGTGTCAGGGGCGACCGCTTGGGTCAGCCGGTTCAGAGGATCGAACGCCAAGTCGGTCGCATAGCTGCGCGGCGAGGTCGTGCGGACCGGGTTGCCGTTCTTGTCATATTCCCAGGCGGTCGTCCGGCCGGAGCCGAGCGTCTCGGTGAGCATGCGGCCGATGCTGTCGAACGTCCGAGTGATCGTGCTGCGGGCTACACCGTCGGCGCGCTTGATCTTCTGCTCGGTGACATTGCCCATCGCGTCGTGCGCGAAGGTCTGTTTCTCGCCGTCAGCCGAAGCAATCTCGAGAAGTTGGCCTGCAAGGTCGTATACGAAGCTGAGCTTCTCGGTCGCGGGAAGGGTGATCCCGGTGACCCGGCCTTCCACATCATAGTCGTAGGTAGTGACGGCATCGAGCGCCGAGCTCACCGGATGCTTGACCGTACTGGTCAGCAGGCGGCCTAGCGGATCATAGGCAAAGAGCGTCTGGATGCCGTTCGGATCGGTCATCGAGCCGGGTCGGCCGACCACATCATGACCAGCGAAGGCGGTGACCTGGCCGAGGCCATTCGTCATCGTCAGCAGGTTGCCGGTGGCATCATAGGAAAAGCTAGTGATATCGTCGATCGCGCCAACTGCGGCACGCGGGCCGTTGATCGACGCGAGGCGGCCGCCAGTACCCCACGTGTAGGTCTCAGTCCGCGTCTGTCCCGCCGTCGAATAAGGAAGAGTATGCGTCGTCGTGTCAGTCAGCGTGCGCGTCAGCAACTCGCCGTCCGTCCCGTAGGTCATCTCCGTGCGAAGACCGGGAACGTCGATGCGCGTTGGAAGGTCGAGCGTCGCATGCCATTGGATGTTCCGCGTGCGCGCCGCACTTGTCCCGACGCCTTCGGTAATCGCTGTCGGACGCGAATTCGCGGTGTCATTCGTGAAGTTGGTCACAACGCCACGAGGATCGGTCGTCGAGGTAAGCTGACGAATATAGCTGAAGCTGCCCGAGGCCGCCTGGTTGAATGTACGAAGGTCGGCCGGCACGTCTGCTGTCGCCAGGCCTTCTATGCGGGTCAGCGAAGAGGGGATATTGCTGAGCGTCGAAATCTGGCGGCGGAAAAAATGGTAATTTTCCTGCCGGCCCAACGGGTTTTTCACGGAGCGGTACGTGTACTCGTAGGTGTTGTCTCGATCCGTCGTGTAGTCCACCTCGACCTTGCCTACGCCGCCAGCGCGCTCCGAGGTCTTTGCCAGCCCGTTGGGATGATAGGTATAGGTCGATAGGCGCTGGCCATCCTGGTCGACGATACCGGTAAGCGCGTAGGGCCAGTTGCCGTCTTCATAGAGATATTCGCGGGCCCACAGCTCGTTACCGAGCACATCCTGCCTGCTGACGCGGGTCAGCCGGTCGTCGCGCCCGACGCGATCGACCGTAGAGGTTTCGCCATACGTATATACGAGCTTGGTTGTATCTGGCAGCTGGATCTGGGTGATCACCTTGGTCAGGTTCGGGGCTTCATAATATATGGTGCTCGAACTCGTCGTGCCGCCCCCGCTCCCGCCGCCGCCGCCGCTGGTAGTTTGATAGATGCTACTCGGCTTGGTCACCGCCCATGTAAGCAACATTTCGCGGCCGAAGCTGTCACGTACCTTGTCCGGAAACTCCCCTACATCGGGATAATCATAGTATAGGGTGTAGCCCCCCGGCATGATCCGCTGGATCGGGATGAGATAGCGCAGCTGATCTGCTGTGCTCCAACTATTTGCGCGGCGGTAGAATGTCTGCGTCCCGTCGGATTCCGTGAGCTTGAATTCGGCGGCTCCATTGGGGACAGCAGCTTCGGTTCGGAAATAGACATTCCGAGTCACCGACGGCGGGGTGATAATCTCGAACTTGCGCCGGCCAATCGCGTGGGATGACAAGCTCGTCTGTCTCCCGGGAGCATAGACCCAATCGGTGCTCGTGCTGGTGGTGCTAAAATAATCGTATCCGCCCGAAGCCGGAAGATATTCCACGATCTCGGTATAGGTACCGAACGCGGCCAGTCGTCCGGGCAATACGCCATGCCAGTTCGGCCCGAAGCCGGGTATCGGCGTGTTCGATTGCCGGCGGCTCTGGTGCTGAAGGCTGCGGTAACTGCGCCCCACCTTGAACAGGCCATCGGCCGTTTCAAAGTCACTTTGATAGTCGATCTTGGAGCCAGTCGCGATCGAGATCGGGTTTCCGGCTATCGGGCTCGGGCCAGTCGCCTCCGGCCGGCTCTCTTCAGTGCAGTCGCATTCCGGCTCATCATCGGCTGCCGTCCGGCATTCACCGTTTGGCGTCAGGCTGTGCGTATTGGGGCATTGCAATGTCACCCACGCAGGCAAGATCGTGCTGGCGCCGGGCGCACTCGTATCCCACCTGCAAATATAGGTGTTGTAATCGTCGTACTTGGGGGCTTGATAGGTCGCATTCGGGTTATAGACTTGGTGCTGCCGTCGGCACGCTCCGTCGGGCGTCGAATATCCTTCCTGCGGTTTGCCAGTTCCAGTGATTGTGTACCATAGCGGTGTCACCGCCGTTGGTGTCGTTCCCGGGAGCGGGGTCTGACCGAGGGCGCTTCCCGAGATTGCTCCAATCAACAACGTCGCTACTGCAAAAAAGCGCCTCAATATGCCAAGCTTTGCCATGCGCCCCCCGAAGTCGGCCAAGAATCGGCCGCAGATAAAATCGCCTTCAGAGTTTCAGGCAAAGCGCTAAGCGTCAATTGAGAGTGTGTGTAAACCACCATATTGGAACAATTTTTTCTGCACAACCAAATCAAGCCCAGCGGACAGCGTTCCTGAACACGGCTCGTGCTGAGAGCATGAACTAGGCTAAATTCTAGCGCGAGGTCGGCGGCGGAGCTGAATGGCCGATGGCCGATTTTGTGTGCAAAGCGGCGGTAGGAAACTTTATCGCTCGACTTCGCTTTGGAACGGAGCATTGCTGCAGGAGCCGCAACGCACTGAATCGCAGCGCCTGCCCCAGCCGAGTGATCGGCGGGGCTCTGGGTGGTGGGCCCGGCATGCCGCCGGGTCTCATCAGGAGACCACCCATGACCAAGAACACCGACACGAAGACACTGCGCGAAGGCAGCAAGGCCGCGACCCTGCTCGAGATGCTCCAGCGCGACGACGGCGCCACCCTCGAAGAAATGACGACGCGCACCGGCTGGCAATCGCACAGCGTGCGCGCCGCGATGACGGGGCTTCGTAAGAAGGACCATGTCATCGAGAAGCGCGCGACCGGCAATACGACCGCCTGGTTCATCGGAGCCGCGGCATGAGCCGGAAGGCCGGGGTCACGAACGCGGTCGCGGCAATCGCCGCGATGCCGCTCGCAGAGCTTCGGGTAGAGTGGGAGCGGCGCTACGGCGCTGCTCCCCGTCACCGCAGCGCCGACCTGCTTCGCCGTGTCCTCGCATGGCGCGTGCAGGCCGACGTCTATGGCGGGCTCGACGCGACAACGAAGAAGCTGCTCGCGCGCGAGGATCTGCCGCTGCGTGTGGTTCCGCCGCCCGGCATGCGTCTCGCCCGCGAATGGGCCGGCCGCACCCACGAGGTCGTCGTGATCGAGAGCGGGGTCGTCTATGAGGGGAAGACCTGGGGCAGCCTTTCCGAGGTCGCGCGCCATATCACGGGGATGCGCTGGAACGGTCCGCGCTTCTTCGGCCTCCGGCAGGCGAACGTCCGATGAGCAGTCCGCCGCGGCGGCGCTGCGCCATCTATACGAGGAAGTCGACCGAGGAAGGGCTTGAGCAAGCGTTCAACACGCTCGATGCCCAGCGCGAGGCGTGCGAGGCCTACATATTGAGCCAGGCAGGCGAAGGCTGGGAATGTCTTCCCGACCGCTATGACGACGGCGGCTGGTCGGGTGGCAATATGGATCGCCCTGCCCTCAAAGCCCTGCTCGCCGATATCGCACGTGGACGCATCGATATCGTCGTCGTCTACAAGGTCGACCGGCTCACTCGCAGCCTCATGGACTTCGCCCGCATTGTCGAAACCTTCGACGGCAATGACACCTCGTTCGTGAGCGTGACGCAGGCGTTCAACACCACCAACAGCATGGGACGGCTGACCCTCAATGTCCTGCTGTCGTTCGCGCAGTTCGAGCGCGAGGTCACCGGCGAGCGCATCCGCGACAAGATCGCGGCGTCAAGAGCCAAGGGCATGTTCATGGGCGGCAATGTCCCGCTGGGCTACGACCTCGGCGACCGGAAGCTCGAGGTGAACGAGGCTGAGGCCGAGACGGTCCGGCATATTTTCTCCCGCTACCTTGCGCTGAAGTCGGTGCCCGCGCTTGCGAAGGAGCTGGCAGCCGAGGGCATCCGGTCAAAGCGCTGGACGTCGCGCGCGGGCAAGACCCACGGCGGGCTGCCGTTCCATGTCGGGGCGCTCGCCCATATCCTGCGGAACAAGGTCTATCGAGGTTATGCCGTCCACAAGGGCAAGGCGCATGCCGGCGAGCATGAGGCGATCGTCGACAAGGAGTTGTTCGACGCCGTGCAGGCGCAGCTCGACGACAACCGGGTCAAGCGCAGCGCCCGCAGGACCCGCGCGGCGTCCTCGCCGCTCACCGGTAAGATCCATGATGCCGACGGCCAGCCGATGAGCGTGAGTTTCTCGTACGGGCGGGGCAAGAAGATGTACCGCTATTATGTCAGCGACTGCCTGCTTCCCCGCACCGCGAACATGCCGACCAATCGCGAGGGGCAGCGGTTCTCGGCGGCACGGATCGAGCGGGCGATCAACGTCGGGCTCAAGGACCTGGTCATTGATCAGCATGACACCGATCTGTTCGGCGCCATCACCAAGGTCACGGCGCTTGGCGAGCGGCTGTTTGCCGAGATCGACGTCGCACAGATCACCGACGACAGTGCGCTCGGCGCTACCCGGCTGCTTCGCAAAGCTGAGTTGATCGACGCCGACGCGAAGATTGAGGGCGGCATCCTGCACCTCTCCGTCGCGCTGCCGCCCGATCGGCGGGGGAGGACGAAACAGTCTCCAGACAAGGCCGTGGCCGGCTTCGATACCAAGGCTGATCTCGCCGCGCTCGTCCGCACGGCACACCAGCGGCTCGACGAAGTTCACGCCTCGCCGATGGCGCCGGCCGAGCATGGGCAGATGACGGCTCCGGCGGCGCAGTGGGTTCGGCAGCGGATCATAATAGGACTACTGGCGCCCGACATTCAGCGTGCACTGCTCACCGGCGCCGCGCCCAACCACGTGACGCCGGAATGGATACTCGCGCAGAAATGGCCGGTCGACTGGGGAGCGCAGCGGGCGATATTTGGAGCGGCGGCGTGAAGCTGGTTATGGACTTGGACCCCGCCATCCCGCTTCGTACGGGCATGGACGACGACCATCGAGACCTCGTGGCCCGCCTCTGCACCGAGGTCGGCATTATCATGGAAGATATGAGCCCCGTCGCGTTGATGATCGGTGGCCGGGATACCGAGCTTCGAGAGCGTCTGGACCAGCTGGACAGAGCGATCGGCGAAATGACCGCTCTGATCGCGGCCGCCCGGGTGGTCGCGACCCAAGGCGGCCCACGAGAGTTCTCTCTTACTTCTTAGTTCGACCCGCCGGCTTACGGCCGCCGGTGCCCTGCCTGCCAAGGCCGATGCTCTTCGCCATTTCCCGGCGCTTTTCCGAATAGCTCGGTGCAGTCATCGGATAGGAGGCCGGGAGATTGTACTTGTCACGATAAGCCGCTTCATCCAGCTCGTGCGCGGTGTTCAGATGGCGGCGCAGGGTCTTCGCCTTTTGCCCGCATTCAAGGCAGACGAGATAGTCGGGCTTCACCGATGCGCGGATGGACACGATGGGGACGGCTTCGGTAACCTCGGGTTCGGCGGCTAAGCTAAGGCCCGTAAGGCTACCATGAATCTTGTTGATCAGAACGGCAAGGTCGCTGACGGCGACACTGTTGTTCGACACGTAAGCAGCGGCAATGTCCGCAGTCAGCGTGACCAAGTCTTCGTTCTGCATGTAAATCCTCTGCATTTTCGCCATTATGGCGCTGATTGCATTCCTCTACTTGATGATTAGACCTCGGAACAGTCATGAATGAAGAAATATCTGTAGAGCCTGTTACGCCGAAACGCCGCGGCCGTGTTCCCATCCCGATATGGGAAACCCCGCAATGGCGCCTCATGCGGCAAGCGTTGGACAAGGGATACACGATCGTCAGCTTCGACGCCGAGTGGGAGTACCAGCCTCCCAACCGCGTCGCCGAACTCGGGGTCGCGGTGCTGCGCGATGGCGAGATCAAGGTACATAACGTCCGCGTCAGAGGCCGCGCCCGGTCCTTCGACAATGGCAAGACCATGTACCTGGCCGAAGACGCGGCCAAGGCGTGGCTGCAAGCCACCATGCGATCCGCCGAAATTCTCGTCGGCCACGCGCTTCAGAATGACCGGTTGAAAATGAGACAGTGGGGGTGTCCGCTACCGAAAACGCAAAAGTTGCCCACCGTAGATACGGGAGCGTGGTCGCGGCTCACGAACCCGGTGAATGGCAACCCGCGCCGCTTGGCTCACCTCGCGGATGAGTACGGGATCGAGCGCAAGGGAATGCACGTCGCGGGGAAGGATGCGCTGGTCACGCTGCGGGTTGCGCTGGCGATGGCGGCGGCCGAGCCGGAGGGGTGATTGCTGGAATTCGTCTTTAACGTCCAATCACTCTCTTACCCTGCGACGGCGCGCGTCGACCTTGCGCCTCATTTCGGTCGTTCAAACACTTCGTCACCCGCACCCAAAAGCCGACAGCCGCCAGCCGACATTCGCCTTATTACCCGACCGCCGAGTGATGCTGAAGGGAGACACGTACAACCTAAGCCGTTGCATATTGTGCAAGCCGTTTCAGATTTCTTTTCATCTGTAGGGCGAGCGCCTTCCGATCTACTCCATGCAGCATTTCCAACACGAGCAGAGAGTCATACGCCTGCCACGGCATCAAAGGGTGCTCTCCATCTCGTGCGAAAGGTGCATCCGTCTCGGTAAGCATCCGATCGATCGGCATTGCGCTGGCCAATTCGCGGCCTTTTCGAGATTTCAGCATTGCGGGGCCTACGGAGAACCAGCATCCGATTTGAACCGCTCGGGTCAATTCCTTCGTACTTCCGCTGAACCAATGAAGGATAGGAACGCCGGCGTTCGGTCGACGTTCTAGCGCATCCAAAACTGCTGAGGCCGCACCGCGGGAATGGATCGTCATCACGCGTCCGCCGAGCGCAGCGCATTCAGTGAGGATGCGATCGAAGACCGCTTTCTGCAAGTCGAGTGAATCTCTATGTGGCGGGCTACCATCAATTCCAATTTCGCCCACATATCGAGCTTCGGGAAGGAGGCCGCATAGGAGGGGCAATTCTTGATGGCGGTGTGCAACAAGTTCAGGATGCAGACCTAGTGCCACCCGAACTCGCTTGCGATCGCCAACCAGCTTCTTTGTCCCGCGCCAAGCCTTAGGCGTGGTCGTGACCGCCAATACATAGGTCCCTCTCGCATCGATTCCCTCAAGGACGTTCTGAGGATCAGGAAACAGATCAAGATGGCAATGGAAGTCAATCAAGGGACACCTAGGTGGGCGTGGAGAGCGGAGAGTTCCGCGATGCCACGCCGGACGACCTCCCGATAGGGGGTAATGTCACCGAGTAACCGGGCATTCATCGCACCGCCGATCAACTCTTCGATGCCATGTCGGCTCACCGTTTCAACAGCGATGGCGACGGATCTGACGTCATCAAACCGGGCGTGGCGAACATCATCTTGGTCTAACTGTTCGTATTTGTAACGGCCAACGGTGTCATCGTCCTGCCCCCAAGCCAGATAGGCGCCGCGTCGCACTTGGCATGGGACGCAGCGACCACAATGCTGGAAGCCCGTGCGGGAATAGCGACCACAACTGGTTGAATCGCCAACCAGTTGCTTCAGAAGAGGCTGGTTCGTGCAACCCAAAAGCATTTCGCCTTTCGTGCTATGCTCATAGGGGTTGTTCACGCGAACCCGTAAGCCAGCCGCGTCTAGCGTATCTTGGATAAGGCGCAGGAAATATGGATGTGTCGTGCGAGTGCTGAGGCTCCCGGTGCGCAGTGGAGTCAGTGGGACATTCTGGCTGATGAAACCATTCTCCGGAATGCGTAATTCGACCTCATCGCCATCGTGATGTCGCCGCAGGCATGTCGCCGCCAGCACGCCGAAGCCCAAGAAGGCAATGGAGCGGGCGCGCTGGGATCGTTCGGATGGCCCAGGCGGTCGGGCATGATGGTTGAGCAGAAGGTGCAGGCTATGAGGTGAGATAGTCTGCGCGAACATCTTTTGGTCCGCGGTGTCTCCCTTCGCCATCTGACTTACAAAAAGCGGATTGCGTCCTTCCTCAACGACGTCGATTGCGCCGATCAGGCTGTCCATGCCGCCCGACAACAAACAGATCATGTCCTCGTTGCGCAGTCGCATCGGATCACTGGTCGTCGGAGCAGCGCCGTCCCCGATAAAATTCAATTCCCAGATGTCTCCTGAGAGGAAGCGGAGCGCTTGGGTCAGCCGACCGCGCTGCGAGTTCCAGAAATCCGGAGAGGAGACGGCAACCGTCAGCCCGATCTCACGCGTCCATCCATCTGGACTACGCTCGCGAGATACAGCCTCGTCGGCAGCGACCACTGCAATCGCAAATGAGGTGAAATCCCAAGCATCGACCGATGGCCGCAGGCCAAGGCGACGAACACGTCCAGGCACGAGGCTTCCGACCCGCCCGCGTCCCGCGAGACGTGATTGAGAATATATATCGAACCGCAGATCGCTCCCTGCTTCATCCGGGAGATCTTCGGGAAGGCATGAGACTCTGATCACAGCTCGCCATCCTCCTCAAACACTTCGAATGCCTGCTGAATCGCATTGCGCGAAATCCGCTCAATTGCTGCACGACCGACAGAACCAACGCTGGTGCGTTCCGCTGCGTACTCGGCCGCCACAACTTCGCGCACATAATCCTTCATCTCTTGGAGCCGCTCTAGCCCCTCACTTTTCGTAGGGGCCTTGGCGATAATCGCCTTACCGACATCGAGCTCAATGCGCAGAGCAACGTCGTATCCAAGAGTCGAGGCCGTGACTTGATCGATCTGTTGCGGTGTTAGGCTGGTAATATCGGCATTCTGATCCAGAATGTCTGATAGTGCTCGCGCGACCGAATCTCGCGTGGCTTCTGCATCCTGTGTCCCATCGATTGGGCGGATGGCATCAACGAGCGCGTCAGCAATCTCTGAAGGTGACAACCCGGCAAGGGCGAGTGGATCAATCCCAAGCTCTTGTGGGAGCTGCTCTCCGTTCGCCAGCGAGGTGAGAGCGTTGTGCAGGATGCCGGCTGTTCTGGCCGAGCCGCCCATCCGGCGCGCAGCATTGCGGCTGCCCCCCATACCGCTTCTCGAGTAGTGACCGAGACCACGACGTAGATGTCTTCCGCGATCGTCACCACCACCCCCGAACTTGCCGAGCGATGTCCTTACCCCGCGCCACCGGCCAGGCGCTGCCGTTTCTGGCTCGGGTTGGAGCAGTGGTTGAGGCTGCTGAGGAGCCTGAGGACTTGGTGCTGGGGGCGCCTGTGGAGAAGGTGACGTAGCCGGTTGTGCTGGCGCAGGCATTAGCTGGGGCGGCTGAGGCGCAGGCGGTGCGGGCGGCGGATTATCTACCCAGGGCGGCACGATTGGAATGTCGGGCCCAGACCCTGGGCCGCGGCTGGAAGCGGACGTTCCCACTATTTATGCCCTTTCAACGATTTCGTGACCGCATTCTTGGCCGGACCGGCCAAGTCACCTCGCTTGTGGAAAGCCGTGAGCACCTCCTGTCCCCAAGCTATCGCTGCGAGACGCGGCACGATGGATGCCTTGATCTGACTCGACGGTACCTCGCTGAAGAAGGCGACGACTACACGGGCGGAAGCCGACGAAACGGCGGCGAGCGCCTGCAGCGCATTGAGAATCGGAGGCGTACCCCAAGCAGTCTCATTCCTCGCCCGCACGATGATCTTGTCTGTGATCCGGCCGATTTCTGGATTCGACAGTTTTGCTATCTCATCGACGACAATTGGGCTCGCCGAATTAAGTTTCAGGAGCATGTCGAGAACCTCCATCGCCTCCGACGACAATTCGTCAGCGCGAGAGATGATCGGGTGGCTTTCTCGTCCGACATAAAGGGCGCCGCGTAAATCTTTATCCGCGAGCGGCGGATCCAGCCTGAGCCAGTTCATGTGGAAGGCTTCGTTCCATGGTTTCTCCAGTTCAGGCGCGGTGTCGTCGCCGCGGGCCCGACGCTCCATGTCTCCCAAGAATGCCGCGTAACCGTCTTCGGACTCGTTCACTGCGCGAAGCAGCTCGGCATAGGCATCCTTGTCGCCGCAGCGTTCGAACAGGAGCAGCTTGACCAGCACTTCCTCGTCCACGGTCACCGACTGGATTCGCGCCATGGAACTGCGCATCGACAAGGTATTGAGGAAACGCTTGATGAGGCGTGGGTTACCGCGAATTTTGGGCGAGGTCGTTAAGATCGGAGCGATGCGCTCGGCAAGCGCGAGGCGGTTCAGCAGGCTGGGCGGGCATTCGGCTTGCGGTGGGCAATTCTTGATCTCTTCAGATACGAAAGCCTTGTCGACCCTGGCTCCTGTCCAAGATTGAGCGAGGCGTTTGCATACCGCCTCACGGATGGTGTCCTTCACTGAGCCGTCGAGATCCGGGTCGGCGTCGACAAACAACATCATCAGATATGCCCGAACCTCTTGCGTACCGAGCGCGGGCACGCGGATGGGGAGTTGAATCAGCTTGTCGAAATAGTTGGTTACCAGATCGTCATCGAGTGTTGCGTTCTCGAAATGCGATCGCACGGCCTGCCGGATCATGCCCTCGTCAGCGGCGATGACGAACGCGGTATGCTTTAGAAAGAGGAACAGACGCATCGATTCGAGCGTCGCGATCGCGGTCTTGGGCAGGCAGCGATCGAGATCGTCGATTAACACCACTAGAGTAACGCCTAGCTCAGCTAGCGTTGCCTCCAGATCATCGCGAAAGGCTTGAATCGCCTTGCGGGGCGTGTCAGCCTCTGCCGGTTCAGACGCCTTTTCCGGCGCCTTGTCACCGACCAGCTTTTTCCCGCCTTCGTAGGTATCGGTCGCGAGCTTCCGGGCTTTCTCCACGTCGTCGCTTGTGACGTCACCGTCGAGCAATCCACCTACGGTCCCCACGCCAGCCGCGAGGAACGGCGTAAGATGACCGCCGGCATAGATGTCAATCGCGGTAGAGCCGATAAGGCCCAACAGCCTGAGCTTCTTTACGCGGCCGAGCAGGTTGCGGGCGTGCTTTAGAGCGGTCTCCGAAAGCGAGTCCTTCTTCGCGACTGCCTGTTCGACCACAGCAGCAGCAATCGCCTCCATGAGAGCGGCACGAGCATCGTCGTAGTTTTGATAGAGCCAAGCGTTGAACTCGACGAAACGGAACTCGACATCCTCGTGCTTGCTGAGCGAAGTGCGCAGAAGCTTCATCATCGACGACTTGCCGACGCCCCAGTCGCCAGAGATGCCAACCGATAGGGGCTCTCCCTTTGCGCCGACTATTCTTTCTGCTGCAATATCTGCGACATGTGAAAAGTTGACCAAGTCACGAATAGTCTCGTTATCTGACCACATCTATACCCGCACCTCCATGTTCGCATCATGTTCCGATTTAATCTACAAACGTCAAGCCGATACTGCGTTAAATCCAGGAGGATTTTCAGTGCAGACAGGAGGGCCGTTCATGAGCTTACGACTAAATATGCCGGGGGCATTCGCGCAATTTCCAGAGGAAGGAGCAATAATCGGTCGTTTGATCGTCGGGTATGGCCAACTAGAGTGGGACCTGTGCTTACTGGTTGGCGCCGCGTTGAACGATTGGGACACCGCCGTCAAAGCGATGTTTAGGTCGCGCGGCGAGTCTCAGCGTCTCAGTTTGGCTGACGCCCTCGCCCGACAGCGCATTCCAGCTGGAAAAGTGCGGTCCGTTTATGAGGCCACCATTTCCGACCTCCGATTGTGTCTTAAATTGCGCAATCAATATGCCCACACGCAATGGAGCGTGGTGGCTGGGCGCATTCTCGCTTTTATAAACATCGAAGACGTCGCCGGCACAAATGATTCGGTTAACGTCGGGCATGCGCCTCTAAATCTAATTAACTTAGGAATGCTACAGGACCAGGAGCGGTTTTTTGCCGAAGTTAGTCACAATCTTGAAGCGTTAAATTGGGCTACGCAGGCCTCACATAACCAACGCCTCTCCGATCTTCCAGAGTTCATCGTGCCTGTCAGGCGTCCCGAGCAAGCGCAGGTGTCCCGTTCACGAGGCTGATCGTCAGCGCTAATTCAGCGTCGCCACGCATGTCCACACTTCTGATTTCTCTAGAAGACGACAGTCTACTCCCGGCCAGCTCGTCAAAGGGTGTAAAGAATCTCGTTTGCACCCTGAGGGTCGGCGATCGAATGTCGGTAATTCCGAACTGCCGGCCCGGCCGCCGAGCTTTTTGTGACGTCTCAGCTATGAAGGCTCTGCACCAGATAATCCCGAATTTGATACAGGTTTACTTCAAATCTCTCCGCATCTTGCGGGCGGATCACAATGGAAAGCTCTGCGGAGAAAATCCTCTCGGCTGACGCCTCTGCAAAGGATTGGGCGATCATCTCGGCGACCTTCTTGCGTGGAACCGGAATACGGCCGCGACCCGTTCCCATCAAGGGTATCGCTATCGGCTGATGGTTGCCTCGCTCAGCAATGAATGCCCAGAGCTTGTCGAGTGCATCCTCGACGTCTCTTTTTGTCGATCCGGCGGTCCCCGCATCATTAAGCCGGGACATCGCGATGAAATAGAAGGTGCGACTATGGCTGCGGACCCGAGCTACGGTGCCGATCGGATATTCGCGCTTCTTGCCAAGCGCATCGGCGCGCTCGGTCGACGGGACATTCTGCAATTCGTTTTCTAGTTGCTGATCTATGTCTTTCGTGTTGGTCTGAAAAAACTGGGTCGCAACCTGGCCTTGCAGACTTCCCGCGTCGATCAGTCCGGATGCCATGTCGGTGTCGAACGTCGTATTAGTGCTGACGACGACATCGCCTGTTCCGGAAAATAGGTCGCCGATGCGGACGTCGATGCGATAGTCCTTTCCTAACGGCTTATAGGAGATACGCGACACGGGGCGTCGCGTAACGACGACGAGTATGATTGCCGCCAGGAGCATCGGTATGATCGCCAGCCCACTATATCGGTCCTTGGTATAGATACCGAAAAAATCGAGCATTTCCACAAAGCCGTACAGGCCGCCCATCGCGGCGAGAACCTTGATCGCGGCATCCTGCGAAAACAGGGCAAAACGCCAAAAGGACAAGGTCAGGATCGATTTGAAGAAATAGGTCATTATTTGATGCCGAGGCCCTGATAAACATGGTCTTTGTAATAGTATGGACCGGCGTCTCCGTTCTTTCTATGCGTGGCCGCGCTCGTCGGCCAGTGTTCTAACGCATAAGAGATTATCTTCTCGTTGAACGGCACATAGATGGCGAGAGCGTCGTAAAGCGCGGGCGGGCAGAATGCGTCACGTGACCGGCTGCCGTTGAGGTTTACAGCGACGATCGGGAGTTCGAGCCGGATCGCGGTTTCGATCTCCCATTCGACGAACTTTTTCAGCGCGTGTGTCTTCTCACCGATCAGAAGCACGAATGCCTTTGAATTGGCAAAGCGCTCACGCAGCTGACGCTTGATGCTCTCCTCCTTGCTACTGTCTCGAGCGGAATTAACGTCGTGCGCATTGTGAAACTCGAAATCAAACTTCTCATTTGCCGCCCATGCCGTCATGAGGCGGTAATAATGCATATCCTCGTCGCCATCGAAGGCGATGTAAGTCTTGTTCCGATAAGCCATGAGTTTCCCTCCTTCGGTCACTGCGTGGCGGCTCAATTGATCAGAATGAATTCTCGATCAGAGCCTTAGCCAACAGCTGACTTGACTGCCCCCGCGTGCGCAAACGGTCCACCTACCTCGACGGCTTGCGAGTAATAGTCTGGGTCGCTGTCTGACCTTTCCCGCCCCTGCCAGAAATCCAGACAGCGTCTCGGCTTGTCAATATTAAGCAGTCATTGAACCTGTGGTAGGTTCAGAATGGATCAAATTATTTCGCAATAAAGAATATTCTGCCTGCGGAGTTTGGCTAAGCTATCGAAGCGCGGAATCCGCAAAATGAGCGCGCTGAGGGGGGAATATGAAACTGAGTACGGCTTACGCGCGCTTCTACAAATCCTTTAACTTCGACCAGGTCAGGAAACTCAATGCCAAGGAGAAGCTGCCTTGGGATGAATTTCGCGGGCAAAATTTTCCCTATATCCGCGTACCCCTTGATCCCAAAATCACCACGATCGTCGGCGCCAATGAGTCCGGAAAAAGTCACCTGCTGGATGCGATCAAGAAGGCAATTACGGGGAAGGACATCAAGGATCGCGATCATTGTCGTTATTCGCCGTTCTTCGGGGTCGCCCAAGGTCAGCGTTGTCCACCGCACGTCGGGGTCGGCTGGGACAAGCTGTCAGATGACGAAGCCAAGGAGATAGCTGCCATCGTGGGTGCTTCCTTCGACCGCTTCGACCGCTTTCTGATGTTCCGAGAAGAGCCGGACATTCTGAAACTCTGGCTTCCGCATGGGAAAGAATGGGAATCTTTCGACCTCGGCGCCTCTGCGCAAGACAGGCTCGCTGCGATCTTGCCACAGCCATTTGAAATCAAGCCCGACGTCGCAATCCCGAATGCAATTCCCTTTGCGTATATCCTCGACGGCAGCGCGGCTTCACTCGCGGACGTCAGTCGCAATGCCGCGCGCCAACTCCTGGATTCGGTACCGGTCCTCCGCCGATTGGCGGCCGACCCCTCCCAAATCACGGCCAATGCGCAATCGCTCAACGAGCTTTTGCAGCCCGCACTTCAAAAATCAGTGGATGCCCTGACCGAAAATGAACTCGCTTCCTTGGACCTTGGTCGCAGGCTGCTCATCGAGCTGGGCAAGATCGATCCTGATCGGCTGAAAGATCTCGCAAGAGCGGTCGACGAAAGCGACGACGGCTATGCCAGCGGGCTGCTGCGCAAAGCAAACGAGCAACTCGATCGTCAGCTCAACCTTCAACGCTATTGGGTACAGGATCGCGACTTCGGCCTACGCGTGGTTATTCGGCACCGCGAGCTTGCATTCACGATCACAGACCGGACCGGTAGCGAATATATGTTCTCGGAGCGAAGCAGCGGCCTTCGGTACTTCCTGTCGTACCTCATTCAGGCTCAGGTAGACCGCCCCGTCGCTTCGCGGGAAACGATCCTCCTGATGGACGAGCCCGATACCTTCCTTTCAGCGGAGGCGCAGCAGGACCTGATGAGGGTGTTCCGTGATCTCGCCGATCCCGTTAAGGATCGAGAGCCGATCCAGGTCATCTACGTTACGCACTCTCCCTTTCTACTCGACAAGAACCATGGCGAGCGCATCCGCGTGCTGGAAAAAGGTACGATTAGCGACGGCACTCGCGTGGTGCCGACCGCCACGCAAAATCACTATGAACCACTGCGATCGGCGTTTGGTGCTTTCGTCGGCGAAACGGCCTTCGTCGGGGCAGTCAATGTCCTCGTCGAGGGTCCGTCGGATCAGATCATTCTGGCCGCCGCGGCGACTGCCATACGCAAATTGTCTCCGCTCATTGAAGAGGACTCGCTCGACCTCAACCGGATCGTGATCGTGCCGTCGGGTTCCGCAGGAGAAGTTCCGCACACACTCTTTCGTATCCGAGGGCAGGGCGCGGATAAGCCGCCCACGGTCATATTGCTCGACGCAGACGCAAAGGGCTTGGAAGTCAAGAAATTGCTTCTCACCGACGCGATGCTGAAGAACAATATTTCCAGCGAGCTCGTACTCGATCTGGCTTCAGTGGGCGGCGGCATCGACGGGTGGCCGGCGGTGTTGGAGATCGAGGATGTCGTACCCGCGGGTCTCGCTCACGCCGCGGTAGCGTCCTATGTCGAGGAGGTTATGAAGTTCAGGGAAGGGGTGCGACCTGAATTTTCGCTCGCGGCTATCCAAGCAGCGATCGGTAAAGGCGGCCCGCTGATCGACGCCATCAATGGCGTGGTTGCGAAGAGCGGCGGGAAAATCGAGAAGGTCGGATTTGCTCAAGCCATTGCGCGCATTCTCGAGCACGAGGCGCCGGCATCGCTCGCCGGCGACTTAACGCTCTTCCTCGACCGCATGCGTATCCTGTTTCGAGCGGTCAACAAGGCACGGCATCAAGCTGAGCGCGAAGCGGGGACGCGGCGGCTCGATACGCTTGTCGAACAGCGCGCCCGCCTTTTCAAAATGGATCATCCAACTCATGCCCGGCGCGAGGAATGCCGAATTCTGCTCGACGAAATTGAAGCCAATCTCAATTTGTCAGTTGAAGCCGATGCGATCCGCAATGACATATTGACGTTGCGGGGCCGGTTCGAGCTAGATCGCGAGCCAGCCGATCCCGTGGAACCCTATCAGGACTTTCTCGATGGCCTGGCTGCTCTCAAACATGCGTATCGGCGGCGGGCCGGGCAACCAGAAGCCGTGGATGCTCCCGCTCGCAAGGCGTCCGAGGCGACAAAGGTCATGCGGCCGACGAAGAAGCCCGGTCCCCGAAAGGCCAAGCCAGCATCGTCTAAGGACTAAAATTCCCAAAAAGATGCCGGGCTGGAATAGACGATTTCGAACTGCGTCTCGCTGATTTCAACAGCGAATCTGCAAAGCGTCCTAGCTTTCCTCGCCTGATTTGCCGTCGAGGACGGTGATTCCCGCATCCGGCTTGAATGCGTTCGGTCTTGCTTTGCGGGACGGATCATAGCCAAAAGCCGCGCAGTCGGCGCGCAGACTCTTGGCCGCCATGGCGGCGTGTCTGAGCATGGTTGAGGCGCCTCATGGCCTGCGGGTCGATCACGGCGACGCAATCTCTCACACCCGGTCGTGCGCAAGCATTTTTCCGCGATTGTCCGCTTCTCGAGATCTGCGCCCGAAAGCCGTCTGACCGTAACCGGCCATTCGCAGTCGTTTCGTTTGGATTTGCGTTGCCGGCGTCAAATCCCCTTTAGACACCCGATCCGACGAACTTGACTTAGTTTTGATAATTAGCTAAATAACGAATCATGTCTTCAGTCTTCAAAGCTCTTTCCGATCCAACACGTCGCCGCGTCCTGCAGCTTTTGCGTGCCGGGCCGATGAGCGCGGGCGAGCTAAGTGATCAGTTCGACGTCTCCAAGCCCACGATGTCTGCGCATTTCCTTGTGCTGAAGGAAGCCGATCTTATCCACGCCGAGAAGGCTGGCAAGTCGATCATCTATCATCTGAAGCTCTCCGTGCTTGAGGAAGCACTGCTCGGCTTCGTCCATTCATTCGGTCTTGGCGCGGATGCTCCGGCGCCGTCCCCCCTGGCCACCAAGGAGACTTTGGGATGAACAGTGAAATCAAGGTGAGCCTTGCATGGGCCGGAGCCATCATCGGACTGTCGCTGGGCGCAACGGCACTGTTGACCCTCGGCTATATCGGCGACGATACCGCGACGCGCGTCATCGGAATCAACGGCCTTATGGTCGCTTGGTACGGCAATCGCATGCCCAAGGCGCTTGCCCCGAACAGCGTCGCGCGGCGCATTCAACGGGTCGGCGGCTGGTCCTTCGTGTTGAGCGGGATCGTCTATGCAGGTCTTTGGATCTTCGCTCCGATCGACTTGGCGGTATTTGTCGGATGCGGCGCCGTGCTTGCCGGGATGGCGGTCACATTTGCCTATGGCGCGGCGCTGCGGAAAAAAGCCAGAACGACATGAAAGTGTGCGACAACCGCGCCGGCCGATGCTCGCAATTGATGACGAGCGTGCGGAACAGGCGCCGCACCCGCCCCCGCGATATCATGTTCGGCAATACAACTGCCGATGTCTGCGATTGATCGATTTACGGCGCTCATTCGAGATCCTAGCGAATGTCGGCTTCTCTTAATTCTCGACTAAAAGCCGCCTGACCGAAACCGGCCATTTCCGACATTCCAGCCAGATTGGCCGTGAATGGCAGATACGGGGTGGAAGCGGACGTTAAGTTTTCGAACTTAGACCGATTTTCTTCTCCAAGAGGAGCGGAACAATATGCACCGCATTCATGTTGATATATCCGTCGTGGGTATCGGCACGGCATATGGCCGGGTGTCGGGCGCCATAGATGTCGGGACCATTCCACAAATTGGCGATCAATTGTCGTTTCTCAGCCCAAAACACGGCGAGTTGCCTGCCGAGATTGGCGAAATACCCTATCTTTTGCGCGTCACCGACCGGATACTCGCGGCAAACGCCGACGATGAGGCCCTTCTCTCGCTAGAGGACATTGTCGCAGAAACTGACGCAACAGCACGAATTGTCATGGCGTTTTTTGAAGAATGTCACGGCCTGTTCGCGGAGCCTTACACCGAAAGCGCCTAATCATCGCGGGCGACAATGTCCGCAATCGGTCGTTTTCAGCCATAGCGCGGAATCTCCGCCCGGAAGGCAACAACGGGGTGGGAAGCGGACGCCTGTCCGCTTCAGAAGTTTCCTGCTTGAAGCCTGCCGAAACCGGCCACGGGCCGGCTGCAGCGACGATCAGATATCTTCGAAAAACTCGCGCGGGTGAACTTCCAACGACTTCGCCAGTCGTCCGAGCACCATCACCGAAGGGTTTTTCACCGCTCGCTCAATTCCTCCGACATACGTCAGATCGAGCTCGGAATCGTGCGCCAGCTGTTCCTGCGTAAGCTTCCGCTCAAGCCGAAGCCGTCTCAGGTTAGCGCCAACGATTTTCCTCCAGTCCATCGCCGAGGTTGGAGCGGTGACGGCAGCGAAGCACTAGGGACTATAGTCAATATTTGCTTGACGGTGAGCGGCCACCAAGCATTGTCTCATGCATGTTTGATTTGTGGGCACCGAAGCATTCGCAGCTGCGCGAGAAAACGTTCGAACGGCTCTTCCTTGCTGAGCTATCAAAGACGCTTCTGCTGGAACGACGGATCGCATTCGAAGTGCTTCGTTCGGAGTTCGATGCAAGCGGCTATGATGTGGTCGTCACCGCAGGCCCCATTATGCGACATATCCAGCTGAAGGTTACACGGGTTGGCGGCAAACGGCGCCATGTCGATATCCACACCGAACTTTCGGATCGACCAGGCGGTTGCGTCATCTGGATGATGGCCAACCCCGAGACCTTAGGGATCGGCCCATTTTACTGGCTGGGAGGCGAACCCGGTGCTCCCCTCATAGTACCGGATGGCAAGATCACGAGGCATAGCAAAGCCAACGCGAGCGGGGTCAAGGCAGAGCGGCAGGCACTGCGTAATGTGTCGAAACGCCATTTCCACCGCTATGACGGAATTGGCGACGTAGCCGATGCGCTCTTCGGTCCATTGCAGGTTGCGGGCGCCTAGAATTTGTCTTTTCCATAGCTCGCTTCGCGATAGCGAGCCTGCTGCAGCGCCGCCGCAGCGCTCCATTCATTGATCGGCATCGTCCCCGGCACGACAAGCACGCCGCCGCCACGCTGGCACTGCTTCGCGTCCTTCTTCTCCATCATGCCGACCAAAATACGCAATGTCGCCGTATCGCCCTTGATGGCGCGCGCGAAAGCCGCCTCGTAGAGGAGCTCCTTCCGTGTCATTTTCCGTCCATTGATCTCGACAATCTGCTCGCCGATCTCGATGACAATGTCGGCATCGCTACGCTCATCCTTCGCCTTCGCCTTGCGCGGGCGGCCCGTCGGATTGCCCGACCGACCCGGACGGAACCGGTTCTTCCTGGGCGGCCGGCGATATCCGACCTTTTCGTCATCATTCATATTGAACCCCTTCGCTGAGGAGTGATCGTCCTGTCATGGCACGCGATCCGAGCGCGATCACGATAACGGCGCAGGAATTTATGTGCGGGGATTTCTCCCCACACATGCCTCCGGTCAGAGATCGGCGAGCGCCGCACTGTCGTCGAAGGTATCACTCGTGCCATCGAGCACGGCCTTGCCTCCCGTCAGCGCCTGCCAGCGCCGCACGGCAACATCGACATATTTGGGATCGAACTCGACGGCATATCCGCAGCGCCCAGTCTGCTCGGCGGCAACGATAGTCGTTCCTGATCCCGAGAAAGCATCGAGAATGACGTCTCCGCGGTTCGAACAGTCACGGATTGCATCAGCCACCATTGCGACAGGCTTTACCGTCGGATGCATCGCCAGTTCCTCGGCGCGATCCTTCTTGAGACTGTTCACGCCGGCATAGTCCCACACATTGGTGCGGTAACGCCCCTTTTCGCCGAGGCCGAAGTTGTTGATATGGGTAGCCGTGCCATTCTTGAAGGCGAACACGAGTTCGTGCTTGGAGCGATAGAAGCTTCCCATGCCACCATTATCCTTATTCCAGACAATGAGGTTCTTGAACTCGGAATACACGGCATCACCCGAATCGAGCAGCTCGCGCATATGCCGCCAGTCCATGCAGACATAATGGATCGAGCCGTCACAGCTCGCCCGCGCGACATTGCCGAGCACGGTTTCGAGGAAGGCGGTGAACTCCGCCGCCGACATCTCCCCTGCCGCCATCGCGAACTCGTCATGCTTCACGCTGCCGAGACCGCAGATATGACCGTTCACCGGCACATTGTAGGGCGGATCCGTAAACACCATCGCCGCCTTCTTCCCCGCCATCAGATGATCGAACACAGCAGGATCACGGCTATCGCCGCAGATCAGCCTGTGGCGCCCCATCATCCAGATGTCGCCCGACCGCGAGACGACGGGCATGGCCTCATCGACTTCGGGCACAGCATCCGCCGCATCACCATCATCATCACCGAGCGCCAGCATTGCATCAAGCTCGCCCTGATCGAAGCCGAGACATTCGAAGTCGATATCATCAAGCAGCGACTGCAGCTCGCCAAGCTCGCTCGTGAGCAAATCGCGATCCCACCCGGCAAGTTCGGCAAGGCGGTTATCGGCAATGATATAGGCACGACGATCGGCATCGCTCATGGCGCCGAGCGACAATACGGGCACGTCGGTCAAGCCAAGCCGGCGCGCAGCCTCGATACGACCATGTCCGGCAACAACCCGGCCCTCGTCATCGACGAGCACCGGATTTACGAAACCGAAGCGCTCGATACTCTTCGCAATCTGGTCAATCTGGCGTTTCGAATGGGTCCGCGCGTTGCGGTCGAACGGTATGAGATCAGCGAGCAGTCGCCGTTCGACGGCGGCGTTTTCGATCGGGGAAAGCTTTTTCATGACTACTCCTTGTTTGAGGAGCAGTCCGTCTGAACTCACGCGCGAGTGAATTCGCTCAGGAAAAATCCAAGCGCATTTTCATGGACGATATCTCGTTCAGCAGCGACTTGCCGGTCATGTTGCGCCTCTGCGCCACCTCGTGAGCAGCCTGCTCGACGGGCGCTCTTTCGCCCCGGACGCGGCGCTCGCCCGCGGGCCTCGCCTTCCGTTCTTCGCGAATCTGTTCGGCCAGATCCTCGATCTGCATTTCAGCGAGCATCAATTGCGCGATGTGCCCCGGAGGCTTCGGCCGCCGGCCACGCTTGGGGCCTGTCTTCCCCGACAGAACGTCCAGCAAAAGCTTGCGAAACTCGGCATCGGGCGCCAGTCCAGTATTGGCTTCGATCACCGTAATGAGATCGGACGCAGTGACACCTTTGCCGAAACGGCGGCGTAACTGGAGGCCATGAAGACTGGCGGGATCATCGATATCAAAAAGCGACTCATGCATGGGTTTTCTCCTTCACGAAGATGCACCTCGCACATCGCCGGATCGCCCGACTACCAACGTTTCTCGCGGCCCACTATTTTCCCTGTTACGCAGCACGGCTTCCCTGTTCTGGTGCCCACAGTTCCCTGTTCTGCCCGCGGGAAATTCCCTGTTAATTTGAGACCGATTGCGAAGGTATTGCCTCGAAACGCCCTGTTTTCTGCGGCTACACGGCCGGCCGATCTGCCAGTTTATATACCGGATTTGTTGAAATTCCCTCTTAATCGCCCGAAACAGGGAAATGCCGCAACTTCCGAAACCGTCACTGCACTTTTGCGTCCAGAGACTCTGCCCAAATCCGCCGGGAATTATCGCGATTTCCGGAACTATAGAGACCCGATTCGAGCGGAGGCGTCGGGGAAAGGGCGCAGAATAGCGCCGTTTTTAGCGCCGTCTCCGTTCACGGCCGTTTTGGATAAACTAGTTGGAGGCCCGAGCCGGAATCGAACCGGCGTGCAAGGATTTGCAGTCCTCTGCGTCACCACTCCGCCATCGGGCCTCGATCGCAGATTTGCGTGGAGAGAGCGCCCCTAGCGACTATGGTTCGCCACTGCAATGCGATAGTTACGCATTTTTTGGCTCTTCCGGCCGCCCGGGCGCCGCAATGCAGGCTTGGCGGCCTCCCCTTTGCCAGCTATGCGCGGCGCGATGCGGGCGCAGGGCTGTATTAGTATTGCAATACAGCGTAGCATCGGCTAGGGCTGCCCGCAAAGCTTTGGATCCCAGGGAATCGGATACGGAACGATGGCAACGAAATTGAGCGATATTGGTGCGGCCGACATGCGCGCGGCGATGATCGACAGCCAGCTCCGGACGAACGACGTCATCGACCCCGCGGTCGTCGCGGCGATGGGCGCCGTTGCGCGCGAGGCGCATGTGCCGGCCACGCTGTCCGGCGTCGCCTATATGGACCGCGCGATCGCGCTCGGCGAAGGCCGTGTGCTCAATCCCCCGTTGGTCACGGGCCGATTGCTGGTGGCAGCGGAGGTTCGCCCCGGCATGCGCGTGCTGCTGGTCGGCGCCGCCACGGGCTACACCGCCGCGCTGCTCGCGAAACTTGGCGCCGAGGTTCACGCGGTGGAAGAGGACGCTGGCCTGCTTGCGACCGCGCGCGCCACGGTAACCGATACCGATATCAAATGGATCGAAGGCCCGCTGACTGCCGGCGCACAGAAAGCGGCGCCGTTCGACCGCATCGTCATCGAAGGTGCGATCGACGTGCTGCCCGACGCACTGGCGAAGCAGCTTGCCGAGGGCGGAAAGCTTGTTGCAGCATGGCGCGAGGGCAGCGTCACGCGCCTCGTCCAGGGCGTGAAGGCCGGCGGCACGATCGCGATCCGCTCCTTCGCCGACATGGACGTTGCGCTGCTGCCCGGCTTTGCCGCGGCCAAGGGCTTCCAATTCTGACACCAGCTCCCCTCTTCCCCGTTTCAGGCTGAACATCATAATGCACGACAAGAAGAACAAGATGACCGGTCGTCGTACCCGTTGGCTGGCCGGCATGGCACTCGGTGCGCTGGTCGCCGCATCGCCCGCGCACGCAGAGACGCTGCAGGGGGCGCTCGCCAAGGCGTATGAGAACAACCCGACGCTGACTGGCGCACGCGCCGGCCAGCGCGCGAACGACGAGAATGTTCCGATCCAGAAGGCGCGCGGAATTCCGTCGATCGGCGTCCAGGGCGACTATACCGAGAATCTGGTGAAGCCCGGCAACAGCTTCTCCTCGCCGACCCGTCTCATCACCGGCGGCGGCCAGCTGACGGTCCCGATCTATCAGGGCGGTGCGGTGCGCAACTCGGTCAAGGCCGCCAAATTCCGGGTCGAGGCCGGCCAGGCCGACCTCCGCGCGACCGAAGCGAGCGTGTTCTCGCAGACCGTCGGCGCCTATATGGACGTCATTCGCGATATCGCGATCGTTCAGCTCAACCAGAAGAATGTCTCGGTCCTGAAGACCAATTTGCAGGCGACGAGCGATCGGTTCGAGATCGGCGACCTGACGCGTACCGACGTGGCGCAATCGCAGGCCCGTCTGGCGCTGGCCGAGGGCGACCTGCGCACGGCCGAAGCGAATCTGATCGCGAGCCGCGAAAATTACATCAAGCTCGTCGGCGCGGAGCCGGTCGACCTGCAGCCCCCGCCGGTGCTGCCGAACCTTCCCGCCACGGCGGAAGACGCCGTCGCGATCGCGCTCAACAGCAACCCCGACATCGAGGCGGCGAACCAGCGCCTGAACGCCTCGCGGGCGGACATCGGCGTCGCACGGGCGACGCGCATGCCCAAGCTCGATGGCACGGTGAGCGGCAGCTACACGAACTTCCTGAACTCGCTGTCGAGCGGCGTCCCGGGCGTTGCGGTGGCACAGACGCAGACGAGCGCTGCGGCGGGCATGACGCTGACAGTTCCGATTTTCCAAGGCGGCGGTCCGTCGGCGCGCGTCCGCCAGGCGCAGGCGCAGACCAGCCAGGCGATCGAGAATTATGTCGCGATCGAACGCGACGTGATCGCACAGACCCGCGGCGCCTATGCCGCCTGGCAGGCGAACGAGCGAATCATCACCGCCACCGAACAGGCAGTGAGCGCCAACGGCCTCTCGCTTGAGGGCGTGCGGGCGGAAAACAGCGTCGGCACCCGCTCGATCCTCGACATCCTGAATGCCGAGCAGGAATATCTGAACACGCAGGTTCAGCTCGTCTCGGCGCGGCGCAACTCCTATGTCGCCGCCTTTTCGGTACTCGCCGCCATGGGCAAGGCCGAAGCCCGCGATCTCGGCATCGAGGGCGGCGCGCTCTATGATCCCGAGGTCAATTATCGCCGCGTGAAGGGCCAGATCTTCGACTGGGCGGACGATCCGAAACCCCAGCAGGTCGCGACCGATACCAAGGCGATTGCACCCGCGACGGCCGATGTCCCCGCCTATGTCGAAGCGGGCCCCAAACAATAAGGCTTGGCAAAGGCCGCCCCCGACCGGTAGAAGATGGTTAACCGCCCGGGTTTCGTGGGGCTGAGGGGGCAACAATGGGCGACATGTCGCGAGAGCCATCGATGGAAGACATTTTATCGTCGATCCGGCGCGTTATCGCGCGTGACGAAGCGCCCGGCTCGCGCGAGCAGCGCCCGGCTCCGGCCAGCGAGGATGTTCTCGACCTCGACGAGGAAGACGAATCGCACGACGAGCCCGCACCCGTGATCCCGACCGAAGAAGAGCTGGTTTCGGCCGCGAGCGCCGATGCCGCGCGCCAGTCGCTCGAAGCGTTGACCGCTGCGGTCGCACCGGCTGTGACGGCAACCGCCCCGGCTCCCGCCGCCGGCGGGCGTACGATGGAAGAGGTCGTGCTCGAAGCGCTGCGCCCGATGCTCAGGGACTGGCTCGACACCAACCTGCCGTCGATGGTCGAGGCGATGGTGGCCAAGGAAATCAGCCGGATCACCGGCAAGAAATTCTGAAGCCCTTCGGGCGATTATTTCGCCCAATCCTCCAATAGATAGCGCGCGATCGCCAGCGGCGGCGGCGCCATGAAGCTGGCGCCCATTTCACCGCCGAGCGCCGCGCGGACCTCGACGCGGTCGACCCACATCGCGGCTTCGAGTTCGGTCGTGTCGATCGTGAGCGCGGGATCGCGCGCGACCGCTCGGCAACCGATCATCAGCGACGAGGGAAAGGGCCAGGGCTGGCTCGCCACGTAGGTGACGTCGGTCACCTCGATTCCCGCCTCCTCGAACAATTCGCGCGCGACCGCCTCCTCGAGCGATTCGCCGGGCTCGACAAAGCCCGCGAGCGCCGAGAAGAAGCCCGGCGGAAAGCCCGGCTGGCGTCCGACGAGGACGCGGCCGTCATGTTCGGCGAGCATGATCACGACCGGATCGACGCGCGGGAAATGTTCGGCGTTGCACTGGCCGCACTTCCGCCCCCAGCCGCCGCGGAAAATCTCCGTCGGTGCCGAGCAGACCGCACAGAAGCCATGCCGTGCGTGCCAGTCGACAAGGCTGCGCGCGCCGCCATAGAGCGCCGCCTCCTCGGGCGACAGCATCGGGAGGAGCTGCATGACCGTGCGCGAGCGCGCGTCAATGCGTGCCCCGGGTGCCGGGGCGCGAACGAATCGCGGCGCCCCCGTATCATCGAGACCGAGCAGCATCAGCGCCCGCTCATCCGACGGATCGAGCGGCTCCCAGACCAGACCACCCCGCTCGCCCGGCACCGGATCGATCCCGTCCATCGCGAGACAGGTCGCGCGCGGATCGGCCGTTGCCGCAGCGAACGCCTCGGGATCGGTGCGAAGCTGGTCGGCGCGGTCGAGCCGCGCGCCGGTGAAACCGAGCGGCAACGGCATCAGCGCGCCAGCATGTCGGCGAAGAAGGCCTTGCCGAAACCGCTCTGGAACGGGAGCGCTTCGGAGGGCATATATTGCGCGTAGCCGCCGACGCGGTAGCCGCGCTTGCGGTCGACGAACGCGATCGTCCCCGCCGCGCCGCCCCAGCCGAAAATGCCCTCGCCGGTGATCGAGGTCGGCAGCGATACGCGCCCGCCGGCGCCGAAGCCTTCGCCCTCGACGAACGTACCCTTGGTGTCGGCACCCGCCGGAAGCAGATTCGACATCGCAAGCCGCGCCGTTTCGGGCTTGAGGATGCGAACGCCGCCGGTCTCACCTTCGCCGAGCAGCATCGCAAGGAAGCGGTCGTAATCGCGCGCGCTCGAGACGAGGCCGCCGCCGCCATAGGGAATCGGCGGCTTGTCGAGATAGATCGAGCTGGTCGCGGGATCGATCGGCAGCAGCGCCCCGTTGAAGGGGGCATAGTTGGTGGTGAGCCGTCCCGCATCGGCGGCGGCAACCTGAAAGCCCGTGCTCTTCATGCCGAGCGGATCGAAGATGCGTGCCTTCAGGAACGCGTCGAACGGTTGCCCCGAAACGACCTCGATCACGCGCCCCATCAGGTCGAGCCCCACCGAATAGCTCCAGCGCGTACCCGGTTCATAGACCAGCGGCAGCTTGGCCAGTCGATCGGCGAAGGCGGCAAGATTCGGCGCGGGGGTTGCCGGCGGGAAGCCCGGGATCGGCAAGCGGCTTACCTGCCCGCCGAGAATGCCCTGCTCGTTATAGGCGTCGCGGAGCGGCCCCTTCTGGACGATTCCATAGCCGAGACCCGCGGTGTGCGTCAGCAGATGGCGGACCGTGATCGCGGTCTTCGCATCGCGCACATCGGTCAGCGAACCGTCGGGGGTGTTCTGCACCTTCATCTTCGCGAAGGCGGGCAGGATGTCGGCGATCGGCTGGTCAAGCCTCAGCTTGCCTTCCTCGATCAGGATCATCGCGGCGATACCGGTCACCGGCTTGGTCATCGAATAGAGCCGCCACAGCGTGTCGCCATCGACCGCCTTTGCCGAATCCATCGCCTGCGTGCCGGCGCCGAAGATGTCGGGAGCATCCTGTCCCTTGCCGATCGCAGCAAGCGTTCCGGCAAGCTCCCGCCGGTCGACGAAGCCTTTGATAAAGCCATAGGTCGAGGGATAGAGCGCCGCACCGTCGGCCTTGAACGCGAAAGCCGCGCCCGGCAGCAGCGCTCCCGCGCCGCCGAGCGCGATGCCGCCCAGCAGTCCCCGGCGCGAAACCATCATGTTCATGCTATTCTCTCCCGCATCCTGTCGGTCAATTTTCGATAGAGCGTCGGCAATCCGGCCGCGTCAAGCGCCGAAAGCGGCCACCATTCGCCTTCCCCTGCGGCATGCTCGCTTTCGCGTGCGACCAAAGTCAGGCGAAGGTCGAAATGGGTGAAACCATGGTCGACCTGAACGATCCCGGACTCGGCGGGCGGCGTATCGCCCCAGTCGCCGCCGGGCAGCGCACGCATCCCGCCAAGCATGCCCTTGTCGGGGCGACGGACAAGCCAGATCGCATCATCCTTCTCGATCCAGTACGCCAGACCATGGCGCTGCGGCCTCGCCTTCCTGGGGGGCTTCACCGGCAGCCTTTCGATGTCTGCGCGTCCGCGCGCGCGGCAGTCGGCCATGACCGGACAGATGCCGCACGCGGGGCTGCGTGGCGTACAGACAGTCGCACCGAGATCCATCAGTGCCTGCGCGAAATCGCCCGGGCGGTCCGGGGGGACAAGCGGCGCGAGTTCGGCGCGAATTTCACGTTTCGCCACGGGAAGCGGGGTTTCGATCAACAGGTGGCGCGCCATGACGCGCTCGATATTGGCGTCGATCACCACCGAAGAGCGGCCGAAGGCGATCGCCGCGACCGATGCGGCGGTATAGTCACCGACACCGGGAAGCGCGCGCAGCCCCGCTTCGGTCTCGGGAAACCGCCCGTCATGCTCATCCACGACCGCCCGCGCGCAGGCGAGTAGATTGCGCGCCCGGGCGTAATAGCCAAGCCCCGCCCATGCCGCCATGACGTCGGCATCGTCCGCTGCCGCCAGATCGGCGACGGTCGGCCAGCGTGCCGTGAAGCGCTCGAAATAGCCCGCGACCGCCGCGACAGTCGTCTGCTGGAGCATGATTTCCGCCATCCAGACGCGATAGGGGTCGGGCACCGCATCGCTGCCAGGCGGAATGCGCCATGGCAGGACGCGCGCCGAGCGGTCGTACCAGCCGAGCAGACGGTCGGGGAAAGAGTCGGACGGCTGGACGCTCACCCCCCGCCTATGGCATGGCGGCGGCGATGGCGAAAGCGGACACTCCCGAAGGCGAAAGCCCGAAGAAGAAGGCAAGGAAAAAGCCCGACGCGAAGCCGTACGAGCGGCCACGCGGCGGCGAGGCGCGCTCGATCGCCGACCTCGTCCCCGAAATCGGCCGCACCGCCTTTCGCAAATTCGGCTTCATCCAGTCGTCGGTGGTCAGCCGCTGGCGCGAGATCGTCGGCGACCGCCTCGCCGACGTCACCCAGCCCGCGATGATCCGCTTTCCCGCGGGACAAAAAGCGGGCGGCACGCTGCACCTGACGATCAGCGGCGCGCATGCCCCGATGCTCCAGCATGTCGCGCCGGACATCATCGCCGCGGTCAACCGCTTCTTCGGCTATGCTGCGATCGCCACGGTACGCATGACGCACGGCCAGGTTACCCCGGCACCCGCCGTTCAGCCCCCGGCAATGCTGAAACCTGTACCCGCCGAACTGGGGGATAGCCTGCGCGATATCGGCGATCCGGAACTGCGTACCGTGCTCGAACGCATGGCGGCAGGGCTGGCGTCGGCGCCCAAAATTCCCAGAATAAGCTAGAAAGACGGTCAATCATGTCCGCAATCCGTGTCGCCATTCTTTCCATCGCCGCGCTGGCTGGCAGCGCCCTTGCGATCGGCGCCGCGGCTGCCCCTGCCAAGCCCGCGCTCTGGTCGGCAAACATTTCGATCACCCCGATCGGCGCCCATCTGGTCGGCAATCCGAATGCCAAGGTCAGGATGGTCGAATATTTCAGCTACACATGCAGCCATTGCGCCGACTTTTCGAAGCTCGGCGACCTGCCGCTCAAGGCGCAATATATCGACAAGGGCCTCGTTCTCTTCGAATATCGCAACCTCGTCCGCGATCCGGTGGACATGACCGCCGCACTGCTCGCGCGCTGCGGCACGGTCGGAGCCTTTGCCGGCAATCACCGCGCAATCTTTGCCGCGCAGCCGGTGTGGCTCGACAAGGTGGTGAAAGCGTCCGACGCGCAAAAGACGAGCTGGTACCAGGGCACGACCGGCCAGCGCGCCCGCAAGATCGCTGCTGATACCGGGCTTTTCGCGGTGATGCAGAAGCGCGGCTATACGGCCGCCGCCCTCAATGCCTGCCTCGACAGCGAGGTCGCGCAGGCCGAAATCACCGGCATGACCAACATCGCGCTAAACGCCGACCGGGTCCGCGGCACCCCTGCCTTCTTCATCAATGGCCGCGAGGCCGGTGTCACCGCCTGGCCGGCGGTGAAAACGAAACTCGACGCAGCGCTGAAGGGCTCGTAAAAGCCCGCCCAACAGGATCTTCTGGAGACAAGCCGACCATGACCAAATCCCCCCTGCGCATCCTCTTCCTCTCCTCGCTCGGCGCCCTCGCGCTCGCGGGCTGCGGCGAAAGCAAGACCGACCCCAGCAAGGAACAGGACGTCATCGCCAAGGTCGGGGCGCCCGCGGGCAAGAGCTGGTCGGCAACGGTCAGCAAGACCGCCGACGGCGGCTATGTGATGGGCAACCCCGACGCCCCGATCAAGATCATCGAGTTCGCGTCGCTGACCTGTTCGCATTGCGCCGATTTCTCGAAGGAAAGCCACGAAGAGATCAAGCGCGACTTCATCGACACCGGCCGCGTCAGCCTCGAGCTCCGCAATTTCATCCGCGACCCGCTCGACGCCTCGGCGGCGGCGATCATCCATTGCGCACCGGTCGACCGCTATTTCCCGCTCGCCGAGAATGTTTTCGCGTCGCAGGAAGAGCTGTTCGCGGGCGCGCAGGGCAACCCCTCGGGCGGCGAAGCCGCGATGAAGCTCTCTCCCGCACAGCGCTTCCCCGCGCTCGCCAAGGCGTGGAAGCTCGACACCTTCTTCCAGTCGCGCGGTCTCACCGCCGACCAGATCAACACCTGCCTCGGCAACCTCGACAATATCACGACGCTGGAAAAGAACACCAACGCCGCGGCCGAGAAATACACGATCCAGGGTACACCGACCTTCGTGATCAACGGCCAGGTTGCCGAAGGTATCGCCGCCTGGGGTCCGCTGCGCGATCGCCTGCGCACGATGGGTGCCCGGTAACGATACAGGGCTTCGGGGGCGGGCGGAGCCTGCCCCCAGACTCCCCTTGCGACTCCTTCTGGCGCGCGTCATGACGGTGTCAGGGGGATATGTGACACCAAGGTTGCACCAGCTCCGATTCGCCAGACTGCACGAGGTGACTTCGTGCAGATAAAGCGGCTGCGCCTCACCGGTTTCAAATCCTTCGTCGAACCCACAGAGTTGCGCATCGAGCCCGGGCTGACCGGGGTCGTCGGCCCCAATGGCTGCGGCAAGTCGAACCTGCTCGAGGCGATCCGCTGGGTGATGGGCGAATCCAGCCCCAAGTCGATGCGCGGCGGCGGGATGGAAGATGTCATCTTCGCGGGCACAACACAGCGCCCGCCGCGCGATTTCGCCGAGGTCGCAATCCACTGCGATACCGAGGGCGGCGTCGTCGCGGGCCTGTCGGACGCGAGCGAGGGCCGCGAACTCGAAATCATCCGCCGCATCGAGCGCGGCGCCGGCAGCGCCTATCGCGCCAACGGCCGCGACGTGCGCGCGAAAGACGTCGCGCTGATCTTCGCCGACGCGGCAACCGGCGCGCACAGCCCCGCGCTCGTCAGCCAGGGCAAGATCGCCAACGTCATCGCCGCCAAGCCGACCGACCGCCGCGCGATGCTCGAAGAGGCGGCGGGCATCGCCGGGCTGCATGTGCGCCGCAAGGACGCCGAGCAGAAACTGCGCGCGACCGAGACCAATCTGACCCGCTTGTCCGAGATCGTGACCGACATGGAGGTGCGCGCCAATGCGCTGCGCCGGCAGGCGCGCGCGGCCGAGCGTTACAAGAAGCTCAGCGACGATATCCGCATCGCCGAAGGACGGCTGATCTATGCGCGCTGGCGGGATGCAGCGGCGGCGGCCGATCAGGCCCGGCGCGATGCCGATGCCGCAGAGACGGCCGTCCGGACCGCGCAGACCGAACTCGAAACCGTCTCGGCCGCTCAGGTCGAGGTCGCGACGCGGGTCGGCACCGCACGCGCCGAGGCGCAGGCGCAGCGCGACGCGCTCGCCGACGCAACCGCGACGCTCGTCCGCCTGCAGGGCGAGGAACGCGCGGCGCGCCAGCGGCTCGAGGATCTGGCGGCGCAGCAGGCGCGCCTCGCAGATGATCGGGCACGCGAGGGCGAATTTGCCCGCGAGGCGCATGGTGCGCTCACCGGACTCGATGCCGAGAGCAAGACGCTGGCGCACGACATTGCATCGCACGATGCGAACAAGGCGGCGCTCGTCGAGGCCAATCAGGCGGCGCAGGCGCGCCTTCGCGACGCCGAAGTGTCGCTGGCGCAGGCGCGAGCAAGGGCCGCGAGCGAAGCCGCCGACCGCCGCATCGCAGTCTCGGCGCGCGACACCGCCGAAGCTGCGGTGCGCCGCATCGCGAACGACAAGGCCCGCGTCGACGCCGAAATCGCCGCGCTCGGCGACAGCGCTGCGCTCGCCGCGACACAGACAGAAAGTGCAGAAGCCGCCAAGGAAGCCGAAGCGGCCATCGCGGCGGCAGAGGCCGCATTGCAGGAGGCCGAGGCCGACCGCGAAGCGACTGCCGCCGACCTTGCGACGATCGAAGCCGGGCTTGCCGAAGCGCGCGCGGCGCTCGCGGCGCTCGATGGCGAGGCTGCGACGCTCCAACGCGCGCTGGCAGCCGCGAAGAGCGGCGATGATCGTATTCTCGATCAGCTCCGTGTAACGCCGGGCTATGAAGCGGCGCTCGCCGCCGCGCTCGGCGACGACCTCGACGCTGGCACGGAAAAAGACGCCGCGCGTAGCTGGGGCGGCGCCGACAAGGGCAGGGACGACCCCGCGTTGCCGACGGGAACCAAGGCGCTCGCCGACTTTGTGAAGGCGCCCGCCGCGCTCGCCCGCCGGCTTTCGCAGGTCGCGGTCGCGGAAACCGACGCCGACCAACCGCTCGCCGTCGGCCAGCGGATCGTGACTACCGATGGCGTCATGCGCCGCTGGGACGGTTTCGTGACGCGCGGCGACGGCGCGACCGCGACCGAACGCTTGCAGCGCCAGAACCGGCTCGACGCCCTCGCCGCGCAGCGTCCGCAGGTCGAGCTGGGCGTCCAGGAACTCAGGGATCGCCGCGACGCGGCCGCCAGCAAAGCCGCCGAACTGGCGGAAGCGGCCGCAGCGGCCCGCAAGGGACTGGCGCAGGCCGACGAGGCGCGCCGCGCCGCGCTCCGCGCCGCCGATCAGGCACAGGCCGCGCTCGATCGCCATCGCGATGCCGCGGCGATGTTCGACCGCCGCCTCGCCGAGATCGCCGAGGCAGCGAAGGAAGCCGCCGATGCGCTTGCGGCGCAGGAATCGGCGCTCGCCGCGCTTCCCGACGACAGCATCGCGCGCGCCGCGCTCAATGCTGAGGAAGCCGCAACCGACCGCGCGAGGAACGACGCCGGCGAGGCGCGCGACGCACTCGCGGCACATGATCGCACGCTTGCGGCCTTGAGCGAGCGGCAGGCGGTGGTGACGGCCGAGATCAGGAGCTGGAAAGCCCGCGCAGGCGAAGCGGCGCGGCGCGTTACCGAAATGGACAAGCGCGCCGAAGGCCTTGCCGCGGAAGCCGCCAAGCTCGCCGACCTGCCCGAAAAACTCGCGGGCGAGCGCAGCACAGCCGAGGCGCAGCAGCTGGCGATCCGCGAACAGGTCGCCGCCGCAGAGGCGCACGAGCGCGAGGCCGAAACCGCGCTCCGCGAAGCGGAGACTGCGCTCACCGCGATCCGCGAGCACGTCGCTACCGCCCGCGAAACCCGTGCCGGCGCGGTCGCGCGCTCCGAGAACGCCGAGCTGCGCCGCGTCGAGATGGGCCGTCTGTCGGGCGAGCGTTTCGAATGCCCGCCGCCGCTCCTCCCGAAAAAGGCCGGGTTCGAGGAAGAGAGCGTCGGCGACGCCGCACAGGAGTCGGCCCAGCACGACCGGCTGATAGCGGACCGCGAGCGGCTCGGTCCGGTCAATCTCGTCGCTGCCGACGAACTCGCCGAACTCGACACCGAACGTGAGCGCAACGCCGCCGAGATCGAGGAACTGACGCAGGCGGTGAACCGTCTCCGCGGCTCGATCGGCAACCTCAACCGCGAAGGCCGCGTCCGCCTGCTCGCGGCGTTCGAGACGGTGAACGAGCATTTCCAGCGCCTGTTCACGACCTTGTTCAACGGCGGTCAGGCGCATCTCGAGCTTGTCGATTCGGACGATCCGCTCGAGGCCGGTCTCGAAATCATGGCGCAGCCACCGGGCAAGCGCCTCGGCACGCTGACCTTGCTCTCGGGCGGCGAGCAGGCGCTGACCGCGGTCGCGCTGATCTTCGGCCTGTTCCTGACCAACCCCGCGCCGATCTGCGTCCTCGACGAAGTCGACGCGCCGCTCGATGACGCCAATATCGAGCGCTTCTGCGACTTGCTCGACCGCATGACGCGCGAGACGAACACCCGCTACCTGATTGTCACCCACAATGCGGTGACGATGGCACGCATGCACCGCCTGTTCGGGGTGACGATGATCGAAAAAGGCGTCAGCCGCCTCGTATCGGTCGACCTTGGCGGTGCCGAGGAACTCCTCGCGGCCGAATAGCTAGGGCGCCGCGCCGACCACCAGCATCGCTGCGAAAACCAGCAATCCCGCGAAGCGGTTGCTGCGGAACTTGGCCAGCGCGTCTGCATCGTCGGAAGGATTCAGCGTCACAACCTGTCCGGTCAGATGCAGCGCCGCGGGTATCAGTGCAACGAGCACGAGCGGGTCGGGCCGCACGTTCCACAGCGCTCCAGACCAACAGGCGAGCGCCACCGCATAGCAGGCGCCGACCCCGAACTTCACATGCCGCCCCATCGCGCGCGCGCTCGACTTCACGCCGACCAGCGCATCATCCTCGATATCCTGCAGCGCATAGATGGTGTCATAGCCGATCACCCACGCGATACAGCCGGCGTAAAGGAGCGGCAGCGCCGAGCCCTCCGGTCCGTCCACGGCAATCCAGCCGACAAGCGCGCCCCAGCTGAAGACAAGCCCCAGCCACGCCTGCGGCCACCAGGTGATCCGTTTCATGAAAGGATAGGCGGCAACGAGAAACAGGCTGGCAAGCGCGACGATCTGCGCGGGCCACGGCAGCTGGATCAGCACGAGCAACCCGACCAGCGAAAGCAGCACGGTCCACATCAGCGCATTGCGCACCGAAACGGCACCGCTGGCGACGGGGCGAGACGCCGTGCGCGCCACCTGTGCGTCGAGGTCGCGATCGATAATGTCGTTATAGACGCAGCCGGCCCCGCGCATCGCGATCGCGCCCAGCAGGAACCAGAGCAGGAGCGGCCAGCGGGAAAGCGCGCCGCCGCCAAGCGCCAGCGCCCAGGCGCAAGGCCAATAGAGCAGCCACCAGCCGATTGGCCGGTCAAAACGCGCGAGCAGCGCGTAGGGCCGCATGCCCGCGGGCAGCAAAGCAAGAAAACCCTGAAGCTGGCTATCGGGCGGGTGCGTCGCGGTCATCGTTCCGCGCGCGATAGCAGCCGAGGCGCCGCCGATAAATGCCCGATTGACCCGGAGCGATATTTACGTCCGGGTCAGGGGCAGGTCGACGGCGTCACCGACGGCGAGGGATTGATGACGCCCGTGCCATTGTTGGTATCGAGATCGCGACCTTCGCGGATGTTGTACGCGGCTTCGGTGCGGATCGTGCGCGGGCCGAGCCAGTTGCCATAGGCAACCGGCTGGTATTGATAGGCGATCTCGACGTACATGATCGCCGTGCCGGAGGTTGCCGCCACGACCTTGTTCGCCGGTCCCATGCCCTTGAACGCGGTGCCGGTCTTGCCGGTACCCTGCTTGCCGTAGCTGGAGTTGATCGGCATATCGCCATAGCAGCGCTGCCATTTGATCGTCTGCCCGCCGTCGGGGTTCATCTCGAGGCTCGACAGGATGATCCGGCCGTGCTTCTTGAAGTCGAGTCCGACCGCCTGGGCCGCAACGCCTGCGAAGATGTCGTTGATATCGACCTCGCGGACCTGCGGCAGCGACAGGTTGCTGCCGAAGGCGATACGCGACGCGTTATCGGCCGTGTTAAACGCGATCTGGCTGATCCGCGTGTTGACGAGCGTCAGGTTCGACATCTCGATACCGCCAAAGGCGATCAGCACGAGCAGCGGCACGCAGAAGGCCATTTCGACCATCACGGTCGCGCGGTTGTCGCGCAGCAGCCGCGCCCGGCGCATCGCGCGCCGCCCGGCGACGCTCGCACGGCGGAGAAGGGGGTTCAGCTGCATATCACCTTACTCGTCGCAGTATTGGTGGCGTAGGGCTGGTTGCGAAGAACGGTCGTCGCAACGAGCGTCTTTTCCTGCGGCTGGCCAAGCATGCGCCAGACCGGCAGGATGCGGTTGTACTTCATCGTCGCGACATAGACGACGACATCGTCGGAGCTGCCGCTGCTGCTTGAGCCGCGGTCGGCGTCCCAGGCACCGTTGCCGTTCACATCCTCGAAACATTCGCCGCTGTCATAGCGACCATTGTTGTTCTTGTCGGTGAAGGCCTCGGGTTTTCCTACTTCGCTGAAGGTTTCATAGGCCCTGCGCGAAAAGTTCACCTGCGCGTCCTTGAACACCGTGTGCACCTTGTTGCGCACTACGATGTCGAGCGCGGCGGTATTGTTGACATAGGCCTCGGTCGTCCCCGAGCGTCCGGCAATGTTGACGGCGCCCTGCAGCACCTGCTGGCCATAGAGCTGCCAGCAATAGTCGATCCCGCCCATGGTGAGCAGAAGGAAGAGCGGCGCTGCCAGCGCGAACTCCATGAAGGCCGTACCGCGCTGGTTGCGGGCAAGGCGACGGGCGAAGACGAACCGGCGGATCATTGCGAGAGCCTCAGTTTCGAGATCTGCCGGGCGATCGCCTGGAAATTCTCGTTAAGCTGCGCAGCATTCGCGGCCGAATAGGTCTTGCCCGGCGTCGCGCAGGTCTTCAGCGCCGTCGTGATCGACGTGCCGAAGCCGACGATCCAGATCGTGATATTCTTCGCCTTCGCCGCTTCGCAAAGCTGGAGGAAGCGGTTCGTGTGCCGCTTGACCGCCTCGGCATCGCTCGATGCCCCGATACGGCCGGTCGACTGCTCCTGGCTCTGGAACGAGAAGTTCGAGATCGGCGCGGTCGGTTCGCCGTCGGTCATGAAAACGATGTGACGGGCGATCGGACGCTTGTTGGGTGCCTCCAGATTTTCGCTCTTGAAGAGGCCGTCGGGCGACAGCAGGCGCGCGCCCCACACCATGCCGGCGTCGTGATAGGTGTAACCCTGCGCCTTCAGCTTGCCGATATAGCTGACGAAGCCCGCACGGTCATTCTTCGTCATCGTCGTCAGCTTCATTGCAGCGGGAGGGCATGCGGCCACGTCCGAACCGCCGGCAGCGCTCTTGCCAAAGCTGGTCGAACCGCCGGTCGTCTGGTCCCCGGTTCCGCTGCGGCTGTACGCAACATCCGAAAGGAACATTTCCCACTGGGTCTTCCGGTCCGCTGTCGGAACCAGGTCGATGTTCATGTCATAAGCGTCGGCGGGCGCGGTCTGCGTCGAGGTGAACGGCTTCGTGCCGCGCTCGATGATGCATCCGTTCCACGCAAAACTCTCGTCGACGCCCTTGGCGCCCGTCTTGGTGAAACTCATCGACGTCGTGCCGTTCTTGCCGGCGACGACATCGAAGTCGCGCTGCGTCCAGACGAAATAGTCGAACACCTTGATCGGCGGCTGCGTCAGCGTCGTCGGATAGGTTTCTGTATAGCGATAGGTGCGGTCGCGCCGCTGGCAGCGGTTGGTGCCGCTGACCTTGACCCACTGATATTCGTATTTCTTGTAGGTATAGTCCTGCGTGGTGCTGTACTTCGTCACCTTGTTTCCGCTGCCATCGACGACCTGGCTCGTCTGGGTCGACGAAGCCGAGCCCGATTTCGTCGCCGCGCCGCCCGCTGCCGACGGCGGGGTCGCACAGTTCGCCTGTGTCAGCGACACATTGCCCCAGGCCGACCAGCTGCTGCCCGAGTCGGCGTTGCCTGGATAGGTCGTGCCGGTCACTGCGCCATCGCTGGACGTGCCCGTCCCCCAGTCGTCCTTGAACTTGCCTTCGCGCGAAGGAGTCGACGCCTTGTCGGCGATCCATGCCGGATTCGCGGAATAGAGGATCGAACCGACGTTGACCGTGCCGCTGTACGGCACGACGCCGAAGCGCAGGCGTCCGTCGCCGAGGTCGGCAGTGGTCAGCGTGTCGAAGAAGGACACGGACGCTGCCTTCAGTGCCTCGATGCGCGAAACCGAGTCGCCCGAATTGATCGTGTCCATCGACCCGGTGACGTCGAGCACCATCATGATGTCGGCGTTCGAGATTTCGAGCTTTGCGGTGCAGTTCACCGTCAGGTCGAAGCCCTTGAAGGCAAAAACCTTCATCACCGTCGTCGGCATGTGCGCGGTAGCGGTGCCGTTGACGTCCGCCGTCCCCGCCGCGACCGTATTGAACGTCACGCTGCTGCTGCCATAGGCATGATCGGAGAAGTTCGCGGTGAACATCTTGGTCGCTTCGTCCTTGGCGGCCTGCGTGTAGACGCCGCCCGCCATGTAACGGCGACCCGCGAGCGCGCCCGCGTCGCATGCCTGCTGCAGGCGAAGCTTCGCCATATAGGCGCGGCCGATGTCGATGCCCGACCCCGCGAAGCCCACGATCGGCAGGATCATGGCTGCGGTCAGCATCATGGCATTGCCGCCCTGGTCGCGGATCAGCTTCGAGGTGCCGGCCCGCAGGCGGCTGATAAAGGTCCCTCGCATGGTCAAAAACCCCTCTTGGTCCAGAGGCGCCACCCACCCAGATGCGCTTCCGGTACCCTTGCACCTAGGGGAGGAGTGCTTACCAAATTGCTAATCGCCACTTGCAGCGGGCGCGGTTTTCTGCCGATTCTGACCCGTATCGGGACAGATGCGCCGGGTGTACGGCGATGGGTGCGCAAGAAATCGCCTTATGCTATCGGCTTGCCATGCCCGCGACACCCGCATGGCCACCCGCCAGCACGCCCCGCATTTTTGTCGACCAGCCGCTCGGACCCGATGCCGTGCCCGTCATCGAGGGGTCGGCTGCCCATTATCTGATCAATGTGATGCGGCTGAAGGTCGGCGATCCGCTGCTGCTCTTCGACAATCGCAGCGGCGAATGGCTCGGTACCGTTGCCGACGCAGGCAAGCGCGCGGCGACGATTCGCATCGAACGCCGGATGCGGCCGCTCGAAGCCGTGCCCGACCTCTGGCTCTGCTTTGCGCCGGTGAAAAAGGCGAGGCTCGACTGGATCATCGAGAAGGCAACCGAACTGGGCGTCGCCCGGCTGCAGCCCGTCATCACCGAACGGACGATCGTCGAACGCGTGAAGCAGGAACGCATCGAGGCCCAGATCATAGAAGCCTGCGAACAATGCGGACGCACCGCGCTGCCCGAACTCGCGGAGCCGGTTAAGCTGCCCCGGCTGGTGCAGGACTGGGACGAAACCCGCACGCTTCTCTTCGCCGACGAGGAAGGCGGACCGGCCATGGCATCGGTCGCGGCGCCCGCGCCGGCGGCGATCCTGACCGGCCCCGAAGGCGGTTTCACCGTGCGCGAGCGCGAAATGCTATTGGCGACGCCTGCGGTACGCCGCATTGCGCTCGGTCCGCGCATATTGCGCGCCGAGACGGCGGCGATCGCGGCCGTCAGCCTGTGGATGGCGCAGCACGGCGACTGGCGCGCCTGATACAGACCTGTTCCATTACGGGACAAAATTACTGCCAAACTGGCAGCTTTTAACTCCATATTAGTCATATCGCTTCAAAGGCTTGGCCATGCAACGGCGGGACCAGAGCCGAGATCGCTGGCGTGGGGGCCAGCGAGCGCTGACAGGACGGGCACTGACCATGCTCGGCTGGCTGGCGCTGGCGCTCGCCGTTGCAACCCCTGCCTCCGCGCAGACCAGCACGACCTATGCGAACACGACCGCGGGGACGATCAGCGACACTGCGACACCGTGCACGAACCCGCTCGTACGCACCTTCACCGTCGCCCCGAATGCACAGGTCAGCGACGTCAATATCGGCGTCCAGCTGACGCATACCTATCGCGGCGACATTCGCGCGACCCTGACCTCGCCGTCGGGCACGGTCGTCAACCTGATCACCAATGTCGGTACCTCGGCCGACAATCTGAACGTCCTGTTCGACGACAGTGCGGCGGCCAGCGTCTCGACGCACACGTCGAACGACAACACCACCGCCGCGCCGCCCTATCAGCGGACCTTCCGTCCGGAAGGCTCGCTTGCCGATTTCAACGGCCAGGGTTCGGCAGGAACGTGGCAGCTCTCCATCTGCGATTCGCTGAGCGGCGACAGCGGCAGCTTCGCGCGCGCGCATCTGTATCTGACGACCGTGCCGCTTTCGCCCTATGCCGACCTGTCGCTGTCGAAATCGGTGAGCAGCGCATCTCCCGCGTTCGGCGCGAGCATCAGCTATACACTGAGCGTCACCAACGCGGGCGCATCGGCGCTGACGGCGAACGGCGTGACGGTCCAGGATACGCTGCCGGCCGGTTTCAGTTTCACCTCGGCATCGGGCTTCGGCAGCTACAACAGCGGCACCGGTGTGTGGAGCGTGGGCAGCATTCCTCCGGGAACCACGCGCACGCTGACGATCAACGGCACCGTCGCCGCGACCTCGGGCGCAACCGTCACCAACAGCGCCGAAATCAGCGCTTCCTCGGCCTATGACTTCGATTCGACCCCCGGCAACGGGGCAAGCGGCGAGGATGATTATGCATCGGCAAGCTTCACCGTCTCGGGCACGCGTGTTGCGGGAACCCCGCCGACGCTCGTCTGCCCTGTCGGGATGACGGTACACGACTGGGACACGGTATCGTGGCCGGCCGGCAACACCAGCGGCAGCGCATCGCTTGCCGCGATCGGGCCGACCAGCTTCAACATCGCCATCAGCGGCGGCAGCTTCCTCAGCAACGCCACCTACGGCGGCCAGTCGCCGACGCGGCAGAATGTCGTCAACGGCGGAATGACCGGACAATATTCGATTTTCGAGCTCGTCGATTTCACCAGTCCGTCGGGCACCGTGACCTCGACGATCACCTTGCCGACCGCCGTGCCGGGGGCGCAGTTCCGCCTGTTCGATGTCGACTACGGCGCCGGGCAATTCGCCGATCGGGTCACGGTTACCGGTACCTATAACGGCACGACAGTCTATCCGGTCCTGACCAATGGGGTTGCCAATTATGTCGTCGGCAACAATGCCTATGGCGACGCGCTGTCGGCGGACAACAGTGCCGAAGGCACCGTCGTCGTTACCTTCACTTCGCCGGTCGACAGCATCGTCATCGAATATGGAAGCTACAGCCTGTCGCCCGCCAATCCGGGACAGCAGGGCGTGGCGATCCACGACATCAGCTTCTGCCGCCCGATCGCGAACCTGCTGATCGCCAAGACCAGCAGCGTCGTCAGCGATCCGGTCAACGGCACGACCGACCCCAAGGCAATCCCGGGCGCGACGATGCGCTATTGCCTGCTCGTCACCAACAACGGCAGCGCGACCGCGACAAGCGTCGTCGTTTCCGACCCGCTGCCCGCCACGACGAGCTTTGTCGCCGGATCGCTGCGCAGCGGCACGAGTTGTGCCGGGGCAACGACCGTCGAGGATGACGACGCGGCCGGCGCCGACGAGAGCGACCCCTTCGGCGCATCGCGGGCAGGATCGATCGTATCGGCCGGCGCTCCGACGCTGACCCCTGCAAGCGCGATGGCCATCCTGTTCGACGTGACGGTGAACTGATGCGGATCCGGGCTGCCCTTGCCGTTCTGGCGCTCTTTTCCGGAGCGGTTCCCGCACACGCGCAGCGCGTGATCGTGAATCCGTCGTTCGAATCGAACGATCCGCAAGGGCCGGGCGCCGCGAGCTACGAAATCTATTCGAACGGATCGGTCGCCGGCTGGGACTCGGCGTCGGGCGAGATCGAGCTGTGGGACACGGGGTTCCAGGGCGTCCCCGCCTATGACGGATCGGTATTCGCCGAGATGAACGCCAACGTCCCCGGCGCCTTCTACCAGAATATCTGCATGGTGAACGGCGAGACGATCGGCTGGACCTTCGCGCACCGCGCACGCTCGGGCGGTCCGGCGACGCAGACAGCACGTTTCCAGATCGCGAACAGTTCGGGGACGCTGATCCAGAGCCTCGCGACGCAGGCCTCGACCGTCAACAATGTCTGGAACATCAACACCGGCAGCGCGACCTATAGCGGCGCGTCGGGGGTGCAGCGCGTCCAGTTCATCACCACCGACCCCGGCAGCTACGGCAATTTCCTCGACGACATTCGCATCACGCTCAACCCGTTCGTCGAAATGTCGACGGCGAGCGCCTCCGGCGTCGAATCGATCGCGTCGGCGAACGTCCCGGCGCTGCGCGTCAGCGGCACGCTGTTCACGGCGCGCACGGTCAATGTCAGCATCACCGGCGGCACGGCGACGCTCGGCACCGATTATACGACGCCCGGCGGCGGCGCGAATTTCACCGTCACGATTCCCGCCGGGACCTACAACAATACGACCGTCCCGCTCGGCATCACCGTCATCGACGACACCGCAACCGAAGGCAGCGAGACGATCCAGATCGCGCTGAACGGCGGGACGGGCTATACGGTCGCAAGCACCGCGAGTTGCGGCGGGACGCCGATCACCACCAGCACCTATACCATCACCGACAATGATTCGCCCGTCGTGCTCGCGAAGGCGTGGACCAACGGCATCGCGAACGACGCCGTCAGCCTGTCGATTGCAGGCGGCCTGATCCCGGTCGCCGGCTCGTCGACAGTCGGCGGAAGCGCGACCAACGCCACTTCGGTTGCGATCGCCGGGTCGACGCTGACGCTGACCGAGGTTTTCACCGCCGGCAGCGCCGCCAATTACAACAGCAGCATCGAATGCCGTCGCAACAGTGACAATGCCGTCGTCGCAACGTCGGGGACCGGGCTTAGCCGCACGGTCGTCATGCCATCCGGAAGCGCGCTCACCTGTACCTGGACGAACAGCCGCAAGTCGGCCACGCTCGTCGTGCGCAAAAGCTGGGTGAATGCGCTCGTTGCCGATGCGGTCACCGTCGCGACGACCGGACTCATCAACAACGCCAGCCTCGCCTCGGTCGCCAACAGCGCGACCGAGACCGACACCAATGCCGCCGTCACCGTCTATGCGGCCGAGGCCGCGACGCTCGGCGAGGCCTTCTCCGTCGGCAACGGCGCGAATTACACGCAGACGCTCGCCTGCACCGGCAATGCGACCGCGCTCGCGGGCAACGTGCTGACGGTGAACGCCGCCGACACCGCGATCGTGTGCACCTTCACCAACAGCCGCATCGCGCAGCAAATCCGGCTGGCGAAGCTCTGGACCGGCGCGACGACCGGCCACATCGCGAGCGCGACGACGACCGGCGGCACCGCCAATCCCTCGTTCAGTTCGACCGCACCGACCGCGACGACCGGAACCTATGTCTCCGTCCGCGCCGGCGACGTGCTGACCCTGCCGGCCGAGACATATGGCGGCGGCGCCGTCGCCGCGCTCTATAATGCGACGGTCGAATGCACCGGCGGCAGCCCGCTCGCGAGCGGCGCGACGGGGCGCACGCTGACGATCGCCGGCAGCGCGACGGCAACGACCTGTACCTACACCAACGCCTATGTCCTGCCGCTGTCGATCGCCAAAACCTCGACCGCGTACAGCGACCCGTTCAACGGTGCCCTCAACCCCAAGCTGATCCCCGGCGGCATCGCCGACTATACGCTCACCATTACCGCCCCCGCCGGCACCGCGCCGACGGCAGGCAGCGTGATCGTCACCGACATCATCCCCGCGAACCTCAGCCTGTTCGTCGGCACCTATGCGCCGGGTCCCGGGCCGATCGCCTTCGGCGCGGGATCGAGCGGGCTGACCTACAGCTTCGCCAGCCTCGGCAGTACCACCGACGACGTCTCCTTCTCGAACAATGGCGGGGTCAGCTGGACTTATGTTCCGGTCGCCGACGCGAACGGTGTCGACGCCAATATCACGCATATCCGCATCAATCCGAAGGGCAGCATGGCGCCGGGATCGAGCTTTACGATCAACCTGCGCGCGCGGGTGAAATAGGGCTGCAACGGCCCCGATTGCATTCTGTACCGAATAGTCTAGTGGCGCGACATGAGCACGCGCACCGCCTCCGACAGCAACGACCCCATCGTTGAAAACCGCGACCAGCTCGCGGCCCCCATGATCAAGGGCGAGAAGCCCAAGGACCGCTGGCGGATCGGCACCGAGCACGAGAAATTCGTCTATCGCACCGCCGATCATCGTGCGCCGTCCTACGACGAGCCCGGTGGCATCCGCGACCTTCTGATGGCGCTCACCCGCTTCGGCTGGGAGCCGGTGATCGAGGGCGGCAATGTCATCGCGCTCGCGGGCAGCGACGGCACCGTCAGCCTCGAACCCGCGGGGCAGCTCGAACTCTCGGGCGCGCCGCTCGAAAATCTGCATCAGACCTGCGCCGAGACCGGCCGGCATCTGAAGCAGGTGAAGGAAGTCGGCGCCGAACTGGGGCTCGGTTTTCTCGGGCTGGGCATGTGGCCCGACAAGACGCGCGCCGAGCTGCCGATCATGCCCAAGGGCCGCTACAAGATCATGCTGGAGCATATGCCGCGCGTCGGCACCATGGGGCTCGACATGATGCTGCGCACCTGCACGATCCAGACCAACCTCGACTATTCGTCCGAGGCCGACATGGTGCAGAAGTTCCGTGTCAGCCTTGCGCTCCAGCCGCTCGCGACAGCGCTCTTCGCCAGCTCGCCGTTCACCGAAGGCAAGCCCAACGGCTTCATGTCGTACCGCAGCCATATCTGGACCGACACCGATCCCGCGCGCACCGGCATGCTGCCTTTCGTGTTCGAGGAAGGCTTCGGATACGAACGCTACGTCGACTATATGCTCGACGTGCCGATGTATTTCGTCTTCCGCGACGGGCAATATATCGATGCCGCCGGCCTCAGTTTCCGCGATTTCATGAAGGGCGAACTCTCGGTGCTGCCGGGCGAACTACCGCGGCTTTCCGACTGGAACGACCATCTTTCGACCGCCTTCCCCGAAGTGCGTTTGAAGAGCTTCCTCGAAATGCGCGGCGCCGACGGCGGCCCGTGGAACCGCATCTGTGCGCTCCCGGCGCTCTGGGTCGGGCTGCTCTACGATCAGGGCGCGCTCGACGCGGCGTGGGATCTCGTCAAGGACTGGAGCATCGAGGAGCAGCAGACGCTGCGCGATGCGGTCCCGAGCGAAGGCCTCGACGCCCCGGCGCCCGGCGGCGGCACCGTCGGTCAGCTTGCGCACCGCGTGCTCGACATAGCGGCTGCGGGCCTCGCCTCGCGCGGCGAGGTCAATTCGATGGGCGACAACGAGGTCGGCTTCCTCGAACCGCTGCGCCGCATCGCCGCGTCGGGCAAATCGCCAGCGCACGACCTGCTCGACCGCTACGAAGGTCCGTGGAACCACGACCTCTCGAAAATCTATGACGAACTGAGCTTCTAAGGGACAACAACGTCCCCGAAGTGCAGCAATTCGGCAACACTGCTGACACGAACGTCAACGGCGCGCGCTTCCGCGATTGATCGCGCACGCGCTCAGCGCCAAAGAGCGGTTGCTTTTCGTACCTCTCCCATCGTCAACTCTGTTTCAGGAAGCTTGCCATGCGCCACTTTCCTTCCGCCATTGCTATAACCATTTCGCTCGCCGCTGCCGGCTGGGCCGCCCCCGCCGCCGCGCAGGACACGGCGCCCGCCGCCGAAGAAACCGGCCTCGGCGACATCGTCGTCACCGCGCAGCGCCGCGAGGAAAGCCTGCAGGACGTGCCCGTCGCGGTCAGCGTGCTGTCGGGCAACACGCTCGATGCGATCACCTCGACCGGTTCGGACGTCCGCGCCCTCGCCGGCCGCGTCCCCAGCCTGAACATCGAAAGCTCGTTCGGCCGCACCTTCCCGCGCTTCTATATCCGCGGTCTCGGCAACACCGACTTCGACCTCAACGCCTCGCAGCCGGTCAGCCTCGTCTATGACGACGTCGTGCTCGAAAACCCGATCCTGAAGGGCTTCCCGATCTTCGACCTCGACCGCGTCGAAGTGCTGCGCGGACCGCAAGGTACGCTGTTCGGCCGCAACACCCCGGCGGGCATCGTCAAGTTCGACACCGTCAAGCCGGGCAAGACCGGCGGCTATGCGCGCGCCAGCTATGGCCGCTACGGCACGTCACAGGTCGAAGTCGCGGCGGGCGCCGCCGACGACAACGGCTTCTCGGTCCGCCTCTCGACCCTGTTCCAGCACCGCGACGACTGGGTCGACAATATCGCGACCACGCAGAAGAAGGATCTCGGCGGTTATGACGACATCGCCGCGCGCCTTCAGCTGCAATATGAGAGCGGCCCGTTCACCGGCCGCCTGATCGGTCAGGTCCGCGTCTATGACGGCTCGGCGATCATCTTCCGCGCCAACACGCAGGTTCCGGGCAGCAATCACCTCGTCGGCCTCGGCGGCGCGGGCACCGAATTCGAGCGCGACAAGGTCTATCAGGACGGGCTGAACTTCCAGAAGCTCAACACCTACAACGTCGGGCTCAACCTCGAATATGATCTGGGTGCTGTTACGCTCTATTCGATCAGCTCCTACTGGAACGGCAATTTCCGCAGCCGCGGCGACATCGACGGCGGCTTCGGCGCGGTGTTCCTGCCCGTCTCGGGCCCGGGCCTGATCCCGTTCCAGGCGCAGAGCCAGGACAATGTCCCGAGCCTCGACCAGTTCACGCAGGAAGTCCGCGTCGCGTCGAACAACAGCGGCGGGCTCGGCTATCAGTTCGGTGCCTTCTACTTCGACGAAAAGCTCGACATCTCGAGCTTCGAGTTCGGCGGCCCGACCGACGCGACCCCGTCGGCGATCGCGGTGCAGCGCCAGGACAGCGAAGCCTACGGCATCTTCGGCTCGCTGAACTATGCCTTCGACAACGGCTTCAAGCTGCAGGCCGGCGCGCGCTACAACCACGACACGCGCGATTTCGTCGCGTCGCGTCCGGTCGAAACGCGTCCGATCTTCGTCGTCAACCCGAACACGCCGGTTCCGCCGCAGGCCGCCAAGGTCAAGGGCAAGCTGCTGACGTGGGACGCGAGCGCGACCTATGAGGCGTCGGACGATTTCACCGTCTATGCCCGCGTCGCCCGCGGCTATCGCGCGCCGTCGGTGCAGGGCCGCCTGACCTTCTCGCGCAGCATCTCGACCGCCGATCAGGAAGAGACGATGTCGTACGAGGCCGGCATCAAGACCGCCTTTCTCGACAACCGCGTCCGCTTCAACCTGACCGGCTATTATTTCGACACCAAGGACCTGCAGCTGACCGCGGTCGGCGGCACCTCGAACGTCGCAAGCCTGCTCAACGTCGACGCCAAGGGCCACGGCATCGAGGCCGAACTGCAGGCGGCACCCGCTCGCGGGCTGACCTTCTCGGTCGGCGGCGCATGGAACATCGCCAAGATCGACGACAGCAACGCCTTCGTTGCTGGCTGCGGCTCGGCGACGCCGTGCACCGTGCTCGACCCGGTCCGTCCGGGCAGCCCCGGCATCTATTCGATCGACGGCAACCAGCTGCCGCAGTCGCCGAAATGGACGCTGAACTGGACCGCGGGCTATGAAGTCCCTGTCGGCGACGGCGCGATCTACGCGTTCACCGACTGGTACTATCGCTCGAAGATCCAGTTCTTCCTCTATCAGTCGGTCGAATTCTCGGACGACAAGATGATCGAGGGTGGCCTGCGCGTCGGGTACAAGACCGACCGCTACGATTTCGCGGCGTTCGTGCGCAACATCACCAACGACGCCTCGCCGACCGGCGGCATCGATTTCAACAATATCACCAGCTACGTCAACGAGCCCCGCATCTGGGGCGCCGAGGCAAGCTTCAAATTCTGACGAAAAGCCATCCGCGCGGGGTTCGCCCCGCGCGGATCAGGCGACCGGCCCGACCCGCGGGTCGGGTTCGAGGCGGATGAGCGGGCGCTTGCGGCCCGACAGCTTCGCGAACAGCCGCGGCACCAGCGCATTCTGCTGCGCCCAGTTCCAGTACGCCTGATACGCCGGATCGGCGAGGAGATGCTTCTCCTCGGTCTTTGCGCGCCAGTAATAGATACCGCTGACCGCCGCGAGCAGCAGCGTGTTGCGTACTGCCTCGATCGCGCCGCCGGCCGTAACGAGGAAGGGCAGCCCGGCGACCCACCAACTCAGATTCTTCGACACATAGGCGGGGTGCCGCGTGAACTTGTACGGCCCGTGGGTGATGACGCCGCGGTGCGTCAGGTTCGAGAAGCGGATGCCGAACGCCATCGTGGCCCACGCATAGACCGCGACGAGCAGGAAGAGCACGACCGCCCAGATCGTCAGCAGCGTCGTATGCCCCTCCAGCCAATAGCCCCAGTCGGCGCTGTTCACTTCATAATCGAGCGGTCCGCCGCTCATCAGGACGAAGGGCGGATAGCAGGCGAGCGCTGCGATCCAGCTCATGAAATAGGGGTTCGCCGTCCGGATATGCGAATCGAGCGGCTTCATCGTCAGGATATAGCCGACCGTCGCTACGTGAACGTCGACGAGATAGAGCAGGTTGAGCGTCCAGAGACCGGTCATGTAGGGATTGGCTAGCACTTCGCTTGTCTCGACCCCGACCAGCCTCGCGAAATTGCCCGGAACGATCGACAGCATGAAGGCGGTAAAAAAGCCCTTCACCCCCCATGCGCGAAAATGATGCGCGATCGCGCGGCCATCGACCGGCTGCCCCGGCGCAATCATCCAGCGCCCGAACTGATAGCAGCCGTCGCGCGGCTCGATCATCCGCCGGTCGAGCCACAGCATATAGGGCACCGAAACCAGCAGCAGCCACGGCGCGACGCGCTCGAGCAGGTCCATCGAGAAAGCGTAATTGCCCTCCCAATAATAGCGCATCGTTGCATAGAAGCCCGCGATCAGCGCCCAGGTCGCCCACAGGCCCGCAAGCTTGGTCAGGCTGATGTCGAGCGTCTCGCGCCACGGCCGGCGTTGCGCCCAGTCGATACCGGTCGACGGATTGCGATGCACCTTGTCGACAAACACCGACCACAGCACCATCGGAATGCCGCATGCGAGCACGCTGGCGATCGCCGAATTCGGCCCGTCCATCCGCCCGCGCTGCCCCCAGTCGACGCCGAGCCATGCCGCGATCTCGGGCGCGTAGCGCGCAATGAGCAGATAGGACATCAGCCCGATCAGGCCGACGATGCCGACCCCGGCACTGACCGCCGAGCGCGGCCGCTGGCGGCTGACAGGCACTTGTTCTTCCACGGCATTTGCGCCTTTGGCGGGGGTGATTTCGGGCATATAGGTCACCACTCTCCCCTAGCGCGAAATGGTAAGCAAGCCGTCAATGTTAACGGGCGATTCGCGGGCGGAAATCCTCCCAAAATGGCACTAGTTGCACCCCATGACACCGTTCACCGCGAGTCCTTTTCGACTCGGCGCGAGTCGTCCCCCAAAGATTCGCAAGTACCCCCTTGCGCTGATAAGGCGCCCAGCAAGTCGGGGCGGAGGGCTCCACAGAACAACAAGATGGGGTCGCCACTTGTCTTCGAAAACAACGGGCCTGCGCGATTTGCGGCAGCGCGTTTCTGCGCTGTTTCAGGACCATGAAATCTTCATTCGCACGCACGGACACGTCCGTTTCCTGCGTATCTCCGCTGTCTGGCAAAAACGCGTCGCGCTGATCGCCGGCGGGGTTCTGTTGCTGTGGGCGGGCATCACGCTCGCAATCCTCGCGAACCAGCTGCTGACCTCGGGCGAACGCGCCGAAGTCGCGCAGAAGCAGGCCGCCGCAGCCGCAGCCGAAGCCCGCATCGCCAAATATCGCGACCGCGTTGCCGAAACCGCCGCCGATCTTGAGGAACGGCAGGAACGGCTCGAGGAAATCTCGAAGGATCATTTCGGCGTCGACCCGGCGTCGGTGAAGGTCGAGGCGGGAGCCGAAGCGACGGCCGAGCCCGCCGCGCTCGAAACCAGCGCGATCGATCCGGCCCTGCCGCCCGAGGCGCAGACTCTCGCACGGATCGAAAAGCGCCAGGAAGGCTATGCCGCGCGTCTGCTCGCCGCGGTCAACGAACGCGCCGCAAAGGCCGAAGTCGCCGTCGCGCAGCTCGGAATGGATCCCAAGGGCATTGTCCAGAGCGCCGCAGCAGGCCGCGGTGGTCCCTTCATTCCGTACCGCGGCAAGATGGGCAAGGCGAAGACGCTCGGCGCCTCGTTCGCCGCGCTCGAGGGCGCGCTGTTCCGCATGGAAGTGCTCGAACGCACCCTCGTCGCCGTCCCCTCGGGCAAGCCCGCCGACGTGCTGATGATGACGTCGAGCTTCGGCTATCGCAGCGATCCGTTCACCGGCGCCGGCGCGATGCACGCGGGGCTCGATTTCCGCGGCCCGATCGGCACCCCGATCGTCGCAGCCGCCCCCGGCCGCGTGGTGTTCGTCGGGCAGAAGTCGGGATACGGCAATGTCGTCGAGGTCGACCATGGCCAGGGCATCCTGACCCGCTACGCCCACTTGTCGGCGTTCACGACCAATGTCGGCGCGCAGGTCGCCGCCGGCCAACAGATCGCCAAGATGGGTTCGACCGGCCGCTCGACCGGCAGCCATCTTCATTTCGAAGTTCGTTTGAACGGTGTCGCGGTCAATCCGCGCCGTTTCCTGGAGGCCAAAGCCGATGTTCTCGAAGTCAAAGACGACGCTCGACAGCGAGTCGGGTCACTCGCTGCCCCCCGCAATGCCGCAGGTGCCCGCTAAGATGGCGAGCGGCGCGCGTCACACGACCTTCTCGGTCCTCGGGTCGGATGTCGTCATCACCGGCAACGTCGCGGCGAGCGTCGATCTGCACATCGATGGCAAGATCGACGGCGACCTCAAATGCGCCAACCTCGTCCAGGGCGAGGCGAGCGAGATCAAGGGTGCGGTGACCGCCGACACCGCCAAGATCGCCGGCCTGCTCGACGGGTCGATCGAGGCGAAGACGCTGATCGTCCACGCGACCGCGCGCATCACCGGCGACGTGATCTACGAAACGATCACGATCGAAAATGGCGGCAAGGTCGAAGGCAAGCTGTCGCACCGCCGCGCCGGCGCGGTGAAGTCGCCGCCGCCGCTCGAAGTCGTCGAGAACAAGTCGCTCGGTCTCTGATCCGCTAGCTTGAGAGCGCTGCCTCGCGGCCCGGCGGATCGTCCGACGGACCGTTCAGGCAGCGCTGGACGACGACGCAGTCGCGCCCCGCGCGCTTGGCGTCGTACAAAGCTTCGTCCGCCAGCCGGTAGAGCTGCTGGAAATCGGCCGCAGGCCGCACTTCGGCAACGCCGACGCTCGCGGTGACGCTGCCCTCGCCGATCACGACGCTGTGATCGCACGCGGCGATGCCGCGCCGGACGCTTTCGGCGAAGCGGCCGAGGACGATCCCCTCCATCCCGACGGTCAGCAGGCCGAATTCCTCGCCGCCGAGTCGCGCGACGGTGCACATCGGCCCTTCCCAGCGCTCGATGCGCCGCGCAACCTCGCATAGCACCGCATCGCCCGCGTCATGGCCGTGGACGTCGTTGATCGACTTGAAGCGGTCGATGTCGACGAGCAGCAGCGCGGCGCTGAGGTCATCGGCGCGTGCGCGGTCGAGCAACGGCGTCACGCTCTCGACGAAGCCGCGCCGGTTCAATAGCCCGGTGAGCGGATCGCGCCGCGCGAGTTGCTGCGCAAAGGCTTCCGCCGCGCGGGCGCTGTCGCGCTCGATGCGGAGCTGCGCGAGCCGCCGCGTCGCCGAGGCCGAGAGCCACAGCGCCTGCCAGGTCGCTGCGAGCAGCACCATGATCTTCGACCCGCCGCCCCACAGGCTGTCGTCGACGTCGACGATGTGGATGAAGGCGAGCACCGCCATCGGCAGGCACCAGGCAGCCAGAAAATCGCGCGCCTCGACCGAGCCACGCCGCCAGGCGAGCCCGAGATAGGCCGCAACCGCGACCAGATCGGCGAGGACGACCAGCCCCAGCGCATCGCCCCATTGCGCAAGGCTTTCGCTGCGGATCAGCGCCAGCGGTACGCCGACCACACCGACGATGCCGCCGAGAATCAGTGCGGCAATCCGCAAGCGGTGCGTCACGATCCGCGAATCGATTGCCAGCACGGCGCTCGCCGTCGCGATCGCGATCGCAAGGCAGGAGAGGAAGGTCGCGAGCTGCGCCGACGCGGTGCCGGCCATTCCCGAGACAAGGCCGAGATGCGCCTGCGACCAGACTGCGCCCCACAGCAGCATCGTCGCCGACCAAGCCGCCTGCCACGCGAGATACTGCCGGCGCACCGCGAACGCGAGCGAGAGGCTGTAGATGCCGCTGACGAGCAACAGCGTCAGCGCGGCACCGATCGCGACCGCCATGCCGGTCGACTGGACCACCGCATCGGTTTTTGGAACCAGTCGTGCCCGCAGCAGGTCGACGCTCGCGAGGCGGTCGAAGCGCAGCGTCACCGCGGTCAGCGGCACCGTGCGCTCGGGCGCCTCGAACATGATCTGCCCGCCCGCGCGCCAGTGCGATCCATAGTCGCCTTGCCGCACCTGTTGCCAGCGCACCTGCCCGTCGGCGTAGGTGAAAGCGACCGCCAGCCGGTCGAACCGCGACTGGTGCACCATCAACGCGACGTCGCTCCGCCACGATGCCACGCGCACGGGCTCGGCCTTCAGCCACAGGCTGGCATTATGATAGCCGGCGGGCGATCCGGTGCAGGAAAAGCGGAGCGAAGAAAGGCTCGCATCGGGCACGCCAAGGCCGGTTTCGGCGTGGCAGAGCGCATGGCCGACCTTGAGCGACTCGGCGCTGGCCGGGGCCGCAAAAAGCATGAGGACGAGCGTCGCGAGGCCGAGCGCAAGCCGGCCGCACAACTTCGTCAGATATGCCCTTTCCCCCGTCATGCGGCCCCTGTTGCACCAAAAATCTTCGAAAATCTTTACCGCACTTAACTTAACTGCGGAGTCGTCCGACGCGCATGCGCACCTTGGTCCGGTCACCACGGCCGATCCCCTCGGCGCGCTGCACCGCGACCTTGATCGGCAGGAGGTAACCGCCGTCGCGCGGGAAGAGCGAGGTGGTGAAGTCGCTCGCCCCGACCCGCACGATCACCGGCACAACGCCCCAGCCATAGCTTTCGGTCAGCGCAGCGTAGCGGATGTCTGCGATGTGCGCGTCGGGAACGACCGCGAAGAGATAAGGCGGCGGCCCGCGCCACTCGATGATCTCGGCTTCGAATTCGATCGGGTCCATGCTCAGCTCCGCGGCGCCTGCCGACGATAGCTCAGCGCCTCGGCGATATGGATGCGGCCGACGCTCTCGACCCCCGCCAGATCGGCGATCGTCCGCGCGACGCGAAGGATGCGCGTGTAGCCGCGTGCCGAGAGGCGCATCGCCTCGGCCGCCTGCGCGAGCAATTGCCGGCCGGGTTCGTCGGGCGTCGCGACGGCTTCGAGCAGGTCGCCGTCGATCTCGGCGTTGGTGCGCGCCTTGTGCTCCGCGTAGCGCGCGGTCTGGATGTCGCGCGCCGCCGCGACGCGGGCGGCGACCTCGGCGCTGCCCTCGGCGGGCGGCGGCAGGACGAGGTCGGCGGCGCTCACCGCCTCGACCTCGACATGCAGGTCGATGCGGTCGAGCAAGGGGCCGGAGAGCTTCGCCTGATAGTCGGCGGCGCAGCGCGGGGCGCGGCTGCACGCGAGCGCGGGGTCGCCGAGGTGACCGCAGCGGCACGGGTTCATCGCCGCCACCAGCTGCACCCGCGCCGGGAAAGTCACATGCGCATTGGCGCGCGCAACGCTGACCTCGCCGGTTTCGAGCGGCTGGCGCAGGCTGTCGAGCACACCGCGCTGGAATTCGGGCAGTTCGTCGAGGAACAGCACGCCAAGATGCGCAAGGCTGACCTCGCCCGGACGGACGCGGAGGCCACCGCCGACGAGCGCGGGCATCGACGCCGAATGATGCGGGCTACGAAACGGCCGCGCGCGGACGAGGCGTCCGCCTTCGAGCGTCCCCGCGACCGAGGCGATCATCGAGACTTCGAGCGCTTCGGCCGGGGTCAGGTCGGGCAATATCCCCGGCATGCACGCCGCCATCAGCGACTTGCCCGCGCCCGGAGGGCCGGACATCATCAGATTGTGCGCGCCTGCCGCCGCGATCTCGAGCGCGCGTTTCGCGGTTTCCTGTCCCTTGACCTGCGACAGGTCGGCCGCGCGCACCGGCGCCTCGACCTCCCCCGGCACGGGCGGCGACAGGACCGCCTGCCCCTTGAAATGGCCGAGCAGCGACAGAAGATCGGGGGCGCCGAGTACCTCGACATTTCCCGCCCACGCCGCTTCGGGCCCCTGCGCCGCCGGACAGATCAGCCCGCGCTCGACGCTCCCCGCATGGATCGCCGCGAGCAGCACCCCCGGCGACGCCGCGACACGTCCGTCGAGACCCAGCTCGCCGACGACGACATAAGAGGCGAGCGTCTCGGCATCGATCACCCCCATCGCGCCGAGCAAAGCGAGCGCGATAGGCAGGTCGTAATGCGATCCTTCCTTGGGCAGGTCGGCCGGCGACAGGTTCACCGTGATCACCTTCGGCGGCAGCGATAGCCCGATCGCGGCAATCGCGGCGCGGACACGCTCGCGGCTTTCGCCGACCGCCTTGTCGGGTAGCCCGACGACGACGAAGCGCGGGACGCCCGGCGTGATCTGGCACTGCACCTCGACCCCGCGCGCATCGATGCCGAGATAGGCGACGGTTGAAACGATCGCGACCATGATCCCCCTTTGTTCCCACGCCTTCTTAGGCCAAGTATCGGGACGGTCGAGTCAATTTAGCGCCGCCTTGGCGCAATCTGTCGCGAGTGATTTGACAACATACCAACTGGTCGGTATGTTGAGTCGCATGGACACGACCCAGACCTCTTCTGCCAGCAAGGCCCGCGCCCCACGGGGCAGCGCGCGCGCCGCGCTGATCGCCGCGGCGCACGCCACCGTGCGGAAGCAGGGCTATGCCGCGACCAGCGTCGACGAGATCTGCGCGGTCGCGGGCGTCACGAAAGGCGCCTTCTTCCATCATTTCGAATCGAAAGAGGCGCTGGGCGTCGCCGCCGCCGAGGGATGGACCGAGCGCGCACGGCCGATGTTCGAACTCGCGCCGCACAACAGGCTCGACGATCCGCTCGACCGGCTGCTCGGCCATATCGATTTCCGCCTGTCGATGCTCGACGGCCCGACCGAGGATTACACCTGCTTCGTCGGCACGATGGTGCAGGAGGCCTATGCGACGAGCGACCGCATCCGCGCCGCGTGCGAGGCGAGTATCAACGCCTATTGCCAGGCGCTGGCTCCCGACATCCAGGCCGCGATGGACGCTTATGGCGTGCCCGGAGACGTCACCGCGATCGGCCTCGCCCAGCATGTCCAGTCGGTGCTGCAGGGCGCCTTCGTCCTGGCGAAAACGACCAACGATCCGGCGATTGCGCGCGGCACGGTCATGCATCTGAAGCGTTATGTCCGGATGCTGTTCGGACAGATTTGATATAGATTTCAACGAGAGGAGTCCCCCCCATGTCCAACACGCCTGATACCCCCAGGATGATCTTCGTGAACCTGCCCGTCGCGGACCTCGCCCGGTCGAAAGCCTTCTACGAAGCGATCGGCTTCACCAACGAGCCGCGCTTCAGCGACGACACCGCCGCCGCGATGGTCTGGTCGGAAACGATCTTCGTGATGATCCTGACCCACGACAAGTGGAAGGGCTTCACCGACCGCCCGATCGCCGCGCCGGGATCGAGCGAGGTCTCGCTTGCCCTCGCACTTGCCAGCCGCGAGGCGGTCGATGCGATGGTCGAGGCCGCCGCCGCCGCCGGCGGCACCGCCGACGTCAATCCGGTGCAGGATCATGGCTTCATGTACGGCCGCGACATTCTCGACCCCGACGGCCATGTCTGGGGCCCCTTCTGGATGGACCCCGCGGTCGCGAACGGCGAGGCGCCGGTCCCCGAAGTCGCCGCCTGACCAACAATAATACCCCCCAAGGAGAGATAAAATGCCGCAGATGATCTTCATCAACCTGCCCGTCACCGACCTTGCGAAGTCGAAGGCCTTCTACGAAGCCGTCGGCGCGGTGAACAACCCCGCCTTCACCGACGACACCGCCGCGTGCATGGTCGTCGAGGAAGGGTCGATCCACGTCATGCTGCTGACGCACGAGAAATGGGCGACCTTCACCTCGAAGACGATCCCCGACGCGCATTCGAGCGCGCAGGTCCTGCTCTGCGTCTCGGCCGACAGCCGTGCGGCGGTCGACGGACAGGTGGACAGGGCGGTCGCCGCGGGCGGCAAGGCCGACCCGACCCCGACGCAGGACTTTGGCTTCATGTACGGCCGCAGCTTCGAGGATCCCGACGGCCATATCTGGGAAGTGATGTGGATGGATCCCACCGCCATCCCCGCCGGTGAACCCGCCGAAGCCACAGCCTAAAAGAGCCACGGGAGGAGGAAGAGCCATGACCGACGCAGTCCCCGCAAAGGGTCAGTTGATCGCCGGCCGCATATTGAGCGGTCTCGTGATCCTCTTCCTCCTCTTCGACGCCGGGCTCAAACTCGCATCGCCCGCAACCGCGATCAAATATAGCCCGCCGGGTCTCGGCTGGCCGCTCGACGTGCCGACGATGACGATGCTCGGCCTCCTGCTGCTGATCCCGACGCTGCTGTATATCTGGCCGCGCACCGCGATCCTCGGCGCGATCCTGATCACCGGCTATCTCGGCGGCGCGATCGCGACGCATGTCCGCATCAACAGCCCGCTGTTCAGCCACAGCCTGTTCGGGGTCTATCTGGGCGTCATGCTGTGGGGCGGGCTTTGGTTACGCGATCCGCGCGTCCGCGCGCTGATCCCGCTTTCGAAAGGACCCGCCGCATGAGCTTTCAGGCCTATCTCGACAATGTCGAGGCGAAGACCGGCAAATCGGCCGAAGATCTGAAAGCCATCGCCACCGAAAAGGGGCTGGCCGATGCGAACGGCCTCGCCCCCGGCGTCAAGGCGACCGCGATCGTCGACTGGCTCAAGCAGGATTTCGACCTCGGCCACGGACACGCGATGTCGATCGTCGCCTACATCAAAGGGAAGAGGAACTAGACATGCCTGTGAACCCCGACAGCAAGCTCGAAGTCACCGCCTTCGACTGGGTCCCCGACTTCGCGCGCGGCTTCGTCCGCGACCTCCGTCCGCGCTGGGCGTGCGAGGAGATCGGGCTCGATTATGCCGAGCATCTGATCAGCGCGGTCAATCGCCCCGCCGACCATTTCCTCTTCCAGCCGTGGGGACAGGTCCCGGTGCTCAACGACGGCGGCATCCGCCTGTTCGAAAGCGGCGCGATCCTGCTCCACCTCGCCGAAAAGGATGCGCGGCTGATGCCTCGCGACGCCCAGGCGCGCGCCAACACCCTCGCCTGGCTGTTCGCCGCCTATAACAGCGTCGAACCGATGCTGTTCGAACTCGGCAATGTCGACCTGTTCGCGAAGGATGAGGAATGGGCGAAGCTCCGCCGCCCGAGCCTGATCGAGTTCATCCAGGGCCGCCTCGGCCGCCTCAACGACGCGATCGGCGATAAAGAATATCTCGCCGGCGAATTCACCGTCGCCGACATCGCGATGGCGACCGTGCTCCGCGAAGCCGTCGAGGCCGGGCTGATCGCCGAACAGCCGCGGCTGCAGGCCTATCTCGACCGCTGCCTCGCCCGCCCTGCCTTCCAGCGCGCGATGGACGCGCAGCTGACCGCCTTCAGCGAAGAAGCGGGTCCACCCGCCGCCTGATCCCACCTCTGAGCCCCCAAGGAGAGATACGATGACCTATGTAGAAGGATTTGTGCTTGCGGTGCCGACCGCCAACAAGGAAGCCTATCGCAAGCATGCGGCCGACGCCGCGCCTTTGTTCAAGGAATTCGGCGTCGCGCGCATGGTCGAATGCTGGGGCGACGACGTCCCCGACGGCAAGCTCAACGACTTCAAGGGCGCCGTGCAGGCCAAGCCTGACGAGACCGTCGTGTTCAGCTGGTTCGAATACCCCGACAAGGCAACCCGCGACGCCGCGACCGAGAAGATGATGAACGACCCGCGCATGGCGGCGATGGGCGGCGACATGCCGTTCGACGGCAAGCGCATGATCATCGGCGGCTTCGAATCGATCGTCGACGACCGCGCCGACGGCAACACCGGCTATACTGACGGCTATGTCGTCCCCGTCCCCGACGGCAACAAGGAAGCCTATCGCGCGATGGCCGACAAGGCATCGGCCGTATTCCGCGACTATGGCGCGACGCGCGTCGTCGAGGCGTGGGCCGACGATGTGTCCGACGGCAAGGTCACCGACTTCAACCGTGCCGCGCACAGGCAGGATGGCGAAAGCGTCGTCTTCAGCTGGGTCGAATGGCCCGACAAGGAAACGCGCACCCAGGGATGGGAAAAGCTGATGAAGGATGAACGGATGCAGCATGATCCGAACGACCAGACCTTCGACGGCAAGCGCATGATCTACGGCGGTTTCGAGCCGATCGTCCAGGCCTGAACCCGGCCCCCAAGGCGGCGAGCCCCCCCCCCCCCCGGCCCCGCCGCCGCGGGCCGACCGCCGCATCCCGACATCGAATCCGGACGTTCCGGAAAGGAGCAACCCATGACCGAAGCATCGAACTTCATCTGGTACGAACTGATGACCCCCGACCCCGCGGGCGCGGCGCGCTTTTATGGCGCGGTCGTCGGCTGGAATATCGCCTCCGAGCGTGACCCCGCCGCCGGGGATATGGATTACCGCATGATCGGGCGCAGCGACGGCGGCAACGCCGGCGGTGTACTGGCGCTCAATGCCGACATGATCGCCGGCGGCGCCCGCCCGATCTGGATCGGATATCTGCACGTCGCCGATGTCGATGCCGCGGTCGAGGCGATAAAGGCCGATGGCGGCACGGTGCAGATGCCCCCGATGGACATTCCCGTCGGCCGCATCGCGATGGTCACCGATCCGCAGGGGGCACCCTTCTATGTCATGACCCCCACCCCGCCGCCGGGCATGGAAGGCATGGAGAGCGACGTCTTTTCGGTGACCGAGGCGCAGCATGTGCGCTGGAACGAACTCGCCACCAGCGACCCCGTCGCCGCGATCGCCTTCTACAGGAAGCATTTCGGCTGGGGGCAGGAGGGCGAGATGGATATGGGTTCGATCGGCGCTTACCGCTTCATCCAGCGCGGCGACGTCGGGCTGGGCGCGGTGATGCCGCTGATGACCGGCTATCCGGCCCCGGTGTGGAATTTCTATATCGGCGTCGACGACATCGACCGCGCGCGCGCCGCGGTCTCCGCGAACGGCGGCACGATCACCAACGAACCGATGGAAATCCCCGGCGGCGAATATGCGATGAACGCGATCGACCCGCAGGGCGCATCCGTCGGCTTCGTCGGCCCGAAGAAATAGGGAGAGCGAAGATGGCAAATCCGAACCAGGGCCCGACCACCGGCCTGACCCCGCATATCGCGATTCCCGACAAGCGCGGCAGCGAGGCGATCGACTTCTATACTAAGGCATTCGGCGCGACCGAGAATATGCGCATGCCCGCCGAAGACGGCGTGCGGCTGATGCACGCGCACCTGACCGTCAACGGGACGTCGCTGATGATGCACGACGATTTCCCCGAATATACGGGGCACGCGATGGCGGCGCCGACCGGGGTGACGCTGCACCTCCACGTCGACGACACCGACGCCTGGTACAAGCGGGCGATGGACGCAGGCGCGTCGTCGACGCTCGAACCGCACGATGCTTTCTGGGGGGACCGCTACGCCCAGGTGAAAGATCCGTTCGGCCATCTCTGGTCGATCGGCGGGCCCGTCAAAGGAGAGAAATGATGTCGAACAAAGCCACCCTGTGCCTCTGGTACGACAAGGATGCCGAGGAAGCGGCGAACTTCTATGCCGCGACCTTTCCCGACAGCAATGTCGGCGGCATCCACCGCGCGCCCGGCGACAATCCGAGCGGCAAGGAAGGCGACGTGCTCACCGTCGACTTCACCGTGCTCGGCTACCCCTGCATCGGCCTTAACGGGGGTTCGACCTTCAAGCATAGCGAGGCCTTTTCCTTTCAGGTCCACACCGACACGCAGGAGGAAACCGACCGCCTGTGGAACGCGATCGTCGGCAATGGCGGGCAGGAAAGCATGTGCGGCTGGTGCAAGGACAAATGGGGCATCTCGTGGCAGATCACCCCGCGCGCGCTGACCGACGTGATGACGAGCGGCGACAAGGCCGCCGCCAAACGCGCGTTCGAGGCGATGATGACGATGAAGAAGATCGACGTCAGGGCGATCGAGGCGGCGATCCGGGGCGAAGACGTTGGCGCGGCGTAATCCCGTCACCTTCGCGTGGCTGCTCTGCGGCACGCTCGACATCTGCTATGCGGCGGTGTGGAGCGTGCTCGCGGGGAGCAACCCCGGCAAGATGCTCCGCGGCGTCGCCAAGGGGCCGTTCGGCGACGGCGCGGGCGACTGGGGTTTCGGCGGCGCGCTCGCCGGGCTTGCAACACACTACGCGATCATGTTCGCGATGGTCGCCTTCTGGTTTTTCGCCGTCCGCCGCTTGCCCGCGCTGCGCCAGCCGTGGTGGCTGACCGGAACCGTCTATGGCTTCGGCCTGTATCTGGTGATGAATGCTGTCGTGTTGCCACTCCGCTTCGGCGCGCCCTTTCCGCCGGCCGATCTGGTCAGGGGGTTCGTCGCCCTCTTCCCGCATATCTTCTTCATCGGCCTGCCGCTGGCATGGCTGACGCGCAAGGATCCCGTTTGATGCTGACCTTCTATGGCCACCCCTTCTCCTCCTACACCTGGAAGGCGCTGATCGCGCTTTACGAGAAAGGCGTCGAATTCGACTATCGTTCGGTCGATCCGGCATTCCCCGATCACATGCCCGAACTGAAGGCACACTGGCCGGTCGGGCAGTTCCCGCTGCTCGTCCATGACGGCGTGCCGTATTTCGAATCGTCGATCATCATCGAATATCTCGACCATCTCATGCCCGAACCGCGGCTGATCCCGCAGGAGTTCGACGCCGCGCTCAAGGTCCGGCTGTTCGACCGCATCTTCGACAATCAGGTGATGAACCGAATGCAGGAGGTGGTGAACGACGCCCTCCGCGGCCCCGAAAACCATCTGCCGGTCATCGTCGAACAGACGCATGCCCGGCTCGACACGATCTACGCCTGGCTCGATAGGGAGCTCGCGGGCGGCGGCTGGGCGACGCCTTATGGCTTCTCCATGGCCGATTGCGCCGCGGCGCCATCGCTCTTCTATGCGGACTGGGTTTATCAGATCCCCGGGACGTATGAAAATCTCCGCGCCTATCGCGCCCGCCTGCTTGCGTATCCGAGCGTGTCGCGTTGCGTCGAGGAGGCCCGGCCGTACCGCGCCTATTTCCCGCTCGGTGCCCCCGACCGCGACTGACCCCTCAAAAACATAATGGAGAGAAAAATGAGCGATTCCCCCCGCGAACTGTCGGTGACCGCCCTCATCGACGCGGCGCCCGACAAGGTCTGGCAGGTGATGACCGAACGCATGGCCGAATGGTGGTGCCCGAAGCCGTGGACCGTCACACTCGACGAGATCGACCTTCGCAGCGGCGGCCGCTGCGCAATGACGATGCACGGTCCCGAGGGCGAGGCGATGCCCACCGACGGCATCTTCCTCGAGGTTGTGCCGGGCAGCCGCTTCGTCACGACCGATGCGGTCGTACGCGACGCCGGCGGCCGCCTCGCCGCGTCCGGCCCTTTCATGATCGGCGGCTGGGAAATCGAGCCCGAGGGCAGCGGCACGCGTTTCACCGGCTGGGCGCGCCACTGGACCGACGAGGCGCAGAAGCAGCACGAAGAGATGGGCTTCACCCCCGGCTGGGGCGCGGTCGCCGAACAATTGAAATCGCTTTGCGAGGCGGCGGATTAATCGCACCGTCGGGACGCGTCCCGCTGCGGGACGGCGTGCCATTACGGGGTTAACGCGTCGCTGACCCTGCCGCTTTGCCATTTGGTTATCGCGCCCGCGCGAAGGCGGACGCATGGTTTCGCCGTCCGCCTTCATTCGTACGCTGATCGTCGCCGCTTTCGCGGCGATCCTCGCGTTCGCACCGGCGCACGCGCAGCAGGTCGTCACCGTCACCACGACGGTGACCTGGACCTATGAAGATGCCGGGGACGAAGACTTCGGCACCGACGACGGCACCGGATATATCGACGAGAATGCCGCGCTGCTTGACGACGAAGGCCTCGCCGAAAGCGCCGACCTCGGCGCGACGCGGCGCTACGCGCCTTCCGCCACGCTCGCGACGCTCGGCCGCGCCAGGGCAAATTTCGGCCCCTTCGCGGTCGTCGACGATACGACGATACGCATGGCGGGCGACGTCACCTCGGCAACGCCGCGCCAGTTCGCCGCGATGATGGCGGCCTATCCGCATCTGAAGCGCCTCGAAATGGTCGACTGCCCCGGCAGCCTCGACGAGGAAGCCAACCTGATTCTCGCCCGCGCGATCCGCCGGGCGGGTCTGGAAACCGTCGTCCCGAGCGGCGGTTCGGTGCGGTCGGGTGCCGTCGAGCTCTGGCTCGCCGGAAGCACCCGCCGCGCCGCACCCGATGCCGAGTTCGGTGTCCACAGCTGGGCCGACGAGACCGGCCGCGAGGCGAACGACTATCCCGCGAACGATCCGGTCCATGCCGAATATCTCGGCTATTATCGCGAGATGGGCATGGACGACGCGAGGGCGCGCGCCTTCTATGCGCTGACCAACAGCACACCGTTCGACGACGTCCGCTATCTGACGCGCGACGACATGGCGCGCTTCGTCACCCTCAACTGAGGCCGCAACTGATTTAGCCTTGTAACACGCCGCGCGCGTCCCCAGATCGGGCCGCATGGCAAAGCGCAGCCTTTACCAGCGATTGCGACGAAATGCGCAGGTCCGCCTTGCGCTCTTCATCCTTGGCGTGCTGCTGATCGTCGCGTCGCCGATCGTCGGGATCCTCCCCGGCCCCGGCTTCATCATCCTGTTCCCGATCGGCCTCATGCTCTGCCTCCAGAACAGCGCATGGGCCAAACGCCGCTACGTCCGCTTCAAGCGCAGCCACCCCGGCTATGGCGAGCGGGCCGACCGGATCATGCGCCGGGTGAGCGCCGCGCGCCGCCGCGCGCGCGCTGCGCTGGAAACGCCAGATGGCGATTGACTTTCCGCCGACTCTTGCTTATCCGCGCCTCCAACAGTGGCCGCCCACGCTTGGCGGCCCTTTTCTGTTACAGCATTTGACGAGATCTAGGGAAAACCGCGATGAAGCGCACTTATCAACCGAGCCGCCTCGTGCGCAAGCGCCGTCACGGCTTCCGCGCCCGCAAGGCAACCGTCGGCGGCCGCAAGGTTCTGGCTGCCCGTCGCGCTCGCGGCCGCGCGAAGCTGTCGGCCTGATCGACGACGCTTCGTCGCCAGCCCCGCTGGTGCGAACGCTTTCAAAACGCAGCGAATTTCTGGCCGCAAACCGCGGCCTTCGCTTTCCCATGCCCGGCTTCGTCCTCCTTGTCCGCGTACGCGACGATGACGACGGTGAGCCGGGCATCGGCTTTACGGTCAGCAAGAAGGTCGGCAACGCCGTCACCCGCAACCGCATGAAGCGGCGCTTGCGCGCATTGGCCCGCGCCGCCCTGCCCGAATCGGGCATCGCCGGCGCCGACCATGTGCTGATCGGCCGCCCCGGCGGAAACGACATCGCCTTTGCCGAGCTCGGCGAGCATCTCGATTCGGCGCTGAAGCGCGCAGCGAAGAAACTGGCGGCGAAAGCTTCATGATCGCCCGCCTGCTCATCCTGATCGCGCGCGGCTGGCAACTCGGCCCGTCGCGCATCCTGCCGCCCACCTGCCGCTATGCGCCGTCGTGCAGCGAATATGCGATTGTCGCGCTGCGGCGCCATGGTGCGATCAAGGGTGGCTGGCTGGCGACAAAGCGGCTATTGCGCTGCCATCCTTGGGGCGGTCACGGCTACGACCCCGTGCCTTGAGCACGGCCTATCCCGACATTTTGAGACGAAGAGAGACCGAAGAGCGTGGACGACAAGCGTAACTGGATCACGGCAATCTTGCTGTCGGCGGCCATCCTGCTCGGCTGGAACTTCGTCGCGCAGAAATTCTTCCCGACGCCGAAAAAGCCCGACGTGACGACCACCGTCGCCGGGACGAGCGGCAGCGCGGCACCGGGGGCAATGCCGCCCGCGCCCAATCAGCAGGGCACCGCGGCGGCACCTGCCGCGCCTGCAGCGCCGACCGTACAGCCGGTCGAAACTGCCCTTGCCGCAAGCGCTCGCATCCCGATCCAGACCCCGACCATCCAGGGTTCGATCAACCTCGTCGGCGCGCGCATCGACGACATCACGCTCAGCAAATATCGCCAGACCATCAAGAAGGATTCGCCGCCGGTCCGCCTGTTCGCGCCCGCCGGCACCAAATCCGCCTATCTGGCGAGTGTCGGCTGGTCGGCGCAGCAGGGTATTGCGGTTCCCGGCGACAACACGCTGTGGACGGCGTCGGGTACCAGCCTTACGCCCGCCACGCCGGTGACGCTCAGCTGGTCGAACGCGACCGGCCAGACCTTTCGCATCGAATACAGCATCGACGACAAATATCTGATCACCGCCAAGCAGACGGTGGCCAACCAGAGCGCGGCGCCCGTTGCCGTCGGAAGCTACGCGCTGATCGACCGCCTCGGCAAGCCGACCCATCCGGAGGATCATGATTCGGTCACGATCCACGTCGGCCCGACCGGTTTCGTCGATGGCAAGTCCAACTTCGAATGGGACTATGACGACCTTGAAAAGAAGGACGACAAGACCGCGAAGTTCGCCTCGGCCGGCTGGCTGGGTTTCAGCGACAAATACTGGCTCGCCGCCGTAATCCCGGCGACCGGCGAAAAGGTGTCGGCGGAAATGAGCGCGATGAACGGCGACGTGTTCCGCACGATGTTCGCCCGCGCCAATCAGCAGATCGCCCCGAACACGCAGGTCACCAGGACGAGCCGCATTTTCGCGGGCGCGAAGGAAGTCAGCATCCTGTCGGCCTATCAGGACAAGGACGGCATTCCGCGCCTGTCAAACGCGATCGACTGGGGCTGGTTCGAATTTTTTGCGGTCCCGATCTTCAAGCTGCTCGACTGGCTGTTCAAGCAGGTCGGCAATTTCGGCGTCGCGATCATGCTGCTGACGCTGATCATCCGCCTGCTGATGTTCCCGATCGCGCAGCGGCAGTTCCATTCGATGGCGCAGATGCGCCTCGTCCAGCCGAAGATGAAGGCGCTGCAGGAACGCTATAAGGATGACAAGCCGCGCCAGCAGCAGGAGTTGATGAAACTCTACAAGGACGAGAAGATCAATCCGCTCGCGGGCTGTCTGCCGATCCTGATCCAGATCCCGATCTTCTACGCGCTGTACAAGGTTCTGATGCTGACGATCGAAATGCGGCACCAGCCCTTCGCGCTGTGGATCAAGGATCTGTCGGCGCCCGATCCGGCGCATTTCCTGAACCTGTTCGGCTATCTCGACTTCACGCCGCCGTCGCTTCTGGCGCTCGGGCCGCTTGCGCTGATCCTCGGCATCACGATGTTCCTGCAGTTCCGTCTGAACCCGCAGGCAACCGATCCGGTGCAGCAGCAGGTGTTCAAGATCATGCCGTGGATGTTCATGTTCATCATGGCGCCGTTTGCCGCGGGCCTGCTGCTTTACTGGATCACGAACAACTGCCTGTCGATCGCGCAGCAGCAGTTCATGTATCGCAAGTTCCCGCAGCTGAAGGCGGCCCCCGCGAAGTGAGCGAGATCGATCCGGGCGCAGAGGACAGGGAGGAACGGGCACGCAAGTTGTTTGCCGGCCCGATCGCCTTCCTGAAATCGGCGCCCGCCCTCCAACACCTTCCCGCACCGAGCGTCCCCGAAATCGCCTTCGCGGGCCGTTCGAACGTCGGCAAATCGTCGCTGCTCAACGCGCTGACGAACCGTAACGGGCTTGCGCGCACCTCGGTCACGCCGGGGCGCACGCAGGAACTCAACTATTTCGACGTCGGAGCGCCGCTGGTGTTCCGGCTCGTGGACATGCCCGGCTATGGTTTCGCCAAGGCCCCGAAGGATGTCGTCAAGAAATGGCGCTTCCTGGTGAATGATTACCTCCGCGGGCGGCAGGTGCTGAAGCGCACGCTGGTGCTGATCGACAGCCGCCACGGCATCAAGGACGTCGATCGCGAGGTGCTCGAGATGCTCGACGTCGCCGCAGTCAGCTATCGCCTCGTCCTGACCAAGACTGACAAGATCAAGGCGAGCGCGCTCGCCGAGGTCCAGGCCGCGGTCGAGGCCGAGGCGCGCAAGCACCCCGCCGCGCACCCCGAGGTGATCGCGACGAGCAGCGAGAAGGGCATGGGGATCGCCGAACTGCGCACCGCGGTGCTGGAAGCGGTCGAGAGTTGACCTTTCGCCTGCTCCCCGTGAAAGTCGGGGTCAGGGAGAATCCATGAAACTGTTCATCGGCAACAAGGCTTATTCGAGCTGGAGCCTTCGCGGGTGGCTTGCAACCAAGCATAGCGGCCTCCCTTTTGAGGAAGTCACCGTCCCGCTCTATGACGAGGACTGGTCGAACCGCCGCGAGGGCGACGAGTTCGCGCCGTCGGGCGGCAAGGTGCCGATATTGTGGGACGGCGAAGACATCGTCGTCTGGGACAGTCTGGCGATCATCGACTATCTCAACGAAAAGACCGGCGGCACCCGTGGCTACTGGCCGGAGGATATGGCCGCACGCGCGATGGCGCGGTCGATGGCGGCCGAAATGCATTCAAGCTTCGCCGCGCTCCGCCGAAACCACAGCATGAACATCCGTCGTATCTACCCGGCCGCCGAACTGGCGCCAGACGTGCAGGCGGACGTCGTGCGCATCATGCAGATCTGGGCCGAGGCACGCGCGCGTTTCGGCGGCGAAGGCGATTATCTGTTCGGCAACTGGTCGGCGGTCGACATCATGTTCGCGCCGGTGGTCACGCGCTTCGTCACCTATTCGATCCCGCTTCCGCGCTTCGCCATTCCCTATTGCCAGGCGGTCATCAGCCATCCGTGCATGCAGGAATGGATTGGCGGCGCGCAGGCCGAAGATTGGGTGATCGAGAAGTTCGAGGGGCCGGTTACCGACTGACAAGCTATCGCGTCGCTGAACGCTCCGTTCAGGACCGGTCGTCACCCTTCTGCTATCGAACCATGATGCCTCCCCTGCTCCTCTCCCTGATCACCGCCCTCGCCGTTGCCAGCCCTGTCGGCGCCAATCCGGCGTCGGCGCCCGACGCGAACAGCTGGGAAATCGGCCCGATCATCCGCGGCCGCAACTATTCGGTCGGCATGCCGCTCCATCCCGCCCCCTCACCCGGGGGCTGGTCGTTCGACTTTCCGGTCGGCAGCGCCGGGGCGGGGCACGTCCATTATGTTACTTTTCGCCCGGCGAGCATGGCAGGCAAGTCGCGTATCGTGGTGCGATACCGGATCGATGCCGAACGCGGCACACGCTTCGTGCCGCAGGCCAATCCGGACAGTCCTGCGCTCGTTTCGCTCTACTTCCAGCGCCGCGGCGATAGCTGGAGTGCCAAAGGGCGTTACAATTTCTATCGCTGGTATGCTCCCCTTGCGACCGCGCGCCCGTTGTCTACGGGCGTGCAGGAGATCAGCATCGCGCTAGACGACCCCGACTGGGTGTCGGTCATGGGCCCCAATGCGGGAAAAGCGCGAGCGGAGATGCGCGCCGCGCTCGCCGATCCAGACCGCGTCGGGCTCGTTTTCGGATCGGAGGAGGGCCGCGGCCACGGCGTCTTCGCAACGCAACCCGCGCGCTTCACGCTGCTGAGCTTCCAGATTCTCTGACCGTCAGGGAATTCGCCTCGTCGGATAAGGCGTGCCGTCCTTGTGGAAATAGCCATCGGGACCGAACAACATGTCGATGTCCGAATAGCCGCCGCCGGTGTCATATTTCTTCCCGCCGCCCAAGGCGACAAAGACGCAGTCGTCGTCCGATTCATTCACCAGATGATGGCCGTTGGTATTCCCTTTCGGCCACACGGCAATGTCGCCGGCGCGCATCGGCCAGCGGCCGTCATCCTCGATCAGCACCGCTTCGCCCGAGATCATGATCAGCATCTCGTCCTCGCCGTCGTGCCAGTGCCGCTGCGACGACCAGGCGCCGGGTTTCAGCACGACGTGGCTCGCCGCGAAATCGCTGATCCCCGTCGGCGGCGCGAGGCGACGATACCAGCGCCCCTGCACGGGCGCGTCATAGGGCGGGGGATAGCCGGTGGTGTTGGTCTGGGGGATGGCGTCGAGATCGAGTTTGGGCATGAACGGTCCCTTTTCTTTGTTCTGCCTTTGTTTCGCACAAAGCGCGCGCGCTGCAAAGCCTCGACTTGCGCGGGCGCGAGCGGGTAAGGGAACAGCATGACGCACAGCATCGACCCCGTCGAACTCGCGAAAGGCTTGATGGCCGCGCCGAGCATCTCGCCCGCCACCGGTTCGGTGTTCGACGTGCTGGAGGCGGCGCTGAAGCCGCTCGGCTTTACGGTCGAGCGCTTCATCGACGGGATCGAACCCGACGGGCCGGTCGAAAATCTGCTCGCCGTCCGCGAAGGCAAAGGTCCGAGACATTTCGGCTTCGCCGGCCACGTCGACGTCGTACCGCCGGGCGTCGGGTGGACGAGCGACGCCTTCGCGCCAGAGATTCGCGGCGACCTGCTCTATGGCCGCGGCGCGGTCGATATGAAGGGCGCGATCGCCAGCTTCGTTGCCGCCGCCGCCGCAACGCCTCCCGAAGCGGGAACGATCAGCCTGATCATCACCGGCGACGAGGAAGGTCCCGCGATCTTCGGTACCCGGGCGCTGATGGAACATATGGAAGGGCGCGACGTCCGTCCCGACATGATCGTCGTCGGCGAGCCGACGTCGGTGAACCAGCTCGGCGATATGGTGAAGATCGGGCGGCGCGGCTCGGTCAATATCTGGATCGACGTGCCGGGAACGCAGGGCCATGTCGCTTATCCGCACCTCGCAGACAATCCGATCCCCAAGCTCGTCAAGATCCTCGCGGCGATCGAGGCGGTCAGCCTCGACAGCGGCACCGACTGGTTCCAGCCGTCTAACATCGAATTCACCGACATCGAGGTCGGCAACGGCGCGACCAATGTGATCCCCGCATCGGCGCGCGCGCGGCTGTCGATCCGCTTCAACGACCGGCACCGCGGCGCCGATCTGGTCGCGATGGTCGAACGTCTCGCGCACGACGTCGAACCGCGCGCCAAGGTTCTGGGCAAGATTTCGGGCGAGGCCTTCCTGACCCCGCCGGGCGAATTGTCGGGGTTGGTCGCCGAGGCGATCCATGCCGAGACCGACATTCAGCCCGAAATGTCGACCACCGGCGGGACGTCGGATGCACGCTTCCTGCACGCGCTTTGTCCGGTGGTCGAATTCGGGCTGACCAATGCGACGATGCACAAGCTCGACGAAGCGGTTGCAGTCGAGGATCTGCACAAACTCGCCGCCATCTATCGCGGCATATTGATGCGCGCCTTCCTCTAATCCTCGCGGGGTCGGCGCAGGATCACATAGACCGCCCCGCCGCCGCCATGGCTGATATGCGCGGGGCGCAAGGCGACGATCCGGTCGGCGTAGGGCGATATCGAAAGCCATTCGGGAAGCGAGGCACGGATCGCGCCGCGCGGGCGTGGATCACCGTGCATCAGCGGCAAGCGGTCGGCACCGGGACGGAGGCGTCCCGCTACGACGAGCAGCACACGCGCCCCGCGGATCAGCGCACGGCCGATCGCGTCGTCGAGCAGAGCCTGCGCCGAGGCGAGGCTGTGGCCGTGCAGGTCGATGCTCATGTCGGGGCGGACGAGCCCCTTGCGCAGCCGCCGGTCCCAATGACCGTCGAGGGTCGAGCCGGCCCATGTCCGGCGCGGCGGCGGCAAGGGTGCGGGCGCGCGCGGCGCGGCAACCGTTGCGGTGCTGCGCGGCGTTGGCTTGGGCGGTTTGACCGTCGGCGGGGCTTTCGGCTCGAGCGGCAGAGGGCGCTTCGCGATCGGCTCGACCGTCGCTGCGACTTTCTTCCAGAGCGCCTTCTCTTCGGGGGCGAGCCGGCGGGCCACGTCAGCGACGCGGCGCGAGCCGCACGACGCTCGCGCGCGGCAGCAGCAGCAGCGCCGATCCGCGCCCCGACATGCCGCCAGCAATTGCGCGGGCATCATTGCCCGCCCCCCAGAAGCTGTCGAAGCGGTTGGCGCCCTTGATCGCACCGCCGGTATCCTGTGCGATCCAGAGCCCGTTGGGTTCGGCGCGATCGAGCGACAGAAACACCGGAGCACCAAGCGGAACATATTTGGGATCCGCGGCGACGCTCGCGCGGCCGGTGACCGGAACGCCCAGTGCACCGAGCGGTCCGGGGCCGGTCAGCTCGCGGAAGAAAACCCAGCTCGGATTCTCGTTCATCACCGCTGCGCCACGCACCGGGTCGGCGCGGAGATAATCGAGGATGCCCTGCATCGATGCCTGACCCGATTTGAGCTCGCCGCGGTCGAGCAGCAGCTTGCCGATGCCGACATAGTCGCGGCCGTTTTGCGTCTCATAGCCGATCCGCATGATCGAGCCGTCGGGCAAGCGAAGCCGTCCCGAGCCCTGCACCTGCAGGAAGAAGAACTCGGCGGCATCGGCAGCCCACGCGATCTCGAGACCGCGGTTCGCGAGCGCGCCGCTCTCGATCGTCTTGCGGTCGTAATAGGGCACGAAGTTGCTGCCATCGACCCGGCCGCGGACCTTCTTGCCCTGCAGATCCTTCGAGAAAAGGCCGAGGTCGACATCCAGCAGATCGGCCGGACGGCGATAGATCGGCACGTCGTAACCCGGCCGCGGCGTCCGTGAGGCCGCGATTTCGGGTTCGTAATAGCCCGTAACGAACGCGGTCCCCGTGCCGACCTGCACGGTTCCGAAATAACGGCTGAAAAAATTGGTCGCGTCGCGGTCGGCCCAGTCCTTCGCCGCATTGCAGCTTTCGGTCCATTCGGCGTTTTGCGTCAGCCCGCTCGCGTCGGCGCGACGAAGCAGCGACGGACAGCTGAGACGAAAGGCCTTGAGCGCGGCGGTCGCCTGTTCGGCCGATACGCCAAGCTCGTTATATTCGGGCCCGGCGATCACACCCGCTTCGGCGGCCGTGGTTGCCGTCGTCGGCGGTGCCGGTGCCGGGAGCACCGGGTTGGGCGTTGCCGGGATCGGCTTCGCCGCAACGACGCTGCCTGTTTCGGACGGACGCGGCGTATAGGGTCGCGGCGCCCCGGTTTGAGCGGGTGCGGGCGAAGGTCTTGTGGCGGGCGGCGCGGAGCCTGTCCGTGGGCCGCCGGCATCGGGAATCACGGACGAGCAGGCCGACAGCAGCGGCAGGGCGATCAAGGCTGCGATGCCAAGGGCGCGCACGCGGTTCAACCGGTGCCCCCGGTGCGTGACGCCCCCCTGCATCGGATCAGGCGGCTTCGGCTTCGTCGAGCAGCCAGTTGGGATCGTTGCTGCCAAGCTGGCGACGGAACGTCCAGTGATCGTCGGTCTGCGCGGCATCGCTCATCGAGCCCGAGATCAGCTTGCCGTCGGCATCGCGCGTGACGGCGCTGATGTCCGCCTGATAGCGCACCGTGATCCGCGCCTCGGTCCGGCTGAGTTCGACCGCGGTGATTTTCGCCGAATCGATGCCGATCAGACGGTTATCGAGCTTTTCGCCGCGCTTCTCGCGCGCCTCGATCGCTTCGACAAAGGCTTCGTAGCTGTCGTCGTCGCACAGGTCGCGGAGCGTATCCCGGTCGCCCGACCAGAAAGCCTCGAGGATCATGCGATAGGCAGCTTCGGCGCCTTCCATGAAGCGCCCGGCGTCGAACTGCCGGTCGGTCGCGAGCAGCTGGCGCAGCCCGATCTCGGCAGCGGGTTCGTACACAAGCCCGGCGCTGCTCGGCGCGGCCGACTGCGATCCGGACGGTGTCTCGCTATCGTCGAGACGCACCGGCGCTGTCGGGGAAGCGGCGCGATCGTCGCGGCGCGGCAGGACGGGCTCCTGTTCGTGCCCTGTCCGTTTGCCGAGCACCGAATAGAGTCGCATGCCCAGAAAGGCGGCGATCATGGCGAGCAGGACGATCGAAAAAGCAGTCACAGGCAAATATCCATTGCGGGCAATGATGAAGCGTCAACCCTAACATAGGGTATAGGCGCTCGCGATTCAAATCACCATGACCGCACGAGCACGGCAGGTCAACGATTCCTGCCCCCGACCGTTCCGTCGGCCCGCCCATTGTGCTGGCGGTTCGCCGCTGCTAAGCGCCGCGGCAAAGCTCCGCCATACGGCGGAACCGTCCCGATCCGATTTGAATGAAAGCAGACATCATGGCCGACGAGACCAGCACCGACATCAACACCGCCGCGCTGCCGAACGGCGAAGACACCGGCCCGGCCATCGGCCTGATCTCGCAATATGTGAAGGACCTGTCGTTCGAAAACCCGAACGCCCCGGCAGTCTATCAGTGGGCGACGGCACCCCAGGTCGACGTGCAGTTCAACATCGGCGCCGACAATGTCGGCGACAACCTGTATGAAGTTACGTTGAAGATCGACATTTCGTCGAAGTCGGACGAGGGCACCCAGTTCATCGTCGACATCAAATATGCCGGCCTGTTCGGTGTGCGCAATGTGCCCGACGACCAGCTTCAGCCTTTCTTCCTCGCCGAAGCGCCGCGCATCCTCTTCCCCTTCGCGCGCCGCGTCGTCGCCGATGTGGTCCGCGACGGCGGCTTCGCTCCGCTGTTGCTGGAACCGATCGATTTCCACGGCCTGTTCCTGCAGCAGGCGCAGCAGATCCAGGCCGAACAGGCCGGCGAAGTCGCACCGGTCGGCCAGGCGTAAGCTTCCTTCCGGGGGCAGGCGGAGGGATTGAGCAGCCTCATCAAAAGCGTGGGGACAATCGGCGGCCTGACAATGGTCAGCCGCATTTTCGGCTTCGCGCGCGATATGCTGCTCGCCCGCGTGCTCGGCGCGGGACTCGCCGCCGACGCCTTCCAGCTCGCCTTCACGCTTCCCAACACCTTCCGCCGCCTCTTCGCCGAGGGCGCCTTCTCGGTCGCGTTCGTGCCGATGTACAGCCGCGCGCTGCATGGAGAAGGGGGCGAGGAGGCCGCAGCGAAGTTTGCCGACGATGTGCTGTCGGTCTTCCTCTGGGTGCTGCTCGCCTTCTCCGCGATCATGATGATCGTCATGCCGGGGATCGTCTGGATCCTCGCGCGCGACTTTCAGGAGGTGCCGGGCAAGTTCGACTTTGCGGTGTTTCTCAGCCGCGTCACCTTTCCCTATCTGGCGCTCGTCAGCCTCGTCGCGATGCTCTCGGGACTGCTCAACGCGCGCTCGCGCTTCGCACCGGGCGCCTTTGCACCGGTTCTGCTCAACATCACCCTGATCGGCGGCATCCTGACCGGCTGGTGGCTGCGCGGCCCCGGCGGTGACGACCGGATCGTTGCCGAGGCGCTCGCCGCAGCGGTGAGCGTCGCCGGCGTTGTCCAGCTCGCCTATATGTGGTGGGCGGTCCGTCGCGCCGGACTGAAGCTCCACTGGCGCCTTCCGAAATTCACGCCCGAGGTGAAACGGCTGGGGATGCTGATCCTGCCGGCGACCTTCGGCGCGGGCATCTATCAGGTCAGCCAGTTCGTCGACACTTTCTTCGCGACCTCGCTGCCGCAGGGCTCGCTGACCTTGCTCAAGCTCGCCGACCGGCTCAACCAGCTCCCGCTCGGCATCGTCGGCATCGCACTCGGCACGGCGATCCTGCCGATGCTTTCGCGCCATATCCACAGCGGCGAGGCGGCCGAAGCCCAGCGACTGCAGGCCAATGCGTTCGAGATCGCAACGCTGCTCACCCTGCCAGCCGCCGCGGCGCTCGCGATCTGTGCTCCTGCTTTCGTCACCGCTTTCTTCGTCGGGGGCAAGTTTACCGAGGCCGACGGACTGATCATGGCACAGATCGTCGTCGCGCTGATCTGCGGGCTGCCCGCCTATGTGATCGTCAAGATATTGAACCCCGGCTTCTTCGCGCGCGAGGACACGCGCACGCCGGTGTGGACCGCGCTCGCCTCGCTGCTCGTCAACATCGCGATCAACCTCTATGTCGTCGAGCGCTATGGTATCGTCGGCTTGGCGGGCGCGACCGCGGTATCGGCGTCGATCAACTGCCTTTTGCTCTACACCGTGCTCCACCGCCGCGGCTGGTTCCATTTCACCGCGAAGCTCGCGGGCAAGATCGCACGCCAGCTGGTCGCGGTCGCGGCGATGGCGGCCCTGCTCTGGTATATGATGCCGCTGATGGAACCCTATTATGGCGGCAACGCGTTCGAGCGCATCTGGTCGCTGTTGATCCTCTGCGGCGCGGGCGGGGCAGTCTTTTTCGCCACCGCGTTCATCGTCGGCGCGCTTGACAAGGATCTGGTCGCCATGCTGACGCGGCGGCGCGCCAAACCGGCGCCAACCCAGGAGTAAGACATGCGGACGCTATCGGGCATCCAGCCCACCGGAAATTTGCACCTCGGCAATTATCTGGGCGCGATCCGCAACTGGGTGCGCATGCAGGACGATATGCCCGGCGAGAAGCTCTATTTCCTTGCCGACCTCCACGCGATCACGGTCCACAACGACCCCGCCGAGCTGACCGCGAACACGCGCGAAATGGCGGCGGCGCTGATGGCAGCCGGGATCGACCCCGAAAAGGCGATCCTGTTCAACCAGGCGCGGGTCCCAGCGCACGCCGAGCTTGCGTGGTTGCTGTTCTGCACAGCGCGCATCGGCTGGCTGAACCGGATGACGCAGTTCAAGGAAAAGTCGGGCAAGAACCGCGAGGGCGCGAGCGTCGGGCTTTACGCCTATCCGGTGCTGCAGGCTGCCGACGTGCTGCTGTACCAGACGACGCATGTTCCCGTCGGCGACGACCAGAAGCAGCATCTGGAGCTGGCGCGCGACATCGCGACGAAGTTCAACCTCGACACGGGGACCGAGACCTTCACCCTGCCCGAACCGACGATCCCGCCGACCGCCGCACGGCTCATGAGCCTGCGCGACGGCAGCGCCAAGATGTCGAAGTCGGACCCGAGCGATATGAGCCGGATCAATCTGGTCGACGATGCCGACACGATCATGGCGAAGATCCGCAAGGCAAAGACCGATGCCGAGCCGCTGCCGTCCGAGGCAGCCGGCCTCGAAGGGCGCGCCGAAGCGAAGAATCTCGTCTCGATCTATGCCGCGATGGCCGACGAAAGCGTCGATCAGGTGCTCGCACGCTTCGCGGGGCAGGGCTTCGGCGCATTCAAACCGGCGCTCGGCGAACTGCTTGTCGAGACGCTCCGCCCGATCGCAAACCGGCTGAACGAGCTCAAGGCCGATCCGGCGGCGATCGACGCCGCGCTGGAAGCCGGCGCCGCCCGCGCCGCGGCGCTGGCGAAACCGACCCTCGACGCGGCCTATGCAGCGCTGGGGCTTTGCCGTTAAGCCTTCGCCCTGGGTCAGAAATCTTGTTTATCGGTGCCGTCTTTCCCATATCGGGGGAGTGGAACCGTCGTGCGACGAAGCGGGTTCAACCAAGGTTAAGTCGCTTCGGCCTAGTCATGATATAAACGGCGGTGCGTGCCGATCCGAATCACGGAGCAAGACTATGAGCAAGATCACCTTCAAGCAGCTCGGCCTCGGCGCCCTGGCGGGCGCTGCGCTGGCGCTGGCGGGCTGCGCGACCCCGTTCAAGGCCGACGTCGCGCGCTTCCAGACGCAGCTTCCGGCGCCGCAGGGCCAGAGCTTTGCGATTGAGGCGGGCAACCCCGCGCTGCAGGGCGGCATCGAGTTCGGCCAGTACGCCAATCTCGTCGCGGGCGAGCTCACGCGCTACGGCTATCGCCCCGCTGCGAGCGGAGAGCGTGCCGACCTGATCGTCCGCATGGACTATGGCGTCGACAAGGGCCGCGAGCGGGTCGTTTCGACCCCCGGTTTCGATCCGTGGTATGGCGGTTATTACGGCCGCGGCTTCTATCGCCCGGTGGTCGTGACCGGCCGCGGCGGCCGCCGCTATGTCTACGGCTATCGCGATCCCTTCCTGTGGGGCGGCGGCTTCGGCCCGGGCTGGGGCGGCTATAACGACGTCAGCAGCTACACCGTCTATACGAGCGGCCTGAACCTGCAGATCAACCGTGCCGCAGACGGCTCGCGCCTGTTCGAGGGCCATGCCGAGGCGCAGTCGCGCGACAATAATCTGCAGACCATCGTTCCCAACCTCGTCGAGGCGATGTTCACGGGCTTCCCGGGCAATTCGGGCGAACGGGTGCGCATCACGGTGGCGCCGCCCGAAAAGGGCTGAGCGCCCCTCCAGAGCCAAGCAAAAGGCCCGCCATCCCCATCGGACGGCGGGCCTTTTTGTCTGTGCAAAACCCCGGGGACAAGCCCGGGATAAATCTGTGGATCAGCTGTTGAGACTGCGCCGGATCGCCGCGATCTCGGCATCGAGTTCGCTGTCGGCGACGCGCAGCGCCTCGACCGTGCGCACCGCGTGAATCACCGTCGAATGATCGCGTCCACCGAAGCGACGGCCGATTTCGGGGTAGGAACGCGGCGTGAGTTCCTTTGCCAGATACATCGCGACCTGGCGCGGACGCGCAACGGCGCGGACACGGCGCTTGGATGCCATTTCCGACTTGTCGAGCCGGTAATGGGCACAGACCGCACGCTGGATCTCGTCGATCGTGATCCGCGGGCGCGCGCTGCGGACATTCTCGGCCAGCCGGTCCTCGGCAAGCGCGAGATCGACCGTGGTCCCGGTGAGCGCGGCGTAGGCGAGCAGCTTGTTGAGCGCGCCCTCAAGCTCGCGGATATTGCGCGTGAAATGCTTGACCAGATAAGCGACGACATTGTCGGGCACCTCGACCATCGGCATCGCGGCGAGCCGCTGGCGGATGATGCGTTCGCGCAGATCATCCTCGGGCGCTTCGATATCGGCGACGAGCCCGCCCGACAGTCGCGACAGCAGCCGCGCCTCGACCCCGTCGAGCATCGCCGGCGGACGGTCGGCGGTGACGACCAGGCGCTTGCCCGCAGTCATCAGGTCGTCGATCGTGTGGAGCAGTTCTTCCTGCGTCGAATTCTTGCCGATCACGAATTGCAGGTCGTCGAGCAGCAGCAGGTCGGCGGCGCGCAGCCGCGCCTTGAACGCCATCATGTCGCCGCCGCGCATCGCGCCGACGAATTCGAGCATGAACTTCTCGGCCGACATCAGGATGATGTTGGCGGTCGGATGCGCCGCGGCATAATCCTGTGCGATCGCCTGGAGCAGGTGCGTCTTGCCCTGGCCGGTGCCCGAGCAGAGATAGAGCGGATTGAACTGCGGAGCCTCGACCATCGCCATCCGGCGTGCCGCGTTGGCTGCGAGGATGTTCGAGCGCGCGACGACGAAACGCTCAAACGACAGCCGCGGATCGAAACCGAGCAGTGCCGGGTTAGCCGCCGGCCGGGGAACCTCGAAGGCAGGCAGCGGCTGCGCCGACAGCGCCGTGGCCCGCTCTGCTGATGCAGCGCCACCGCGTACAGTCACCCCCCGCACATCGGGCAGATGCTGGCGCCATGCGAGTTCGAGCCGATCGCCGAAGCGTTCGTTGATCCAGTTTGCCGAAAAGCGGCTTGCCGTCTCGAGCGTGACGACGCCCGACAGCGAACAATAGTCGGCGAAGCGGACGGGTTTCAGCCAGTGATCGAAGGTGCGTGCGCCAAGGTCACGGCGGAGCCCTTCGGCGACGCGCGGCCAGAGCGCAGCGGCATCGCCGCTCACAACCCTGCTCCCTGCATCAAAACCATGCCGATCCCCGCTTTGCATCACGCCGTGTCGCCCCCTGTCGTCCCCCGTCCGATCCTTCGCGGCGACCGCTGCACACGCCGATCCGTCGAGCCTGTGCGAAGGCACAGCCATCCTGTCCCGGACAAAGCATCCGAAAGAGCGCGAATCATGTCGATGTGGCGGCCGCAGGCGAAGGCCGACGACACCTCTGTCTAGGCAGGGCGCGCCGAGTCGATCAAGACCACGACGTGTAAAAATACTGAAATAAAAATCTTGACTCGTACGGGGGGCTGGAAACGCGTTAGGCGCAGTTTTTCGCCATATTTTTCAATATTTTACTCGCGGATCAAATTGTGACGTCAGCGAATCGCAGTAAATCCGTCACTTACCGCGATGCAACACAACTGCCACCGCAGAGTCACAAACGAGGGCACAAAAAAAGACCCGCAGGCCTTTGAGCCGCGGGTCCTTTTTTGTGCCCATTCGGGACAATCGCCGTTAGGCGATCGCGTTCACGCTCTTGGTCAGGCGTGCATACTTGCGAGCAACCGTATTCTTGTGCAGCACGCCCTTGGCAACGCCGCGCGCCATTTCGGGCTGAGCGGCCTTCAGCGCGGTCGCCGCGGCGTCCTTGTCGCCCGAAGCGACGGCGGCTTCGACCTTCTTCACCAGCGTGCGGATGCGCGAGACGCGATTCTTGTTCACGGTGGCACGCGCCTGGTTGCGGCGGATGCGCTTCTTTGCCTGCGGCGTATTGGCCATAAATTCCTCTAGTCTTTCAAACGGTCTACATGGTCGGAGCACAGCCTCAGCGGAGCAGCCGAATCGCGCAGATGCAGCGAATCAATGTCCGGATGCGGCCGGTTCCGGACGCCCGGACCCTGCTCGAAGGGTGCGCCCATAGCCAGATTGCCCCCGCTGGTCAACCGGGAAACCGCCCCTAACGCTGGCATTTCGGGCAGTAAAAGGTCGATCGCCCGCTTTGCACAGCGCGCACGATCGTCCCGCCGCATTCGCAGGCCTCTCCCTCGCGCCCGTAGACTCGCCAGTCCTTCGCGAAATAGCCAAGGTCGCCTTCGGGACTGAGGAAATCGCGCAGGGTCGATCCGCCGGCCGCGATCGCCGCGGTCAGCACATCCTTGATCGCGGGCACCAGCGCGGCGAGCTTCGCCTTCGGAACGTCGGCCGCAGGCTTCAGCGGCGAAATCTTCGCCATGTTGAGCGCCTCACAGACATAGATATTGCCGAGCCCCGCGACGACCGTCTGGTCCAGCAGCATCGCCTTGATCGGCGCGCGGCGTCCGGCGAGCGCCTTCGCGAGATAGGCGGCATCAAACTCGCCCGACAGCGGCTCCGGACCGAGCGTCACGAAAGCCGGGAACAGCGCCAGCGGATCGCCGCTCACCAGATCCACCGATCCGAATCGCCGCGGATCATGCAGGAACAGCCGGTGACCCGCCCCGGTTTCAAGCAGCAGATGGTCGTGCTTCCCCGCCTCGCCGCCCTCGGTCCGCCAGCGCCCCGACATGCCGAGGTGGAAGATCATATGATCGTCGCGGTCGGTCGACACGATGCCATATTTGGCGCGGCGCGACAGGCCGGTGACCGTCGCGCCGGTCAACCGCTGGGCAAGATCGGCGGGAAACGGGCGGCGCAGGTCCGGACGAAAGGTGGTGACCGTAGTCAGCCGCTGCCCTTCAAGGAAAGGCGCAAGACCGCGGACGGTGGTTTCGACTTCAGGTAGCTCGGGCATGTCGCGTTCGGGCTACGCGCCATTTGCGCGCGCGACAAGGCCTCGCTAAAGGCCGACGCAACAGACCCATCTCCCCGCAAAGGCGCACGTCCCATGCCCACCCCCGACACCGTCAGCTTCGGTTATGAGCAAGTCCCGGCGGGCGAGAAGACCGCGATGGTCGGTGAGGTGTTCAGCCGCGTCGCGCGCAAGTACGATATCATGAACGATGCGATGTCGGGCGGCATGCACCGACTGTGGAAGGACCGCTTCGTGCGCCGCGTGAAGCCGCGCGAGGGCGAGACGATCCTCGACATGGCGGGCGGCACCGGCGACATCGCCTTTCGCATGGAGCGCTCGGGCGCCCGCATCACCGTCGCCGACATCAACCCCGACATGCTGGGCGTCGGGGTCGAGCGCGCGGCCGAGCGCGGCATCGATACGCTCGTCTGGTCCGAACAGAATGCCGAGAAGCTGACCTTCCCCGACCAGTTTTTCGACGCCTATACGATCGCCTTCGGCATTCGGAACGTCACCGACATTCCCGCGGCGCTGAAGGAAGCGCACCGGGTGCTCCGCTATGGCGGACGTTTCTTCTGCCTCGAATTTTCGACCAACGAATGGCCCGGCTTCGCGCAGGCCTATGACGCCTATTCGCATCATCTGGTGCCGAAGCTCGGCAAGCTGATCGCCGACGACGAGGACAGCTATCGCTATCTGATCGAATCGATCCGCCGTTTCCCGCCGATGCCCGAATTCGCGCGCATGATCCGCGAAGCCGGCTTCACCGCGGTAAAGGTCGAACCGATCATGGGCGGACTCGTCGCGATCCACAGCGGGTGGAAAGCTTGACCCGACCGATCACCCATATTGCCCGCCTGCTGAAGTGGGGCCGCATCCTCGCGCGCCACGGGGCGCTGCGCGGGATCGAAACCGCGCCGCAGACCCCGCCGGGGGTCAAGCGGCTGTGCCGCATCGCTCGCTTCGGGACGATTCAGCCTGCGGTTCCCGACTATGCCGCGGCCTTCCAGGCAATCGGCCCTGCCGCGGTCAAACTCGGCCAGACGCTCGCGACGCGCCCCGATCTCGTCGGCGAGGAGGCCGCGCATAATCTGCTGACGCTGCAGGACGCACTCGCCCCCGTCGCTTTCGAGCGCATCAAACAGGAAATCGAGGCGACCTTCGAAGTCCCGCTCGAAAGCCTCTATAGCGAATTCGACCCCGAACCCGTCGGATCGGCCTCGATCGCGCAGGTCCATCGCGCGGTCACCATCGACGGACGCAAGGTTGCGGTGAAGGTACGCCGTCCCGGCATCGACAAGCAGTTCGCGCGCGACATCGATACTTATGAATGGGCCGCTGCGCATCTGGAGGCTTTTGGCGGCGAAGCGACGCGGCTGCGCCCGCGCGAGGTGATCGCCAACTTCCGCCGCTGGACGCTGCGTGAACTCGACCTCCGCCGCGAGGCCGCCTCAGCCTCCGAACTGCGCGACGCGATGGTCGGGGTGCCCACTTACGAGGTCCCGGCAATCGACTGGGACCGCACCGCGAGCCGCGTGATGACGCTCGACTGGATCGACGGCATCAAGATTTCGCGCCGCGACCAGCTGATCGCCGCGGGGCACGACATGGAAAAACTGTCGGCGAACCTCGTCAACGCCTTCCTGCGACAGGCGATCGCCGAGGGTTTTTTCCACGCCGACATGCATCAGGGCAATCTGTTCGTGAAGGCCGACGGGACGATCGCCGCGGTCGATTTCGGGATCATGGGGCGGATCAACCGGCAGGCGCGCTACTGGCTCGCCGAGATTCTCTATGGACTGACAACGGGCAACTACCGCCGCGTCGCTGAAATCCATTTCGAGGCGCAGTACGTGCCCGCCTATCACAGCGTCGAGGAATTCGCGACCGCACTCCGCGCGGTAGGCGAACCGATGCGCGGCAAGCCGGTGAGCGAGCTCAGCGTCGGGCAGATGCTCGACGGGCTGTTCGCGATCACGCGCGATTTCGACATGCAGACGCAGCCGCACCTGTTGCTGCTGCAAAAGACGATGGTGATGGTCGAGGGCGTCGCGACGATGCTCAATCCGAAGATCAACATGTGGGACGTATCGGGACCCTTCGTGCGCGAATGGATTCGCGACGAACTCGGCCCCGAAGCCGCGCTCGCCGACGGAATTCGCGAACAGGGCAAGACGCTGGCGCTGATCCCCGACATCATCCGCCGCCTCGATGCCCAACTGCCGCGCAAGGGCGCCGCGCCGCCCGCCCCGCCGCTGCCCGATATCGCACTGATGTGGGAGAAGGGCGAACGACGCATCTGGTGGCGCTATGCGCTGACCGCGATCGTCGGCGCGGCCGCCGGAGCCGGCCTGCTGCAATGGTTCGGCTGAAACCGCACTTTGGGGCGTCTGGTTACCAGATATTTACCCTGATTCCCTAGAGCTGATCCTCGACCAGCCCCGGACCCCGGTCCGGCAAAAACCGAGGTTTCATGCGCTACGACAGCCTTCTTGCCGACCCTATCGTTCCGGTCGATACGCTTCCGCTCGACGTCGCGGTCGTCGTACCGACGCTTAACGAAGCCGCCAATGTCGAAAAGCTCATCGAAAAACTCTCGGTCGTCCTCGCCGGACGCGGCTGGGAAGTCGTCTTCGTCGACGATAATTCGCCCGACGGCACCAGCGACCTGGTGCGCCGTATCGGTCGCACCTCGCGTCATGTCCGTGTCGTCCAGCGCGTCGGCCGCCGCGGCCTCTCGTCGGCGGTGATCGAGGGCATTCTTGCGACCGCCGCCCCGGTGATCGCGGTGATGGACGGCGACCTCCAGCATAGCGAGGACGCGCTGCCCCGTCTGATCGACGCGATCGAAAAGGGCGACGCCGAAATCGCCGTCGGCACGCGCTATGTCGATGGCGGCGGCACCGGCGACTGGGACAAGAGCCGCGTCGCGATGAGCCGCCTCGCCACCCGCGCCGGCCAGATCGCGCTTGGCACCGACGTCAGCGATCCGATGAGCGGCTTTTTCGCCGTCCGCCGCGACGCGTTCGAACGCGCGCTTCCGCGGCTGTCGGCGATCGGTTTCAAGATCCTGCTCGACATTCTCGCGTCGAGCCCCACCGCCCTGAAGGTCGCCGAAGTTCCTTATACCTTCCGCACCCGCGAAGCAGGCGAAAGCAAGATCGGCGTTCGCGTGATCGCCGAATATGCCGAGCTGATCGCCGACAAGACGATCGGCCGCTTCGTCCCCGTCCGCCTGCTCAAATTCCTGATGGTCGGCGGGCTGGGCGTCTTTGTGCACCTTGCGGTGCTGCGCGCGCTGCTCGGCTTCGGCGACAGCTTCCTGACCGCGCAGACCGGCGCCGTCATGGTCGCGATCGCGTTCAACTTCTTCCTCAACAACAGCTTCACCTACGCCGACCGCAAGCTCAAGGGGTGGAAGCTGCTGGGCGGCCTCGCGAGCTTCTATGCGATCTCGGCGCTCGGCGCGGTTGCGAATATCGGCATCGGCACCTGGATGGCGGGGCATGACGAGCGCTGGTGGGTCGCGGGCGTTGCCGGTGTCCTCGTCGGCGCCGTCTGGAACTTCGCGATGTCGTCGGCTCTCACCTGGCGAAAATGACCGGGGCGAAAATGACCGGGGCGAAAATGACCGGCTGGAACCGCCTCGCGGGTGTTTCCCGCCCCGTCGCGGCGCTGATCCTCGCGCTGCTCGCGGCGCTGATCATCCTCGGGACGGTCCAGCGCCACGCGCCGCGCCAGATCAACATGAGTTCGCCCGTGCTTGCGAAGGAAGAGGGGATGATCGGCGATCACGCCCTCTACCTCAAGGTCCTGCGCAAGATGGAGGCCGGACAGCCCTATTATTCCGCGGTTGCCGAAGAGCATCGCATCTATGGCTATCCGCTCCGCCCCTTTATCGCGGTGCGGCTGCCGGCCCTCGAGGTCGCCCTGAGCAAGATCGGACTTCCCCTCGGCACCGTCATCACCAGCATCCTCGGCCTCGCCGCGCTGTTTCTCTGGCGGAAGCGCCTGGCCGGCGAGCCGGGCCTCCCTTCCTACGCCCGCTTCGGCGTCTTGCTGATGGCGATAAACCTCGGCCAGGTCATGTCGGGCCAGTGGGTCCTGATCCACGAAGTGATCGCGGGGGTGCTGATCGCCATCGCGCTCGCTCTCTATCGCCCCGAAAGGCCTTGGGGCACATTGGTCGCGGTCGCTGCCGCCCTCGCGATCCGCGAGACGGTCCTGCCGGTCGCGCTGCTGTTCGGCCTTCTCGCCCTGATCGACCGCAACTGGAAACTTGCCGCGGCATGGGTCGCGGTCGTCGTCGCCTTTGCCGCCGGGCTCGCCCTCCATGCATCGGCGGTTGCCGGGGTTGTGCGCCCCGGCGATATCGGCGGAGCCGGCTGGATGGGCCTCAACGGCTGGAATAACTACATCGGCTTCGTCCAGAACAGCTCGGCGCTTCGTTTTGGCGCGCCGCAATGGATCGCAGCCATCCTGACGCCGCTCGCGCTGCTCGGCTGGCTCGCATGGCGCTCGCGCCTCGGTACGCTCGGCCTGATCGTTCAGGCGGGCTATGCCGCCGCTTTCATGCTCTTCGCGCGGCCCGACAATGATTATTGGGGCATGCTCGTCGTCCCGACCTTGTTCATCGGGCTCGTCTTCGCGCCCGCCGCGCTGGCGTCGCTCGTCCGCGCGCTGAAACCGCCTCGGCTTGAACCGGCGCCCCGCTCGGCATAACTAGCAGGCGAAGGAATCGGGCGTCCGGTTTCGCGAACAGAATGGACCCGCATGGCCGCTCCGCGCATATTGCTGATCATCGGGGGCGGGATCGCGGCCTACAAGGCGATCGAACTCGTCCGCCTGCTCCGGAAATCGGGATATGTCGTCCGCTGTGTGCTGACCCGCGCCGCCGAGCAGTTCGTGACCCCGCTCACTCTCGCCGCGCTGTCCGAGAATAAAGTATATACAAATCTTTTCGACCTGAAGGACGAGGTCGAAATGGGGCATATCCAGCTCAGCCGCGAGGCCGACCTTGTCGTCGTCGCGCCCGCGACCGCCGACCTGCTCGCGAAGATGGCGGCGGGCATCGCCGACGATATGGCGACGACGCTTTTGCTCGCGACCGACAAGCCGGTGCTCGCGGCGCCCGCGATGAACGTCCGCATGTGGCTGCACCCCGCAACCCGCCGCAATGTCGTGACGCTGCGCGGCGACGGCGTCACCGTGATGGAGCCCGACGAGGGCGAAATGGCATGCGGCGAATATGGCCCCGGCCGCCTGCCCGAACCGGCGGCGGTCAAGGACGCGATCGACAAGGCGCTGAAGGAGGCTCCGCCCCCGATCCCGCTGACCGGTCAGCCCGATTTCGCCCCCGCGAACCACCGCCCGCTGTTCGGCCGACGTATTCTGATCACCGCGGGCCCGACCCACGAGCCGATCGATCCGGTACGCTATATTGCCAATCGCTCGAGCGGGAAGCAGGGCTTCGCGATCGCCGCCGCCGCCGCCGAGGCCGGCGCCGAGGTGCTGCTGGTCGCCGGCCCCGTGCCGCTGCCTACCCCGCCGGGCGTGATCCGTATCGATGTCGAGACCGCGCGCGAAATGGCCGCCGAGGTTGAGGCTGGCCTGCCCGTGGATGCCGCGATCATGGTCGCCGCGGTCGCGGACTGGCGCGCCGCCGACACGGCAACCCAGAAGATCAAGAAGGACGGCAGCGGCGCGGTCCCGCCGCTCGCTCTCGCCGAAAACCCCGACATCCTCGCCAGCGTCGCGAAAAGCGCGCAACGCCCGCCGCTACTGATAGGCTTCGCCGCCGAGACAAACGACGTCATCGCCCACGCCGAGGCGAAGCTCGCGCGCAAGGGCTGCGACTGGATCGTCGCCAACGATGTCTCGGCCGACCCGATGGGAGGCGAGACGAACCGCGTACATATCGTTAGCAAAGCGGGCGTAGACAGCTGGGACCGGCTGCCCAAAAACGCCGTTGCCCGCAAACTGATGGAAAAGATCGCCGATGAGCTCGAAGTCCGTGCACCCGTTCAAAGCGATTGAAATCGCGATCCAGCGCCTGCCGAACGGCGGCGGCCTGCCCCTGCCCGCCTATGCGAGCGACGGCGCTGCGGGGATGGACGTCGTCGCGGCCGAGACGCTGACCTTGCGCCCCGGCACGCGCCATGCGGTCGCGACCGGCTTCGCGATGGCGATTCCGGCTGGCTATGAAGTGCAGGTACGCCCGCGCTCGGGCCTCGCGCTGAAGCATGGTGTCACCTGTCTCAACACGCCGGGCACGATCGACAGCGATTATCGCGGCGAAGTGAAGGTGATCCTCGCCAATCTCGGTGACGAGGCCTTCGAGATCAAACGCGGCGACCGCATCGCCCAGCTCGTCCCCGCCCCTGTCCAGCGCGCCGCCTTTGCCGAGGTTGAAACGCTCGACGAAACCGCGCGCGGCGTCGGCGGCTTCGGCTCGACCGGCGTAGCGAGCGGCGGCAGCGATGAAGCCATCGAGGACGACAATATTCCCGAGAACGTCGGCTCGCTGTCGGCGATGAAGATCCGCCAGCCGGGCGAATGATGCCGGTTGCGATAGCCGTTCTGTTGCTTGCCGCGACGCTTCCCATAAAGGCGGAGCGGCCATTCGGAAATCCATTGGCGGAGCAAAAATTCACGGCCCGCCTGACCGATCCATTGAGCCTGCATGAGGACCAGCGCTGCGGCGATTATGACATGCGGATCAGCATGACACTGCTCCCCGCGAGGCCTCCGCGCGATATCCGGATAGAGGCCCCCGATTGCGCTTGGGAGCGCATCGCCTACGTCAGGAAATGGCTCGAAGCGGCGCCGCAATCCACTTTCAAACCCGTGCGTCAAGCGACGTGGTATCGGTTTCGTGTCGTCATGCGGCTTCCCCGATGATGCTCAGCGACGCCGAACTTGACCGCTATGCGCGCCAGATCATCCTGCCAGCCTTTGGCGGCGCGGGACAGGCGAGACTGAAGGCCGCGCATGTCGCGATCATCGGCGCTGGGGGGATCGGCTGCCCGGCGATCACCTATCTGGCGGCCGCGGGCGTCAGCAAGCTTACGATCGTCGACCATGATCATGTTGAACTGTCGAACCTGCAACGCCAGCCGCTCTTCACCGATGCAGATGTCGGATCGCCCAAGGCCAAGGTCGCGGCCGATGCGGCGCGGCGGATCAATCCGCATGTCGAGGCTGTCAACATCGCACAGCGCCTTGATGCGGACAATGCCGAAGCGCTGCTCGCGGGCGCGACGCTGATCCTCGACGGCTGCGACAATTTCGAAACCCGGCTTGCCGTCAACCGCACTGCGGTCGCGCTCCGGATTCCGCTGCTCTCGGCGGCGATCGGAGCGTTCGAGGGACAGGTCGCGCTCTACGAGGGCTGGCGCGCCGGCAGTCCCTGCTATGCCTGCCTCGTCGGCGACGATCCCGATCGCCCCGGTACCAACTGCGCCGAGCAGGGCGTCATGGGCGCGCTCGCAGGAATGATCGGGGCGATGGCCGCTCTCGAAGCCGTTCGCGCACTCACCGGCTGGGGCCAGCCGCTGACCGGCAAGCTCGCGATCGTCGACATGCTCGACCGGCGCTGGCGCGAAGTCGCGGTCGCCAAGGATCCGGAGTGTCCGATATGCCGGGGCTGAGCATCATCGTCGCATCGGCCGACGGCCAGCGCTTCTACGCCGCGCTCGAAACCGCAGCGGCCGCAGCGGCGCTCGGCCGGCCGGCCCGCATCTTCCTCCAGGGCGAAGCCGCAGCATTGCTCCGCACCCCGGTCGCCTTCGGCGGCGACACCGACCGCCGCGCCGCGGGACAGCCCGATCTCGTGTCCTTGATCGCCGAAGCGATGGCGATGGATGTGCGGCTGATCGTCTGCCAGTCGGGAATGGCGCTGGTCGGCATGACCGCCAGCGAACTCGTTCCGCAGGTCCGCACCGGAGGCCTCGTCAGTTTCCTCTCCGAAGCCGGTGCAGACGACCAGCTGCTCGCCTTTTAGGGGTTCTTGCAGACCGTGATTGCATCGGGCGCGGGGCGCTTGCCCTCGGGCACGAAGCGCGCGAGATAACCGCCAGCGTGCGCCTTGTCGTCATAGGAGACAAGCTTGTAGCCCACCGCCTCGAACTCGCAGACGAGCAGGCGGAACGGCGTGCCGTGCTGTGCGATCGGCCGGTCGCCGTCGACGACGATCACCTGTCCGCCCGCGCGGAGCGCCGGGCGCAGCCGCCAGAGGAAGGCGTAGGGCTCGCCGATCTCATGATACATATGCACCATGAACACGCGGTCGAAGCTGTTCGCGGGCAGCCGCGGGTCGTCGACCGCGCCCAGTTTCAGCGAGACATTGTCGAGCCGCTCGCGGGCGACGCGGTCGGCGAGACGCTCGATCACTTCGGGCTGGATGTCCTGCGCGAGAACGCGGCCCGTTGCCCCGACCCGCGGTGCAAGGCGTACTGTATAATAGCCGTCGCCCGCACCGATGTCGGCGACGGTCATGCCCGGGCGGACATCGGCCGAATCCATCACATCGTCGGCCTCGTTGACGCGGTCGCGCGCTTCCTCGGTCGACCATTTGGTCGAGGTGATCGGCGCGACGGGGCGGTCGGCGGGCGGGAATTCGCGTGCGGTCTCGATGCGGTCGCTGTCCTCGTTCCACGGGCCGTCGCAGCCGCCGAGCAGCGGCACGAGGGCCAGCGCCGCGAGGACGCCGCGCATCATCAGTCGATATCTTCCACGTCGACCTTTTCGCCCGTCACCTTCTGCGACAGCGCCGCCGCCATGAAGGGGTCGAGCGCGCCGTCGAGCACGTCGCTGGGTGCAGTCGAGGTCACACCGGTGCGCAGATCCTTCACCAGCTGATACGGTTGCAGGACGTACGAGCGGATCTGGTGACCCCAGCCAATCTCGGTCTTCGCCTGATATTCGCCCGAGGCCGCTGCCTCGCGCTTCTGGAGCTCGGCTTCGTACATGCGCGCCTTCAGCATCCCCATCGCGGTCGCGCGGTTCTTGTGCTGCGAACGGTCGTTCTGGCTGGCGACGACGATCCCGGTTGGGATGTGCGTGATGCGTACCGCCGAGTCGGTCGTGTTGACGTGCTGCCCGCCCGCGCCCGAGGCGCGATAGGTGTCGATCTTGAGGTCGCCCTCGTTGATCTCGATCTCGATATTGTCGTCGATCACCGGATAGACCCACACCGACGAGAAGCTGGTGTGACGCCGCGCCGAGCTGTCATATGGCGAAATGCGGACGAGGCGGTGGACGCCGCTCTCGGTCTTCGCATAGCCATAGGCATTCTCGCCCTTGACCAGCATCGTCGCCGACTTGATGCCCGCCTGCTCGCCGGCCTGATATTCGACCAGCTCGACCTTCATGCCGCGCTTTTCGGCCCAGCGGCTGTACATGCGCTGGAGCATCTCGGCCCAGTCCTGGCTTTCCGTGCCGCCCGCACCGGCGTGAACCTCGATATAGGCATCGTTGGCATCGGCCTCGCCCGCAAGCAGCGCCTTGATCTTGTCTTCGTCGGAGCGTGCCGCAAGCGCGGCAAGCGACACCACCGCATCGTCGATCAGCGCCTCGTCGCCTTCCATTTCGGCAAGTTCGATCAGCTCGACCGTATCATCACGCTCCTTTTCGATCGCGCGCGTCGCGGTGATCGCTTCGTCGAGACGACGGCGTTCGCGCATGACCTCCTGCGCTGCCCGCGGGTTGTCCCACAGCGTCGGGTCCTCGACCTTCGCGTTCAGCTCGTCGAGACGGCGCACCGCGCGGTCCCAATCGAGGAAGCGGCGGAGAAGCGCCAGCGCGGCGTTGATGGTATCGACATGATCCTGCGCTTCGGCGCGCATGTTCTTAGCTCCTGAAATTCGGTGCGACCGGCCATAGAGGCTCGGCCGCCATAGACAAGCGTCAGATAATCCCGCCGCGGTCGTCGAGGAAGTCGCTGTCGCTGCGTCCGGTCGAACCCTTTTGCGCGGGGCCGGTCGTTCGCTTCTGCGTCTTGATCGGCTTGATTTCCTCTTCGCGGATCGTGCGGCGCGGTTCGCTTTCGGGCTTGAAGGCCTCCCAGATGATCGCCGCCTTCGGATCGCTCCCCGGCCAGCTGCCATAGACGCGGCGCCCCGACTGGCGGTCGATCCGGACCATGCGGATCCCCTTGGGCGCGGTGAACGGCACCGGCGGCGCGTCCATCAGTGAGCCCTGGAAGAAATCCTTGAAGATCGGCGCTGCGAAGCTGCCGCCCTGGACATAGCCGCCCATGTCGCGCGGCTGGTCAAAACCGATATAGACGCCCGCGATCACGTCGGGGCTGCCGCCGACGAACCAGACATCCTTCGGACCCGACGTCGTGCCGGTCTTGCCGAACAGCGGCACGCCAAGATCGCGCAGGCGAACCGCGGTACCGCGCTGAACAACGCCTTCGAGCATGTGGACGACCTGATAGGCGGTCATCGGATCCATCAGCTGCCGGCCGGTCCTGGCGAAGCGCGGCATCGGCTTGCCGTCCCAATCCTTCATGTTGCAGCCGTCGCACGGGCGCCAGTTCTTCGGAAAGATCACCTTGCCGCGGCGATCCTGCGCATAGTCGATCAGGCGCGGCTTCAGTTCGCGGCCGTGGTTCGCGAGCATCGCATAGGCGTTGGTGATCTTTTCGACCGTCGTCGTCCCCGCACCGAGCGCGGTCGAGAGATAGGGTTCGTGCTTGCCGATCCCCATCGTCTCGATCGTATCGACGATCGGCTCCATACCGATCTGGCTCGCTGTACGGACGGTCATCAGGTTGCGCGACTGCTCGAGGCCCCAGCGCATCGTATGCTCGCCCGACCCGCCGCCACCGCCGAAGTTGCGGAAGCATTTGTTGCCGAAGCGCGCGCCCTGATAGACGCAGAAGGGCCCGTCGACGATCATCGTCGCCGGGGTCATGCCGTTGTCGAGCGCGGTGGCATAGACGAAGGGCTTGATCGTCGAGCCGGGCTGGCGCTCAGCCTGCGTCGCGCGGTTGAACGGCGACAGGCGTACATCGAACCCGCCCTGCATCGCATAGATGCGGCCCGAATGCGGGCTTTCGACAATCATGCCGCCAGACACCTCGGGAATGTTCCGCAGCTGATAGACGCCGGGCGCGGTCGCCTTGACCGCGATCAGGTCGCCCGGGCGCATCGCCGAAAAGGCGCTGCCGCCGGTCTTGCGATAGCCCTGCGTCGCGGCACTCGCGGGCAGGCTGCCGGTGTCGCCGTTCGCGAAGCCGATCCGTGCAGCGGCCGCCGACTTCGACAGCACCGCGGCGATCCGCCAATTGTCGTAATCGATACCGATGAAGCTCGACGCAAGGCGGCTCTGCCACTGGTCGTCGGCCTCGATCGTCGCGATCGGTCCTGACCAGCCCTTGCCTGCGTCGTAGCGAATGAGGCCGTTGCGAAGCGCCTTGGTGGTCGCCGCCTGCTTGACGCCGTCATAGGCGGTCCGCACCCAGAGACCGCCACCGTAGACCGAAAGCGGACCATCGTCGGGGGTCTCGCCAAACTGGTCGATCAGCTGGCGCCGCACCTCTTCCATATAATAGCCGCCGACCTGCGCGATCGCGGTGTTGCCGCTGTTGGTGAGGCCGAGCGGCATCGCCTGCGCGGCATCGCGCTGCGCGGCCGTGATCCAGCCGTTGCGGAACATTTCGGACAGCACGAAATTGCGGCGCGTGATCGCCTTGTCGGCGTTGCGGGCGCGTCCGTACGTCTCGGGCGCCTTCGGGAGGATCGCGAGGAACGCCATCTCGTGGAGCGCGAGCTGATCGACATCCTTGTCGAAATAGGCGCGTGCTGCAGCCTGCACTCCGAAGCTGCGGCGGCCGAGCGGGATTTCGTTGAGGTAGAGTTCGAGAATCTGTTCCTTGGTCAGCGCACCCTCGATGCGCTTGGCAAGGATCAGTTCGCGTATCTTGCGCGTGTAGCTAACCTCGTTGGTGAGCAGCAGGTTCTTCGCGACCTGCTGCGTGATCGTCGAGGCCCCGACCGGGCGGCCACTGTTCGTCATATTGGTGACGATAGCGGTCGCAATGCCGGGATAGTCGATCCCGCCATGTTCGAAGAAGGTGCGGTCCTCGGCGGCCAGATAGGCGCGGACGAGCAGCTGCGGATATTCCGCATATTCCAGCTGGACGCGGCGTTCGCGCGCATAGCTGTGCACCGGCTTGCCCTCGGCATCGCGGACCATCGTCGGCAGCGGCGGCTGATAGTCGCGAAGCTGATCGACCGACGGCAGGTTACGCGCGAAAATCACCCAAATCAGGATGAGGCCAAGCAGCCCGGCCAGCGCCAGATAGCCGAGCCAGCGAAACCAGCGCCGCGCCCACATCTCGCGGAACCAGGCGATGACGGCATTGCTGTCGCGGCGCAGGCGCAGGCGGAAATGGGACATAGTGTCGGAAGCCATATGGCGAAGCCTCTAAAGCCTGCGCAGCGGAAAGGGAAGCATGGTTGCGGCGGAACGGATCAGCGTGCCCGGCCCCGCGCGCTCACCGGCCATATGGCGACCAGCGTATCGCCGTCGACGACATGATAATGGTCGTAGAGGTTCACCGTCGGGTCGCAGTGCGGCACCGTCAGCGTCACTGGATCGCCCGGCGCGAGCTGTTTGCCGATGTCGGGTGCGATCAGCGCCGAATGTTCGTCGCCCATGAAGGCGAAGAAGGCGGTTTCGGGTGCGCCGCGACGGACGACCGCGACGCCGCCGTCGGTCGAGAGCGACTTGAACCCGGCGTCGATCGTGACGAGTCCCGAATGATTGGCGCTGACGACGCGTGCATCGACCCCGAGTGCGGTCTCGAAAGGGATCGAGCCATCGCCGGTCAGGTCGCAATCGAGATATTGCTTGTCCATGAAGACATAGCTCCCCGCCTGCAATTCGGTGAAGACACCAAGATCAAGGTCGATGCGGTGGGTGCCTGTCCCCGATCCGGTAACGATTTCAAGCGCGAAGCCCGCGTCGGTCAGCGCTGCAATCACGCTCTTCAGATAGTCGGTACGCTCGATAATAGCGGCGCGGCGCTCGGCATAGCTTTCGATATGCTGCTGCGACCCGCAATAATATTGGACCCCGCGCAGCGTTAGCCGCGGCAGCGCGGCGATCCTTTGAGCCAGTTCGACCGCGGCATCGGGGGACTTCACACCCGTCCGGGCGATGCCCGGGTCGATGTCGATGATGACGTCGAGCGACGCGCCCGCCTCGGCCAGCGCGGCATCGATCCTTTCGGCGACCGCAGGATGGTCGACCGTTGCCATCAGCCCGGAGGCGGTCTTCGCCAGCGCCGCCAGCCGCTCGATCGCACGAGGCGCGGCGACCGGCGAGGTGATCAGGATGCCCCTGATACCGCCATCGGCGAGCGCCTCGGCCTCGCCGATCTTCGCACAGCAGACGCCCAGTGCACCTGCGGCGAGCTGGCGTTTCGCAATATCGACACTCTTGTGGGTTTTCGCGTGCGGTCGGAGCCCCGTACCGCGCTGCGCGGTCAGTGCGGCCATTGTCGCGATATTGCGGTCCAGCGTGCCCTGATCGAGCACCAGTACCGGTGTGTTGAGATCAACGCGCGAGCCCTGCCGGCCGACCAGATGCCCATGCAGGGTCAGATCATCGCTCATGAAAACAGATTCTCCAGATGCGGGTTGAGGAATTTGCCTTGCGGATCCGCGGCGCGGCGCACGGTGCGATAGCGTTCGGCCATCGGATAGAGCGCGTCGACGTCGTCGCGCGTCAGCTTGTGACGCTTGGCCCAGTGCGGACGACCGCCGAAGCCACGGAAAATAGCCTCGGCGGCCGCGAAATGATCGGCCCAGGGCATTTTGGCATATTGGTGCATCGAGATCGCGGCGACCGGCCCGGCGTTCATCGGGCTCATCCAGATATCGTCGGCAGCGACGGTGCGATATTCGAACGGAAAGGTCACCGGCAGGCGCTTCCTGCGAATCCAGCCGACGACCTCACTCAACGCATCGAGCCCGACCGCGCGCGGCATTTCATATTCCATTTCCTCGAATCGGATCGTGCGATCCGAAGGAAAAATCGCGTGCGCGGGTCCGCGGCGATGGCCATCGAAACGCGTTCGCATCATCGCCTTCTGAAGCCAAGGGGTCAGAAAGGGCAGTTTCGCGGCGACATCGAGCACGCGGCGGAATGCCGTCTCCTCCATGTCGGTCGTCGACGGCGGCGGAACGCAGGGATCGCAGGGCTCCAGCGTTTTCAGGATCACATCGTCGGCGTGCGGAAAGAACCAGAATTCGATGTGGCGATGCGCCCCGGCAAGGTCGTCATAGCTTTCGCGTACCTCGTCCCAGCGGCGTTTCTCGATCCGTTCAGCGAGATGGAAGGCGGGAACGACCGCAACCTCGATCTCGGTCGCGATACCGAACAGCCCGAGCGAAAGCCGCTGCGCCTGATAGAGATCGGGTTCGGTCGCCGCATCGCACCAGCGCGCCTCGCCATCGGCACCGATCAGCCGGAATCCTCGCGCCATTGTCGCCAGCGAGCCGAGATCGACCCCGGTGCCATGCGTCCCCGTCGCCATCGCGCCGGCCAGCGACTGCGGATTGACGTCGCCCTGGTTGGCAAGCGCCAGCCCCTCTTCCCAGAGCGCCGCGGTCAATCGCCTGATACTCCAGCCAGCGGGAATGCGCGCGGTTTTGCGATCGGCCGCAACTGCCATTTCGCCGGCGAGCCGGTCGAGCCCGAGGATCAGTTCGTCCGAGTGACAGAGCGGCATGAAGCTGTGTCCCGCACCCGTCGCGCGGACTTTCGATGCACCGCGGACCAGCGCCGCCAGTTCATCCTCGCCTTGCGGTCTTGTGACATCCGCCGACGCGGTGACGCTGCCCGACCAGTTGCTCCACGCCATGCACCTCTCCCGTCGCGACACGCTGTCGGCGCGCCGGGGGATGGTCAAGGCGATTTAGCGTCCGACCGCAGCGATCTGGCGGGCAAAGTGGATCTGCACCGCATCGCGCACGCCGCGCGCGACCTTCTTCTGTCCCGCCGCCGAGGCGAGAAACTCGGCATCGCTCTTGTTCGAGATGAAGCCCGTTTCGAACAGGACCGAGGGCGTATCGGGCGCCTTGAGCACCACAAACGAAGCGAAACGATGCGCCGTAGTACGGAATTTGACGTCGTTCGCCGCCTCGCGCTGAAGCAGACGGGCGAAATCCGACGCGACGTTCATCGTCTCGCGCTGCGTCAGGTCGAGCAGAATTGACGAGACGTCGCTGCTGTGCGCGCCGAGGTCGATGCCGTTGATGATATTCGCCTTGTTCTCGCGCGCGGCGAGTCGCGCCGCTTCGCGGTCGGAAGCCACCTCGGACAGCGTATAGACCGACGCGCCGCTGGCGCTTTCATTTTCCGCCGCGTCGGCGTGGATCGAGATGAAAAGATCGGCCTTCAGCCGCCGTGCGATGCCGTATCGCTCCTCGAGCACGAGAAAGCGGTCGTCCGAACGGGTGAGCGCGACGCGGACCCGGCCCGAGGCGACCAGATCGTCGCGAACGGCCTTGGCGAGCGCGAGCGTGATATCCTTCTCGCGCTTTCCACTGTGCGGCGAGAGCGCACCGGGGTCGTGCCCCCCATGCCCAGCGTCGATCACGACGAGCGGCAGGCGCGGATTGTTCGGTCCCTGGATTGCCGGAAGCGGCAGCGCGGGCTTCGGCTTGCCGATCGGAACGGTGACGCTGTAGCGCTTTCCGGGCGGCTTCGCCCGAAATTCGGCAGGCGGCTGCAATTCGGTGCGCGGCCCGCGCGACGCCCGTTCGAACTCGCTGGCCGATACGGGACGAAGGCGAAAGCTGAGGCTGCGTCCATCGGCGCCGAAGCGCGCGTCCGACACAATGGCCGGTTGGACAAGGTCCAGGACGACGCGCGCCGTATCGGCGTTCGGCTGGCCCTGCCGGACCGAACGGATCACCCCTGCCCCCTCGCGGGCGGCGCCAGCCTCTGCGCCCGAAATGTCGAGCGCGATCCGGTCGGGTCCCGCCAGAATGAAGGTCGACGCGCCGGCGACAAGGTCGTCGAAACGTAGCGTCACCTCGTCCTTGCCGATCTCGACCGCGCGAATCGTCCCCGCCAGCGCAGTCGCCGGATTGAGGATCATCGCGAAAAGGACGAGGACGAAGCCCATGGCGCTTTTATGCCGCCGCAGCCGTTCGATGGTCCAGCGCTTATTCAAAATCATGAGCACCCCGGCCGCACAACAAGATGAACCATGCGTTAGCCAAGGGCCGTCAAATCGGGGTCAACCGGCACGGTTAACAGGTGATTCAACATGAATTTCCTGCGACGATATTATTGCAACACTGGCAACGCTTCCCATCTTTGCGGGACGGCGGAGGTTGCCGTCGGCCCATGCCGATGCTAGCACCCCCCCACTGACGGTGTCCGACCCGGCGCCGTCCGGCCTTTTGAGGGGAAAGGCCTGGCCCGCGCGAATCGCGGATCAAGGCCGCCCCGGCGCCGGACATGCAGGGAAGGGCGCATTGCCGTCAGTCCACCCGGATGATCGGGCGGCCGGCGCGGCGTTTTCAGAAAAATGCTTCCCTGCCCTCCCCGCGCATCCCGAAACAGGTTGATGCTGCATGAGGCTTGCCATGCCCTCTTTCGATCGCGACGCAGGGGCTTTCGCCCCGGCGCATGTCGCGGCGAAGGACCGCATGCGCGTCCACAATCGGACGCGGGCCACGCGCGGCAATAACGTCATCTTTTCTTTGAACCGTATCGACCGCAGCCTTTCCCAAGGGACAGGCGCGGCCTTTTTGTTTGGCGCGCTGCGGCGCGCCTGGAGTAATAATAATGACCACGCGCATGTTGATCGACGCGCGGCACCGGGAAGAGACCCGGGTCGCCGTCACCAAGGGAAACCGCATCGAGGAGTTTGATTTCGAGTCTGCCGAGCACAAGCAGCTCAAAGGCAATATCTATCTGGCCAAGGTTACCCGCGTCGAACCGTCCCTGCAGGCGGCGTTCGTCGAATATGGCGGCAATCGCCACGGCTTCCTGGCCTTCAGCGAAATCCATCCCGACTATTACCAGATCCCGAAAGAAGATCGCGAAGCCCTGCTCCGCGAGGAAGCCGAACATGCCGCCGCCGCGGCGCAGCGCGCCGAGGATGACCTCGACGAGCTCGAGGGCGATGTTGCCGACGTCGAATATCATGACGACGACAATGGCGACGCCCCGCCCGCGCCCGAAACCGTCGGTGAAGACGATGGCGAAGAGCATGACGACGCCGAAGACAATGGCGACGGCGAGGCCGAAGAAGGCGGCGAGGAGGGCTCTGAAGAATCGCGCGAAGGGCGCGGTGATCGCCGCCGCGGCCGCGGCAAGGGCGGGCGCAACGGTCGCAAGGGCGGCCGCGGGCGCCGGAACGACGAAGAGGACGGCGGCGAAAACCGCATGTCCCTGCGTCGCCGCTACAAGATCCAGGACGTCATCCGTCGCCGTCAGGTGATGCTGGTGCAGGTCGTCAAGGAAGAACGCGGCAACAAGGGCGCTGCGCTCACCACCTATCTGTCGCTCGCCGGCCGCTATTGCGTGCTGATGCCGAACACGATGCATGGCGGCGGGATCAGCCGCAAGATTTCGAACGGCGCCGATCGCCGCAAGCTGAAGGCGATGATCGACGAACTCGCACTGCCGCCGACGATGGGCTGCATCGTCCGCACCGCTGGGATGAGCCGCACCAAGGTCGAGATCAAGCGCGACTTCGATTACCTCGCCCGCCTGTGGGACGAGATTCGTCAAAAAACGCTCGAATCGAGCGCACCCGCGCTGGTCCATTCGGACAGCGACCTTGTGAAGCGCGCGATCCGCGACATCTATCACAAGGATATCGAGGAAGTCCTCGTCGAGGGCGACGAGGGGTACAAGGCCGCCAAGCAGTTCATGAAGCTGCTGATGCCCAGCCACGCGCGACGCGTGAAGCAATATGCCGACCCCGTCTCGCTCTATCAGCGCTATGGCGTCGAGGATCAGCTCGCGGGGATGCTGAATCCCGTCGTCCAGCTGAAATCGGGCGGTTATCTCGTAATCAACCCGACCGAGGCGCTGGTGTCGATCGACATCAACTCGGGCCGCTCGACGCGCGAGCATAATATCGAGCAGACCGCGCTCAACACCAACCTCGAGGCCGCGCACGAAATCGCGCGCCAGCTGCGTCTGCGCGACATGGCCGGCCTTGTCGTGATCGACTTCATCGACATGGATCATGGCTCGAACGTCCGCAAGGTCGAGCGCGCGATGAAGGATGCGCTCAAGAACGACCGTGCCCGCATCCAGGTCGGCCGTATCTCGGGCTTCGGCCTGATGGAGATGAGCCGCCAGCGCCTGCGGACCGGCGTGCTCGAAGCATCGACGCGCCCCTGCCCGCATTGCGAAGGCACCGGTCTCGTCCGCACCGCCAGCTCGGCGGGCCTCAGCGCGCTGCGCCTGATCGAAGAGGAAGCCGCGCGCGGCAAGGGCAGCCGGATCACGCTGCGCGCGAGCCAGGAAGCCACCTTCTACCTCCTTAACGAAAAGCGCCGCGAACTGCGCGAGATCGAGGAGTTGTACGGCGTTACGGTCGAGATCCTGCCCGACGGCGAGACCGAAGGCGCGCGCATGGCGGTTGAAGTCAGCGGTCCGCCGCCGATCGCGCGCCGCAGCTTTGCCCCGATCGTCGAGATCGAGGAAGAGGAAGACGACTTCGTCGAAGAGGACGAGGAAGAAGAAGGCGAAGAAGAGGAGGCCGAAGAGCGCCCCGCACGCCGTGAACGGCAGGAGCGTCAGGAAGGCGAGGACGGCGAAGGCCGCAAGCGCCGTCGCCGGCGTCGCCGTGGTCGTCGTGGTCGCCGCGATGAAGAAGGTGGCGATGCGTCCGAGGGCGATGCACCGGCTTCGGATGACAGTGACGAGGCTGCCGACGAAGCGCCGGTCGAAGAGGCCGTAGCTGCGGAAGCCGAAGAGGCAGAGGCCAAGCCCAAGCGCCGCCGTGGCGGTCGCGGTCGCAAGAAGGTCGACGAAGCCGAGGCGGAAGCCGTGACGGAAGAAGCTGCTCCAGCCGAAGCGACGCCCGAGCCCGCAGCCGACGAGGCGCCCGCCACCGAAGAAAAGCCGAAGCGCAAGCGCGCTCCGCGCAAGACCAAGGCCGCCGCGGCCGCCGAGGCCGCCACGGAGGACGCTGTCGAAGCGCCGGCGGTCGAGGCTCCGGTCGAAGCCGAACCCGAAGCCGCCAAGCCGGCGCCGAAGAAGCGCGCGAGCCGGGCGAAGAAGGCCGTCGCCGCCGAAGCGGCAGCCGAGCCTGCGACCGCGGGTGACGCGGAGCCGGTCGCGGCGGAAGCCGGGAGCGAGGGTGACGACGGCGAACCGCGCCGTGGCTGGTGGCAGCGCACCTTCGGCAACTGACCGCAGAAACGACACGCCGACCTTGCGTCCGCGCGCAACGAACCCCAATAAGCCGTCCATGGCTTCACCCGAGGTTCAGGCGCGCGGCGCAAGACAGGCGGCGATGACCGCTTTCCCGCCGCGCCCCCGGTTCCGTGCGCAAGGCTTGCGCGCGCTCTTCCGTATCCTGCTGACTTTCCTCGTCATGATCACGGTGACGACGCGCCCCGTCATGGCGCAGTCGATCCTGCGCGATGCGGAGACCGAGGCCTTGTTCCAGGACATGATGGATCCGCTGCTCGTCGCAGCGGGCCTTCAGCCCGGACAGGTGCGCGTCCACCTGCTTGGCGACCGCAGCATCAATGCCTTCGTTGCCGGCAGTCAGGACATCTATGTCTTCAGTGGCCTGATCGAGGCCGCCGACAGCGCCGAAGAGGTGCAGGGCGTGCTCGCGCACGAACTCGGTCACGTCATGGGCGGCCACGCGATCCGCGCCAGCGAGGGAGCCAAGGCCGCGACCGGAATCTCGCTGCTCAGCCTGTTGCTGGGCGCTGCGGCCATCGCGGCCGGCGGCGGCGACGCGGGAATGGGGATATTGATGGCGGGCCAGCAGGCCGCGCTGGGCAAATATCTGGCCTTCAGCCGCGTCCAGGAATCGACCGCCGACGCGGCCGGCGCACAATATCTTTCGAAAGCTGGCATCAGCGGCCGCGGCAGCCTTGCCTTCTTCAAGAAATTGCAGAATCTCGAGTTCCGCTACGGCGTCAGCCAGGACGACGATCAGGCCTATGGCCGCACGCACCCGATGTCGGGGGACCGGATCCAGGCATTACGCGAAGTCTATGTGGTCGATCCCGCATGGAGCAAGCCCGCCGACCCTGCGATCGAAGCCCGATTCCAGCGCATCAAGGCCAAGCTGTCGGGTTATATCGCCGATCCCGCGCGCACCCTGCGCAAATATCCCGAGAGCGATACGAGCATCCCTGCGCGCTACGCCCGCGCCTATGCCTGGCACAAGAGCGCCTATCCGGAAAAGGCGCTCGGCGAAGTCGAGGGCTTGCTCAAGACCAATCCCCACGACCCTTATTTCCTTGAGCTGGAGGGCCAGGTGCTGCTTGAATCGGGGCGGCCGAAGGAGGCGATCCCGCCGTTGCGCGAAGCGGTGACCAATTCGCGTTCGCAGCCCCTGATCGCCGCAACGCTGGGCCATGCGCTGATCGCTACCGAGGACCAAGCCAATTTCGCCGAGGCCGAAAAGGTCCTGAAGACTGCGGTGGCGCTGGACAACCAGAATCCCTTTGCCTGGTATCAGCTCGGCATCGTCTATGCGAACAAGGGCGATCAGGCGCGCGCGTCGCTCGCTTCGGCGGAACGCTATCAGCTCGAGGGTGGACAGTCCGGACTCGCGCTGCGTAATGCCGAAACGGCGATGCAGGGCCTGCCGGAAGGCTCGCCCGACTGGATTCGTGCACAGGATATTGCGCTGGTGGCTCGCGCCGAGGTGGAACGCGAGCGCAAACGGCGCTAGATTCGCGCGAATGATAATGGGGACGCATCGCCACGAGCGGCGTTTAAGGGCAACAAGTGACTGACAGGAAAGACGATTATTACCAGCCGTGGCTGCGCGACCCGGCCCCGACGCAGGGCGCCGCAGCGCCGGCGCATGATGAGGGCCTCGCGAAGCCGAAGGAGGAGCCGCCGGTCGGAATCGACCTGGCGCGCTACAAGACGGCCGAGAAATCGCGCGATCCGCTCGTCAGGCCCGAGGCGATCAAGGCCGGCGCGGCCAGCCTTTGGGACCGAATACGCGACGGTGCGGCAGCCTTTGCCGACTGGACGATCGATGTCGGCGAACGCGCCGACATTCCCGCACGCGTCGAGGCGATGGAAATTCCGCGACGGTCGCGTGAAGCCGTTGCGAAAGGCGGAGCGCTGACAGCCCGCGCGGCGCGCTCGGTCGGCCGCAGCTCCGCCAAGGCCAGCCGCGCGGCCGCGAAGGCGAGCGGCGAGGCATGGGACAAGATGGCGCTGGGCGAGAAGGTTTCGAAACTGTCGGGCGACGCCGGACGCGGACTCGGCGAAATCGCGGGAAAGACGAAGAACGGTCTCGGCAACGCCGCCAAGGCGGGATCCGAGAGCCTGCGCGACAGCATCGGCGAAGCGGCAACCAGGTTACGCCCTTCCCCGCGCCCCGAACTGACGCCCCCCGCGTCGGGCCTCGAACAGCTCCTCGCCCGCGAGGAGAAGGCAGCGGAAACGGCGGATCTGGCCGCGGCGACGCCCGATCTGCCACTGTTTGCAAGCGAGCCCGCGGCTGCCCCCACCGCCAGGCCGCCCAAGGCCAAAGCGGCAAGCGCTACTCCACCGCCGTCGGTTTCGGGACCCGCCGATGACGATCGCATGCCGCTGCGTCCGGCGCCCGCCCCGCGCGCTGCCGCCACGGCAAGCGCGCTTCCGGTACCGCTATGGGCGGCCGCCCTCGGTGTCATTGCGCTGCTCGGCGCGACTTTCTGGCTCGGCGGCCGCTTCGGCGGCGGCATGAGCAAGGGCGAGGTCGAGACGATCGTTGCCGATTATATCCGCGCCAACCCCGAAATCATTCCCGAAGCCTTCGAGGCGCAGCGCAACAAGGAGATGGCGAAGGCCGTCGATGCGGTACGCCCGGCGCTCGAAAAGCCCTATGCCGGGGCGTGGGCCGGCAACGCCGACGGCGACGTCACACTTGTCGTCTTCACCGATTACGCTTGCGGCTTCTGCCGCGCGAGCGTTCCCGACGTCGACCGCCTCATTCGCGAGGACAAGCGGCTGAAAGTCGTGTTCCGCGAATTGCCGATCATTTCGCCGCAAAGCCGCGACGCCGCAATCATGGCGCTCGCCGCAGCACGGCAGGGCAAATATGATGCCTTCCATCACGCGATGTTCGCGGCTTCGTCGCTCGATCCGTCGGCGATCGCGGCCGCGGCCGAACGCGCGGGGGTCGTCACCGACGGCAGCGCCGATGCGACCGCGAACGAAGCGCTGTTTCAGCGCGAACTCGAATCGAACCTCGCGCTCGCGACGCAACTTCAGCTCAATGCCACGCCGACCTGGGTTGTCGGCGATCAGCTCTTTCAGGGCCAGGTCGGCTATGATGCGCTCAAGCAGGCGATCGCCAAGGCCCGGAAGAAGAGCTGACGCTTGGCAACGACGGTCACGCACGACGCAGCAATCGCCAACGCCCGCCAGCTCCTGAACGGCCAGCCCGCCGCCGCGCTGGCGCAGGTGCAGGCGATCCTCGAAGCCGTTCCCACGTCGGCCGAAGCACACCGGCTTGCGGCGCATGCCTTGCGCGCACTCGGGCGCGAGCCCGAGGCACAGGATGCTTCGCTCGCGGCGGTGGCCGCGACGATCCACGATCCCGAGATGGTATCGGCCGCCCTTGCGCTGGCCGAGAATCGTTTGCCGGATGCCGAAGCCGCGCTGCGCGGGCGGCTCCGGCAGGATGCAACCGACGTGGCCGCGATCCGCATGCTCGCCGAGCTCGCGGGACGGCTCGGCCGTTATGGCGATGCCGAGAAACTGCTCACGCGCGCGCTCGATCTCGCACCGGGATTCGGCGCAGCGCGGGCCAACCTCGCCACCGTCTACTACAAGCAGAACCGCTTCGCCGAGGCGGTCGAAGCGCTGAACCGGGTTATCGGCGACGATGTCGACAATCCCGCCTACGCAAATCTGAAAGCCGCCGCGCTCGGCCGCGTCGGCGGCTATGATGAAGCGATCGCGCTTTATCAGGAGCTGACCGGTCGCTTCCCCGGCCACGCCAAGCTCTGGATGAGCTACGGCCATATGCTCAAGACCGTCGGGCGGCAGGACGACAGCATCGCCGCCTATCGGCGCGGGCTCGAGGCCGACCCGGGGCTGGGCGAAATCTGGTGGAGCCTCGCCAACCTGAAGACGATCCGGTTCGGCACAACCGATCGCGCGGCAATGGAGGCCGCGCTGACGGCAGCTCCCGCAGACGATGCCGCGCGCGCGGACGACCGGCTGCATCTCCATTTCGCGCTCGGCAAGGCCTATGACGATGCGGGCGAGCCCGAACCTGCTTTCCGTCATTATGCAGCCGGCAATGCGATCCGGGCGGAGCAGCTCGGCTATGATGCTGCCGAAACGACCGCGACGGTCGATGCGGCGATCGAAACCTTCACGATCGGCTTCTTCGCGGAGCGGGCAACGTCCGGTGACCCGGCCGCCGACCCGATCTTCATCCTGGGTCTTCCGAGAGCGGGATCGACCCTGATCGAGCAGATTCTCGCAAGCCATTCGGCGGTCGAGGGGACGATGGAGTTGCCCGACATCCCGGCACTCGCGCTCGCGCTAGGCCGCGACATGAAGGGCGATGCGCGGCGCTGGATCGAAGCGCTGGCCGAGGCCTCCCCCGACCAGCTCACCGACCTCGGTGCAGAATTTCTTCGCCGCACCGCGGTACAGCGCAAGAGCGCCAAGCCCTTCTATATCGACAAGCTGCCGAACAACTGGCTCTATATTCCCTTCATCCGCCTGATCCTCCCCAACGCGAAAATCATCGACGCGCGGCGCCATCCGCTGGACTGCTGCTTCTCGAACTTTCGTCAGCATTTCGCGAAGGGCCAGGCGTTCAGCTACGGCCTCGCCGATATCGGCACCTATTATCGCGACTATGTCCGGCTGATCGCGCATATCGATGCGGTCCAGCCCGGCAAGGTGCATCGCGTCGTCCATGAGGCGCTGCTCGACGATCCCGAGGCCGAAGTGCGCGCGATGCTGGCCTATATCGATCAGCCGTTCGAGGAGGAGTGCATGGCCTTCCACACGAACACGCGCGCGGTGCGTACCGCATCGAGCGAGCAGGTACGGCGCCCGCTCAATCGCGACGGGGTCGACCAGTGGCGGCCCTACGAAAGCTGGCTCCAGCCGCTCAAGGCCGCGCTCGGACCCGTCCTCGACAGTTATCCGGCGATTCCGGCGGATTTCTAGCGCTAGCCGCCGGCAAATTCGTTGCCTTTCGGCAACAGCAGGCGACATTTTCGACAAGCAGGCGCGGCGCTTCGACAACAATGCTTGCGCTTGCGCGCGCCCGCGGCATTCTCCTGTCACATAGATGTCAACAAGGGGGGTCTGATGCGGAAAATTTCGGCAGTGCTGGCACGGAGCGGCGCGATGCTGCTCGGCAGCACCATCCTGTGCACGTCGGGTACGGCGCTCGCGCAGCAAGCCAACAGCGGCAACGACGACGATATCGTGGTGACCGCCTCGAAGCGTGAGGAAAATCTGCAGGACGTGCCGATGGCGATCAGCGCGATCGGAACCGAACGGCTCGACGAACTGCAGGTCAAGGAATTCCAGGACGTCGTCAAATTCCTGCCGTCCGTGACCATCCAGACTGCCGCTCCGGGCTTTGCCCAGGTCTATTTCCGCGGCGTGGCTTCCGGCGAGAATGCGAACCACTCGGCCTCGCTGCCGACCGTCGGCACCTATCTCGACGAAATGCCCGTGACGACGATCCAGGGCGCGCTCGACATCCACGCCTATGACCTCGCCCGCGTCGAGGCGCTCGCAGGTCCGCAGGGCACGCTTTATGGCGCAAGCTCGATGGCGGGCACGATCAAGCTGGTCACCAACCGCCCCGATACGAGCGGCACCTATGGCGAGATCGGCGCCGAGATCAACAGCGTCGCACACGGCGATTTCGGCGGCGTTGCCGAAGGCTTCGTCAACGCAGCTCTCAGCGACCGCGCCGCGCTGCGCCTCGTCGCCTGGTACCGCCATGACGGCGGCTATATCGACAATATTCCGGGCAGCCGCACCTATCCCACCAGCGGCATCACCCAGGATAATGCGGCGCTGGTCGAGAAGAATTACAACGACGCCGACACCTATGGCGCGCGCCTTGCGCTCGGGATCGAACTCGACGACGACTGGACGATCCGGCCGACGATCATGAGCCAGATCCAGAAGACGCACGGCAGCTATGCGCAGGAGCGTTCGGGTGCGGTCACCCGCTCGCTGCAAACCGTCCAGTACAATCCTGAATCGTCGACCGACAAATGGCTGCAGGCCGCACTGACGATCGAAGGCAAGATCGGCAGCTGGGACGCAACCGTCACCGGCGGCCATCTGCGCCGCAAGACCGACGTCGAAAGCGACTATTCGGACTATGCCTATTTCTATGATGCGCTCTACGGCTCGGGCGCATCCTTCTATGACAACAACGGCGACCTCGTCAGCCCGAACCAGTATATTCTGGGCATCGACCGCTACAAGAAAAGCTTCTTCGAAGCGCGTATCGCGTCGCCCGCCGACGCCCGCGTCCGCTTCATCGGTGGCGTCTTCTGGCAGCGGCAGGCGCATAATATCGAACAGCATTATGTCGTCGACGACATTGCCGATTCGATCCAGGTCCCCGGCACCGTCGACAATATCTGGCTGACCAAGCAGCTGCGTGTCGACCGCGACTACGCCGCCTTCGGCGAACTCAGCTTCGACATTACCGACAAGCTGACGCTGACAGGTGGCGGCCGCGTGTACAAGTTCGACAACAGCCTCGTCGGCTTCTTCGGCTACAACAACCCGGGCTTCAGTTCGAACCCCGTCTACGCTTGCCAAGGTCCCGCGGTGGTCGCCGGATCGCCCTGCACCAACCTCGACAAGCGCACCAAGGATACCGACTTCATCCACAAGCTGAACCTGACCTACAAGTTCACGCCGGATGCGCTCGTCTATGCGACCTGGTCGCGCGGCTATCGTCCCGGCGGCATCAATCGCCGCGGGTCGTTGCCGCCCTATGGCTCCGACACGCTCGACAATTATGAGTTCGGCTGGAAGACGAGCTGGGGACCGGTACGCTTCAACGGCGCAGTGTATCAGGAGGACTGGAACAATATCCAGCTGTCCTTCCTGGGCCTGAACGGGCTGAGCGAGATCCGCAACGCAGGCATCGCGCGCATCCGGGGCATCGAACTCGACCTCGGCTATCGCCAGAACGGCTTCTCGATCAACGCCGGCATGAGCTATAACGACGCCGAAATCCGCCGCGATTTCTGTCGCATCGCCAACGCGGCTTTCGATTGCACGACGGCCGGAAACTCGCTGCTCGCGCCGGCCGGGACGGGCCTGCCGGTAACGCCGAAGTTCAAGGGCAATGTCGTGACGCGGTATGAATTCCCGGTCGGCGATCTGGGCGGCCATGTCCAGTTCGCGGTCAATCATATCGGCAAGCGCCGCAGCGACCTGCGCACCTTCGAAAACGAACTGAAGGGCACGCTCAAATCATACACGACCGTCGATTTCAGCATCGGCGTGAAGGCGGAGAGCTGGAAGGCCGAGCTGTTCGCAACCAACCTGTTCGACAGCCGCGGCATCATCAACACGGGCGTCCAGTGCCTTGAAACCACGTGCGGCGATCCGGACGGGATCAGCAGCACGGGCGGCGTCTTTTACGATACGCCGATCAAGCCGCGCCTGATCGGGCTCAAGGTCAGCAAGGAATTCTGACCGGGTGACCGACATCGCAACCAACACCGAAAGGCCGGGCCAAAAGCTCGGCCTTTTGATGTGCATCGCACTCGGCATGGGCAATATGATCGGGTCGGGGGTGTTCCTGCTCCCGCGTACCCTTGCACCGCTCGGCTGGAACGCCATCATCGGCTGGCTGGTATCGATCGCCGGAACCCTGTGCCTCGCGGTCGTCTTCGCGCGCCTCGCCAAGCGCCTGCCCGAGGGATGCGCCGCCTTCACCTATGGCGCCGCGGCTTTCGGTCCGGGCACGGGCTTCATCGTCGCATGGAGTTACTGGATCAGTTGCTGGACCGTGGTCGCGACGCTCGCGGTTGCCGCGATCAGCAACATGTCGATCCTGATGCCCTGGCTCGCCGATGCCGGCGCCTTGCCCGCGTGGATCGCGATCGGCTGCATCTGGTTCTTCACGCTCGTCAACCTGTTCGGCGTCCGGCGCGCGGGCGGAGCGCAGCTCCTGACGCTCGGGCTCAAGCTGATCCCGGTGATCGGCGCGGTGCTCGTCGGCATCTGGGCGCTCGGTACCGGCGTCGCACCGCCCCCGACGATGGCGGGTACCGAACCGGTCAGCCTGTCGGGCGTGAGCACGGCGGCAACGCTGACGCTGTTCGCCTTGCTCGGCTTCGAAAGCGCCTGTGTCGTCAGCGACCGCGTCAAGGATCCGGAACGCACGATCCCGCGCGCGACGGTCATAGCGGCGGCAGCGGTCGGCCTCCTCTACCTTCTGTCATGCACGACGGTGACGCTGATGGTGCCGCTCGACGTGCTGGATCAGTCGAATGCCGCCTATGCAACCTTCTTCGGGCGTCTCGTCAGCCCGGCGGCCGGCGACATCGTCGCGCTTTTTGCAGCCATCGCCGCGCTCGGCGCGCTCAACGGCTTCGTTCTGCTGCAAGGCGATATTCCTCGCGATCTTGCCCACCGTCGCCTGCTTCCGCCGGCCTTCGCCCGCGACAACAAGTTCGCCTCGCCGTGGATCACCCAGCTCGTGTCGAGCGGACTCGCAAGCGTCATCGTTTACGCAAACTACTCGCGCGGCCTCGCCGACCTGTTCGCCTTCATGGTCAAGGTGACCACCTCGACGGCGATCATCCTCTATATCGTCGGCGCCGCGTCCGCGCTGGTGCTCGAACGGCAGGGGACGATCAAGGTCTCGGCCGGTTTCGCCGCCGCCACCGTCATCGGCTTCGCCTATAGCTGCTGGGCCTTCTACGGTGCGGGGGTCGAGGCGAGCCTGTGGAGCCTTGCGATGACCGCGGCGGGACTCCCCATCTATCTCGTGATGCGCCAGCGAAATCCGGCCCCGGCCTGACGCCTTGCGAAATTGCGCAAAATCGCCTATCGGCCTCAACCACCCGCCCGGACCCGGGCAGCTTGGAGACGTAAAGTGTCGGACCGCCAGATTATTCCGGGATTGAAATCCCGCGGCTTCCGCCCGCTGTCGTAGCGCGTTTTTCCTGACGCGGTGCGCCCGCTGGCGGCGCCGCGATTTCAAAATCCACCCCATAGAATTCAGCCGACAGACGCAGTGCGTCTGCGCGTCGGCCGCAGGTAGATTTATGTTGAACGACAGTCATTGGGCGCGCGCCCTCGCGCGCGCCATTGCCCTTGATCACCCGGGCAGGAGCAAGGCCGGACGCGCCCTGCTCGGCTGGGCCCGCACGCGCGCGAGCAAGTTCGGGCTGGCCGAGAAGGCGATCGACCGCACCATGCTGCTCGCGGGTACGCAGGCCGCAGGCGAAGGCATGAGCGACGACGACAGCCTCGTGAAGGCAGCCCGGCTGGCCGATGCGCTCGACCTCGCCACAGAAGAGCGTGCGCTGCTTCTACTAGCCACCGCGATGGAGCGCGGGCCGCTGACGCGCAGCCTCGCCAAGCTCGTCGAAGCCGAAGCGCTCGACATGGAAGCGCTGGCCGGAACACTCACGGGACTCGCGCCGCACGCGATCCGGACCGCCGAGGTCGTGCGGCTCGACCTGGTCGCGCGCTGGACCAGCAAGGAAGGCAAGGTCGAATTCGGCCTGTGCTGGGCGTTCGAGCGCCTGCTCGACGCCCGCCCGGGCCAGCATGAAAGTCTGATCGATGGCCTGCTCGGCCGCCGACAGGCCGCACGGCATGCGATCGAGGATTTCCCCGCGCAGCAGCGCGAGGCCGATCTGGCGATCGCACTGCTGCGCGGTGCGCTGGACGGCGGTGCGCGAGGGATCAACATCCTGATCCACGGTCCGCCGGGAACCGGGAAGACGGAGCTCGCCCGGACGCTCGCCGCAGCAGCAGGCGAACCGCTGCACGCGGTCGGCGAAGCCGACAGTGACGGCGACGAGCCGAGCCGCTTCGACCGCGTCGCCGCACTCCGGCTGGCGCTGCGCACGCTGGAAAAGCGCGGTCGGGCCCTGTTGCTGTTCGATGAGATGGAGGATCTGCTGGGCAATGCGCAAGCCGAACAGGACGGCCGCATCCGGAACCGGTCGGGGTCGAAGCTGTTCGTCAACCGTCTGCTCGAGGAAAATGTCGTCCCGGTCATCTGGACGTCCAACTCGATCGTCGATGTCGATCCCGCCATCCTGCGCCGGTTCAGCCTGTCGATCCGCATGGATTTTCCCGGCGCCGCGTATAGTCCGGCGATGCTGGAGCGGGTGAGCGCCGAAGAGGCGGTCGCGGTCGACCCCGCGTTGCAGGCGCTGGCGACACAGGCGCCCGAGGCGGCGTCGCTGTTCCGCGTTGCCGCGCGCGCGGCGGGGCTGGCCAGCGACCCGGCCAGCGCGAGCCGCTTTGCAGGATCGGTGCTCGGCGCGATGCACGGACACGACATCGAACCCCACGCACCCCGCCCCTTCGACGAGAGCCTTCTCGCCGCCGACGCCGATCTGCCGGCGCTGTTCGCGCAGATCACGCGTGCGGGAGCCCCCGCCGATTTCTCGCTGCTGCTCACCGGGCCGCCGGGGACCGGCAAGACCGAGGCAGTGCAGGCGCTGGCGCGGCGGCTGGGGCGGCCGCTCCATGTGAAGCGCGCGTCGGACCTGATTTCGAAATGGGTCGGCGAGACCGAGAAACGGATCGCCGGTGCCTTTGCCGAGGCAAAGCGGCAGGGGGCAATGCTGTTCTTCGATGAGGTCGATTCGTTGCTCGCCGACCGGCAGGGCGCGTCGGCCAGCTGGGAGGTCAGTCAGGTCAACGAACTGCTGACCTGGATGGAGGAGCACCCCCTGCCCTTTGCCGCGGCGACAAACCATGCGGCGAAGCTCGACCCCGCATCGGCGCGGCGTTTCGTCTTCAAGGTCGAGATGCGCCCGCTCGACGCAGGGCGAGCGCGGCGAGCGTTCGGGCATTTCTTCGCGCGCGAGGCCCCAGCCCTGCTCGACCGGGTCGGCGGGCTGACGCTCGGTGACTTTGCGGTCGTCGCGCGCCAGATGCGATTTCTGGAAGCGCAGGACGATGCGATGCTGGTCGAACGGCTACGGCGCGAGCAGACGGCGCGTCCGGCCATGCCACAGCCGCTCGGTTTCGGGTCAGCGCCAGCGCGGTGCGAATAGGCCGCGATCGCGCAGGATCACCTGCGCAGCATTGTGTCCCGGAGCGCCGGTCACGCCGCCGCCCGGATGCGTGCCCGCGCCGCAGATATAGAGGCCTTTCACCGCACCGCGATAACCCCCGTTGCCGAGCACGGGGCGCGCGGCCCACAGCTGGTCGAGGCTCATGTTGCCGTGCATGATGTCACCGCCGACGAGGCCAAACTTGCGTTCGAGGCCCTTGGGCGACAAGCGCGTCTGGCCGACGATGCTCGCGCGGAAGCCGGGGGCGTGCCTTTCGACCGTGTCGAGGATCGCATCGGCGGCTGCCTCTTCCTCATCGTCCCAGTCGCGACCGTTCGGCAGTTCGGGCGCGAATTGCTGGCAGAAGAGACTCGCGACGTGGCAACCCTCGGGCGCGAGGCTGTCGTCGACGGTCGAGGGGATCAGCATCTCGACGATCGGGGCCTTTGACCAGCCGTGCTGCTTCGCATCGAGGAAGGCGCGGTCCATATAGTCGAGCGTCGGGGCAAGAATGATCCCCGACTGGTGATGCTCGCCGGGTTCGGGCAGGCAGGTAAACTTCGGCAGTTCGCTGAGCGCGACGTTCATGCGGAAGGTTCCGCTGCCCGCCTTGAAGCCCTTGATCCGGCGCTCGAAGCCCTCAGGCAGGTCGCTCGCATCCATCATCCGCTCATAGAGCAGCTTCGGTCCGACATTGGCGATCACACGCGCCGCCGCAATCTCTTCCCCGCCGGCGAGTTTGACGCCGACCGCCTTGCCGCCGTCGACGAGAACTTTCTCGACCGGACTTTCGAGGCTGATCTCGACGCCCATGTCGCGGCAGACCTTCGCCATGATCTCGGTGATCTTGCCCATGCCTCCAACGCTGTGGCCCCACGCGCCCTTCTTGCCGTTTACCTCGCCGAAGACGTGGTGGAGCAGGACGTAAGCGCTGCCCGGCGTGTCGGGGCTGGCATAATTGCCGACGACCGCGTCGAAACCGAAGGCCGCCTTGACCGCCTCGCTCTCGAACCAGCTGTCGAGCATCGTGCGCGCCGATTTGGTGAAGAGGTCGAGCACGTCGCGCTGCTGTTCGAGGCTGAGGGTGGCGAAACGGCGCCCCTGCCGCGCGCCGTCGAGCAAGGTGCGCATCCCCTCGCCCACGTTCGGCGGGACGCGGAGCGCGAGGTCGCGGAGCAGTTCGGCGACATTTTCGAGCGCATCATAATAGTGCGGCAGCACGTCGGCGTCGTGGTTCGAGAATTTGCGGAACTCGGCCTGCGTGCGTTCGAGCCCGCCGCCGAGCTTCAGATAGCCGCCATCTTCCTGCGGCAGGAAATTGCTGATCGGCCGCTCGATGACGCGATAGCCATGATCGGCGAGCTTCATGTCGGCGATCACCTTGGGCTGGAGCAGGCTGACGGTATAGCTCGCGACCGAATTGCGGAACCCCGGCGCGAATTCTTCGGTCACCGCGGCACCGCCGACGACGTCGCGCGCCTCGACGATGCGAACCTTCAGCCCCGCCTTGGCGAGATAGAAGGCGCAGACGAGGCCGTTGTGGCCGGCGCCGATAATCAGGGCGTCATAGGCTTTGGTCATGAAAACTCTTTCGCAAGCGGGGACTGGACATGTTGGCGGCCGAAGCCGAGGCCGAGAACACGGCCGGGAATGCGGCGTAGCAGCGGGATGGCATCGAGCAGGCGCACCGCGAAGGGAACCCGCGTGATCTCGCCGCGCAGCATCGGTTCGATGACACGCCGGTGCGCGAAACGCTGGATCGCCTGCATCCGCGTGGTCGGGGTCCAGCGGCGCTCCTGCACCTTCTCGAGCAGCGGGTCGGGATCGGCGCCCGCCGCGAGCGGGGCGGCGAGAATGTTCGCGGCCGCGACCGCATCCTGCACCGCGAGGTTGATGCCGACACCGCCGACGGGCGACATCGCATGTGCCGCATCGCCGATCGCAAGCAGCCCGGGGCGTGACCAGCGGGTGAGCCGGTCGAGCGCGACCGAAAGCAACTTCACATCGTCAAAGCTTTTGATCGCGTCGATCCCGGCGGCGAGGCCGGGCGCAATTTCGACGATCTTGTTCCGAAAGGCCGCGATCCCCTGCGCCTCGATCGGCGCAAAGCCGCCCTTTTCGATGATCTGCGCGCATTGCCAATAATCGCCGCGCGGGATCGCGACGACCATCCCGCCCTTGTCGATCGTGCCGAGCGCGACTTCGGACATGTCCATGCCTGCGGGCACGGGCACGCGGAACCAGAGCACATCCATCGGCGCGCCGAGCTCTTCGAGCGGCAGCTCGGCGGCATCGCGCAGCACCGAACGGCGGCCGTCGGCGGCGATGACGAGCCGCGCTGGAAAGGCCTCTCCGCTCGCAAGCGTCACGCCGCTCACACGGCTGGCATCGTCATAGGTAAGCCCGGTTGCCTCGGTCGACATGCGCAGGCCGAAGGTCGGATAGCGCTTGCCCTGCCCCGCGATGAAATCGAGCAGATCCCATTGCGGCATCATCGCCACGAAGCGCGCCGCGACGGGCAGATGCTTCATCGTCGCGATCGTGAACTGTTCGCCCATCAGATTGAGCGTCATCGTGTCGATCGCCGCGTGCGGCTCTTTCAGCAGCTCTTCGAGCAGACCGATTTCGTTGAACAGTTCGAGCGTCGAGGGATGCACCGTGTCGCCGCGGAAATCGCGGAGGAAGTCGGCGTGCTTTTCGAGCACCGTCACGCGCACCCCGGCGCGCGCGAGGAGCAGCCCCGCGACCATCCCGGCGGGCCCGCCGCCGACGATCACCACGGGCGCATCGGCGCTCAACGGCGGCTCCAGCCTGCGGCGGGCGCCTGCTCGAGCCGCGCTTCGGGAATGATGTCGCGCATCCGCGAGCAGAAATGCTTGAGGCAGACTTCCTTGTCGCTGAGCGGCCCCATGGTGAAGCTTTTCGACTGCATCCCCTGCTGGACGCGCGTGATCAGCTCGGTATCCTCGGCATTGACTTGGCGATTGATGCGCCAGTTGAGGTAGCGCGCGGCCTTCATCTCCCGGCGCTCATCGGGAAGCACATAGCTGATTTCGCGGATCAAGCACGTCGTCGGGCCGGTCGGTAGCCATTGCATGAAGTCGACCTGATCGGGATAGATGTCGAAGGCGACATTCGGCCACAGCTTGAAATAGAGCCAGTGGCGTTGACGGTCTTCGGGCAGGTGCGGCACCGGCGGCAGCAGCCGCTGGTACATGCGTTCGGACCAGTTGACCGAAGGCCGGTCGATCAGGTCGCCCCACATGCGGTCGACGCGTTCCTCGGCCTCGACGCCATAGCTTTTGCCGAACAGGCGCGTCAGCCCGGGATGCGCGACAGGGATGTGGAGGCCGTCCGAATAATTGTCGCCGACATTCTTCCAGTTCACCTCGCGCGGGCGCAGCGTGACGCGGCCGAGCGCGCCGAGTTCCTCGAAGCGGTACGGCGCGACCATCGCCTCATAGGGCGCCATCATCGACGCGACCGACGGGCCGCCGTCATCGTCGAGCCGCACGAACCAGAAGCCGCGCCATTGCTCAAGGCCGACGGGCACCAGCCCCGCCCTGCCCTTGTTTAGCGTCGGATAGCTCGCGCTGTCGGGCACGCCGGTCAGCCGGCCGTCGAGTTCATAGGTCCACGCGTGATAGGGGCAGACGAGCTTCTTCGCGCAGCCGACGGCGCCATCGACAAGGCGCGAGCCGCGATGACGGCAGACATTGGTAAAGGCGCGCACATGGCGGTCGGTGCCGCGCACCAGAATCACGCTCTCGCCGCAATAGTCGATGCTGTGCCAGTCCCCGACGTTCGGGATGTCGCTGTCGTGGCAGACGACCTGCCAGCTCGGACGGAAGATGCGCTCCATTTCGGCGGCGTAGAAGTCGGGGTCGCTATACGTCCACGCGGGGAGCGACCAGCCGTCGAGCAGGTCGATGTTGTCGAAAGTGTCGCGCAGCGTTGCCATGAGTCGATCCTTGTTGTACATATGTATAACAAGATGACCATCGCTCGCCAAGCCTTTACGCGCGAAAGCGCCGATGCCCGCCGGACGGGCCTGATCGAGGCGACCGCGGCGGTGCTCGCCGAAGCGGGGCTGGCGGGAACGAACGTCCGCGCGATCTGCGCGAAGGCGGGGGTGTCGCCGGGATTGCTGCGCCATTATTTCGACGGCATCGACGATCTCGTCGCCGCGACGTACGAAGCGACGAGCGACCGGATGGACGCAATTTTCGCGGCGGCCGTCGACGGCGCGGGCGACGATCCGCGCGCTCGGCTGACCGCCTATCTCACCGCAAGCTTCCGCGCGCCGGTCACCGATCCCGAGCTGCTCGGTGCGTGGACCGCCTTCTGGGCGCTCGCGCGGAGCGACGCGCGGATGGCCGCGATCCACGCGGAAAGTTACGCCGGCTATCGCGAGCGGCTGGGCGAACTGCTCGCCGCCTGCGGTGCATACGGCGCCGACCGGCTGGCGATCATGCTGACCGCGATGGTCGACGGGCTATGGCTGGAACTGTCGCTCGACGCCGCGAGCTTCGGCGCCGACGCGGCAGTCCAGATGGTCGAACGCGCGGTTGCGGCGCTGCTTCCTGCCTAAAGCGGGCGATGCTCGGTGGTATCGCCCGGGGGCAGGAAAAGCAGTTCGCCGGGAACATTGATGACCATGCGGTGCCAGACGCCGCGCGGAACAAGCGCACCCTGTCCGGGCGTCAGCGAGATCGTCCGTTCGGCGCCGTCCTCGTCGAGGACGATGTCGAACTGGCCAGAAATGAGCGTCAGCACCTCGTCGCCGTCGGGGGGCATTTCCCACCCCGTGCTCTTTTGCATCGCGATCCCGCCGATATAGATGCCGCGATAGAGGCCAAAGCTGCGGAACAGCGGTTGCGCCGGCAGGCCCTTGCGGCGCAACAAGGCGCGGCCCAAGCCTGTCGCGGCGGTGACGACGCGAACCGCAGCGCGGCGCAGGACAACAGACATAGCGACTCTCCCCGCACCCAGCCTATCAAATGAGAATGATTCTCAAAAGGGGCTGGATGCGGGAGAGGCCGCCTATTTCGACAGATCGCGCAGCAGGCTGTCCCAATGCGCGAGCGCCGGGGCGATCGCGTCGACGGGGACGCGTTCGTTGAGGCCGTGGGCATAGCTGTCGCTGGCTTTCGAGAAGAGGCCCGCGACGCCGTAACTCGGCACGCCCTGAATGCGGAAATGATAGCTGTCGGTCGCGCCCGCGCTCATCGACGGAATGATCGGCAGGCCCGGCGCGCGGGCGTGGACGGCCTTCGCCACCGCCGCCATCACGTCGGGACGCAGCGGCGAGGCGTCGCTGGCGCTCGCGTCGGGATCGGGGTTCACCTTCACGCCCGGATCGCCGATGACTTTCACGAGCTCGGCGCGCACGGTCTCGACCGGCACACCGGGGAAGATGCGGCAGTTGATGTTCGCGGTCGCCCGCTGGGGCAGCGCATTTTCGGCATGACCGCCCTTCACCAGCGTCGGGACGCAGGTGGTGCCGATCTGGCCGACATATTCGGGGTCGGCGCGGATCGCGGCGATCGCCTTGGCGTCGGTCGGGTCGGCGGCAAAAGCCTTCAGCGCCGCGCCGATGTCGCCGCCGACCTGATCGGCGACGATCGGCATGCCGACCTTGGTCAGCTCGTTCTGCTGCGGCGTAAAGCGATACGCGCCGATCTTCGCGAGCGCTTCGGACAGCTCGGCGATCGCATTGACCGCGCCGGGGCGCGAGCTGTGGCCGCCGGGATTGGTCACCTCCAGCGTGAAGTCGGCATAGGTCTTCTCACCCGCCTGCAACCCGTAATATTTGGGCTTGCCGTCCTCGCCGATCAGACCGCCGCCGCCGTCGCCGTTCAGCGCGAACTCGGCGCCCTTATATTTGGCCGCGAGCGCCCGCGTCGTGGTCATCGAGGTTTCCTCGTCGCCCGAAAGCAGGAGGATGATCGAGCGCTTCGGCTTGAAACCGTCCTTCTTGAGCTGCGCCATGGTGGCGACCATCATCGAGACGTCGAACTTGTTGTCCTCCGACCCGCGGCCGAAGATATAGCCATTCTCCTCGACCGGCACGAAGGGATCGCGCGTCCAGTCCTTCGGATCGGCCTCGACGACATCCATATGACCGAGCAGCACGATCGGCTTTTGCTTGGTCGTGCCCTGCAGCGTCGCGGTAAAGGTCGCGGTCTCGCCCATCGGGGTAATTTCGATATCGGCGTCGCTATAGCCCGCCTCCTTCAGCACGCTCGCATAATAGGCGGCGAGCTCGGGAACCTTGCCACGGCCCATCACGGTCGGGATCGCGATGCTGTCCTTCAGGATCTTCTTCGCCGCGTCGGTGTCGGCGGGCTTCGCGTGGACGGGCGCGGCGGCCAGCATGGCGGCGGAAACAAGCAAGGCGGAAGCAAAACGCATATCGTCGACCCCTTTGAATATTCTGGTTTCAATGCTTTCGGGCCGATCTGGTCCACGCCCTGTCCAGCGTTGCCATGCTGGCCGAAGAATGGCCCTTCGACAATCCCGGGATGAAGGGAATTTTACGCCGCTGCCCGTTTTGCCTTCGGCGCGGGGGTCTTCGGCTTGTAGCGGCAGAGGTCGTCGACCGGGCAGCGCCAGCATTCGGGCGTGCGCGCCTTGCAGATATAGCGGCCATGGAGGATCAGCCAGTGATGCGCGCCGACGCGGAAGGGGCCCGGCGTTTCCTTGTCGAGTTTCTTCTCGACCGCGAGCACCGTCTTGCCGGGCGCGAGGCCGGTGCGGTTGCCGACGCGGAAGATGTGCGTGTCGACCGCGAAGGTCTCCGCCCCGAAGGCGCAGTTCATCACGACATTGGCGGTCTTGCGCCCGACCCCCGGCAACTCGACGAGCGTGTCGCGGTCGGCGGGCACCTCGCCGCCGAAATCGCGGACGAGGATTTCGCTGAGCGCGATGACATTCTTCGCCTTGGCGTTGAAAAGCCCGATCGTCTTGATGTGCTGCTTGAGGCCGTCCTCGCCGAGGTCGACCATTTGCTGAGGCGTCTTCACATCCTGAAACAGCCGCCGCGTCGCCTTGTTCACCCCGACATCGGTCGCCTGCGCCGAGAGCACGACGGCAACGAGCAATTGGTAAGTGTTGCCGAATTCAAGCTCGGTCTCGGGGCTGGGATTGAGCTCGGCGAGACGGCGGTAGAACTCGAAGATGTCGGCTTTCTTCATTCGGGCGCGGGCGTTTCAGCCGGCGGGTGCGCCGCCTTCCACTCCATCGCGGCGCGCACGCGGCGTTCGACCGAGGGATGCGAATAGAAGACGAACTCCTCGACCGCGTTCGGGCGCGGGCTGCGGTATTCGGCGGTCTTGACCAGTGCGGTGGAGAGCGCGTCGGGCAGATTCACCGTCTTCAGCGAATAGGCGTCGGCCGCGCTCTCGTCGGTGCGCGACAGCGTGTTCAGAACCGGCTGCGCAAGGAAGGTGAAAAGCGAGAGCAGGAACATCATCACCGGGAAACCACGCGGATCGCCGACCCCCGCATCGCTGCCGAATGCGCGGGCGATGGGCCCGAAGAGCCGGTCGGCAAGGAAGAAGAGCAGGATCGCAAGCAGCGAAAAGGTAACGACGATGATCCAGACATGGCCGAGGACATAGTGGCCGATCTCGTGCCCGGTCACCGCTTTCACCTCGTCGAGCGAGGCGCCCTTCAGCGCGACGTCCGAAATCGCGATACGCGCCGAATGGCCGATGCCCGAGACATTGGCGGTGAAATTGTTCGACTGGCGCGAGCCGTCATACATGAAGATGCGATCGGGCTCGATCCCCGCTTCCTTCGCCTGGACCACGAGCGCATCGCGCACCGGTCCGGCAGGCACGGGCTTATACTCGTTGAACAGCGGTTCGACGAGGATCGGCGAGAGCAGAAGAACGGCCGAAATCGCGAAAGCGGCAAGCCCGCCCGACCAGATCCACCAGCGCTTTCCGGCGCGCCGGATCAGCGCATAGATGCCGAGGAAGAAGAGCCCGCCGAAAATGGCGGCAATGACTGTCGACATCGCCGATTGTCCGAGCCAGTCGCCAAGCGGCTGGCTGGTGCGGCCGTACGCCGCCTCGCGCCACCAGCCGGTGTAAAGATCCCATGGCAGCGTGACGATCGCCGAAAGCAGGAGGAATATGGCGCAGAGCAGGAAGGTGCGAACCGCCCAGCCGCGCTTCGCGAGCTTCGCCTCGAGCCGGTCGAGGATACGCAGGCGGACGAAGATCAGGGTCACGAGCCCCGCGACGACGACGCCCCAGAGGCTCAGCCATTCGCTGCCGACGGTGTAGGAAGCGGCCTTTTCGAGCGCTTCGGGGCCGAGCCCGTCGATATAGGCTTTGGTCGCGGCGGCGGGGTCGAAACTCATGGCAGTCCTCCAGCTGTATTGTATTTATAATACACAGGGAGAGCGTGCAGGCAAGCGGGCATCAGAGCCCCAGCACCTGCGGCATCGTATAGCGGCCGGGCTTCTGCCCGATCAGCCAGAGCGCCGCGCGGACGGCGCCGCGTGCGAAGATCATGCGGTTCTCGGCGCGGTGCGACAGCGTGATCATCTCCTCGGGTCCGGCGAAGATCACGTCGTGATCGCCCGCGACGGTTCCGCCGCGCAGGCTGGCGAACCCGATCTTGCCGTGCCCGCGCGCGCCGGTCAGGCCGTCGCGGCCGCGTTCGGAGCTGGTCCCGAGATCGATGCCGCGCCCCGCGGCGGCGGCCTGTCCGAGGAGCAGCGCCGTACCGCTCGGCGCGTCGACCTTGCGATTATGATGCATCTCCAGAATCTCGATATCCCATTCGGGGTCGAGCCGCGACGCGGCCTCACGCACCAGATGCGCCAACAAGGTGACGCCGAGCGAGGTGTTGCCGGTCTGGAGTACTGCGATGTCCTGCGCGGCATCGTCGATCAGATAATGGTGGCGTTCCTCGAGCCCGGTGGTGCCGATGACGATGGGGGTCTTGGCCGCGACGCAGGCGTCGAGCGTCGCCTCGAGCGCGGCGGGCGAGGAGAAATCGACCAGCACGTCGGCGTCGGACGCGAGGCGCACGACATTGCCGCCCTTGTCGACGCCGCAACCCTGCTGGCCCGCCTCGGAAATCGCCGCGGCAAGCGCGACGCCCATCCGCCCTTCGCTGCCGATAATGCCGATGCTGGTCATGACGCGTCCCCTTATCCGGTTTCCCCCTTAGCCGTTCGTGTCGAGCGAAGTCGAGACACCCCGCACAGTCGCGCAACGTCGATGGGCATCTCGACTTCGCTCGATGCGAACGGTTAGAGAGGATGCATGAGCGACATCCGGAATATCGTGATCCTGACCGGCGCCGGGGTTTCGGCCGAGAGCGGCATCGACACCTTTCGCGATGGCGGCGGCCTCTGGGAACAGCACCGCGTCGAGGATGTCGCGACGCCCGAAGCCTTTGCCCGCGATCCCGACCTTGTCCTCCGCTTCTACGACATGCGGCGCGAGGCGATCCAGACCAGGGAGCCCAATGCGGCGCATGTTGCGCTGGCACGGCTCGATGCCGAATGGCGCGGCGAATTGCTGATCGTGACGCAGAACGTCGACGACCTCCACGAACGCGCGGGGGCGACGCGGCTGATCCATATGCATGGCGAGCATCTGAACGCGTGGTGCACCGTGTGCGACGCGCGGATGCCGTGGACCGGCCCCCTGCTCGACCGCCCCGCTTGCCCGGGCTGCGGCGCGGCGGGGTCGCTGCGCCCCGACATCGTCTGGTTCGGCGAGATGCCGTACCGGATGGAGGATATCTATTACGCGCTGAACCGCGCCGACCTGTTCGTGTCGATCGGCACCTCGGGCGCGGTCTATCCCGCCGCAGGCTTCGTTCGCGAGGCGCGCGCGTCGGGAGCGCGGACGCTCGAGCTCAATATGGAGCCGAGCCAGGGCAGCTACTGGTTCGACGAGGCGCGCCACGGGCCGGCGACCGAATTGGTGCCGGCGTGGGTCGACGAGATGCTGGGTTAGCGCCGCGCCGCGAAGAAATCGCGGAGCAGCTTCGCCGCCTCGCCCGAACCGATCCCGTCGTAAATCTCCGGCCGGTGGTGGATCGTCGGCTGCGCGAAGATACGCGGGCCGTGGACGACCGCCCCGCCCTTCGGGTCGTCGGCGCCATAATAGAGGCGTGCGATCCGGGCGTGTGCGATCGCGCCGGCGCACATCGCGCAGGGTTCGAGCGTCACATAGAGGTCGCAGGCGTCGAGGCGTTCGTTGCCGAGCTTCGCCGCCGCGGCGCGAATCGCGACGATTTCGGCATGCGCGGTCGGATCGTGCGATTCGCGCGGGCGGTTGTAGCCCTCGGCGATAATCGCACCGTCCTTGACGATCACCGCGCCGACGGGCACTTCGCCCCATTCGGCGGCGATACGCGCCAGATCGAGCGCGCGGCGCATCGGTTCGGGAAGAGGGAAACTGGCCATTTCTCCCCGCTAATCGCTTGACGAATCTCCGGCAAGCCGATAAGCGCGCGCCTTTCCCGGCCCATCCGGTCCTTTCGGTGCCTTACGGCCCACCCCGGACGCCGCCCATTGATTCGAGGAAGAAGACCATGTCGCGCATTTGCGAACTGACCGGTAAGGGCCGCCAGGTTGGCCACAATGTCAGCCACGCCAACAACAAGACCAAGCGCACCTTTCTGCCCAACCTGCAGAATGTGACGCTGCTGTCGGACGCGCTCGGCAAGGGCGTCAAGCTGCGCGTTTCGACCCACGGCCTGCGCACGGTCGAGCATAATGGCGGCCTCGACAACTGGCTGCTGAAGGCCGGCGACGACCAGCTGTCGGCTGGCGCGCGCAAGGTGAAGAAGGAAGTCGCGAAGAAGCTGGCCGAAAAGACCGCCTGAGCTTCCCGAGCCTTTCGAATCGCAGGAGGCCGCCGGGTTACCGAGCGGCCTTTTTGCTGTCCGGCAGATCGACCAGTTCGAATTCGACAAGCAGGCTGCGCTGCCAGCTGTTGAAATTATCGTCCGAGGCGAGCCAGAGGAAGGTGCGACCGCCGCGCACCTCGACCGCCGCGCCTTCGTAATTCTCGGCGAGCGGAACGGGAACGCGGCCGATCGGGCGCGAACGGATCGCGGCGCCGGGACGAATATCGGCGGGGTCGGCGATCGCAAGCGTGGTGGTGAAGACGGGGTTCAGGCCGAGCTTGCGGTGGACGAGCAGGATGCGTCCGTCGGGAAGCGCAGCCGCGTCGCTGACCAGTCCCTTGCCTTGCGAATCATAAAAGAAGCGCACCGCCTTTGTGCCCGGCACCGCCGGATCGCCCGCGAACAGCCATGCCGCACGGCCGCGCGGATCGTCGTCGGCGTCCTCGGAAAGGATCAGCGTCCGTCCGTCGGCGAGCCGCACCATCGCCTCGGGCCCGCGATTCGCCGGCCAATAGGGTTTCGGCAGCTTCGCGCGCGATTCGATATGCGTGAGCTTCGCGTCGATCCGCCAGACCTCGTTCAGCCCCTCAAGCGCGACCCATATCTTTCCGCTCGCCGGATCGAAGGCCATCGCCTCGAAATCGCTCTGCGACTTGCGGCGCGCCTTGCCGCTGGGTGACGGGAGCAGCGCGATGCGCGCATCCTCGACCCGCCCGTCCAGATGCAGGGTCAGCTGCGCGCCATAGCCCCCGTCGCCGACGAGCCGGAAGCGATCGGGACCGGTGATCGCAAGCGCCGAAAAGCCGCCGAAGATGCGGTTGGGGCTTGTCAGCCGCCAGCCGCGGACAAAGCGGAGCGTGCCCTCCTGCCCGGCCGGATAGGCGAGCGCGCGTGCGACGATCAGCTGCGAGCTCTTGTCGATCCTCGGCAGGCGCTGGTCGGTCCAGGGGGCGGGGCCGATCGCGAGGAAAATCAGGGCAGCGGGGAGATAGCGGCGCATCGGCGCGGCGATAGGGCGGCGGGGCGTGTCTCCGCAAGCAGGAAGCGCACCGAAGCTGAACGCCAGCCAACAGCGATGTTCAGGCTCGGCTCAAAGCGAATCATCCATAAGGGCTTCATCGACCCACCCACGCCCCCACGGGCAGAACGACGAACAAGGAGAAAGATTATGAAAAAGATGGTGACTCTCTCGCTCGCCGCCCTGATGTCCACCGCGACGCTGGGCGTGGCAGCTCCCGCCGCGGCGCAGCCGGGCTATTACAACGGCGGATACGACACGAGCTATGTCCGCTACGACCGCAACGACCGTCGCTATGACAATCGTTACGACCGCTACGACCGCCGCGATTACCGGAACGATCGTCGCAACTATCGCAACGACCGTCGCAACTATCGCCAGTGCGACAACGGCACCGGCGGCACCGTGATCGGCGCGATCGCGGGCGGCCTTGCGGGCCATGAAATCGCGGGTCGCGGCGACCGCACGGTCGGCACGATCATCGGCGGCGCCGTCGGCGCCATCGCGGGCCGCGCAATCGACAAGGGTAATGACGGCTGCCGCTAAGGCCAGACCCGAACCCCAATAAAGTCTCTTCCCTCCTTCGCCCCCGTCCGGCCCTGCCGGGCGGGGCTTTTGCTGTCCGGGTGGCGGGGTTGCCATCACGGGCCGGGGGGCCTAGTCTCGGCCCCAAGTGCACGTCCGCGCATCCGCGGGCGCGTGAGACAAAAGACAGGTTACGATAGCCATGCGGCAAATGGCAGCGCCATCAGGGCGATCGCCGCGGCCAGGTTCGAATATGGGCCCGCCGGCGAAGCGACGAAACAAGGGGGATGCTCCGCCCCGACCCGGTCCGGTCGTCCGGCCGCGGAGCTACGCCGCCATCGATCTCGGTACGAACAATTGCCGGCTGCTGATCGCGCGTCCGCAGGACGGCGAACTTGTCGTGATCGACGCTTTTTCGCGGATTGTCCGCCTTGGTGAAGGGCTTCACGCGACGGGCAGGATCAGCGAGGCCGCGATGGACCGCACCGTCGCCGCGCTTGCGATCTGCGCCGACAAGCTGCGCCGCCGCCACGTCACCCTGTCGCGCGCCGTCGCGACCGAGGCGTGCCGACGCGCCTCGAACGGCCGCGATCTCGCCGCGCGGGTGAAACAGGAAACCGGCATCGTCCTCGACATCATCTCGGCGGCCGAAGAGGCGCGACTCGCGGCGCTCGGCTGTCACAACCTTATGGAGCCCGGCGACGGCCCGGCGCTGATCTTCGACATCGGCGGCGGATCGACCGAACTGATGCACGTCGATGTCTCCGACCATGACGTGAAGATCCACGACTGGATCAGCGTCCCCTGGGGCGTTGTATCGCTGACCGAACATGCGCCGTGCGACGGCGACAGCCTGGGTGCGCGTCAGGCGAGCTATGCGCGCATGCGCGACGTGACGCGCGAGGCGTTCGCCGCCTTCTCGGCCCGTGCCGAACGGTTTGCCGGCCAGCCGCTGCGCCTGCTCGGCACCAGCGGAACGGTGACGACGCTCGCCAGCGTCTTCCTCGACCTGCCGCGCTACGACCGGCGCGCGGTCGACGGGCTGGTCGTCCCCTGCGACGCGATGCGCGATATCAGCCGCCGCCTTGCCGAGGCCAGCCTGGAAGACCGCGCGGAGATCGCGTGCATCGGCCGCGAGCGCGCCGACCTGGTCGTCGCGGGCTGCGCAATCCTCGAGAGCATCATCGACCTGTGGCCCGCCGCCCGCGTCGGCGTTGCCGATCGCGGTATCCGCGAGGGCATCCTTCGCACACTCGCCATGCAGGGCCGCGACGTTCCGGTTACCCGGCGCGAGTATCGCAAGTGACCGGCGGTGGAAAGAAGCCGGGCGGCGGCGGCAGGGGCGGCCTGCACGTCCGCGTCAAGACGGCGCGCAAGCGCAGCACATCGTCGACGCGCTGGCTGCAGCGCCAGCTGAACGATCCCTATGTCCGGCGCGCGCAGGCCGAAGGCTATCGCTCGCGCGCAGCGTACAAGCTGATCGAGCTCGACGAGAAATTCGGTTTCCTGAAAAAGGCCCGTGCCGTCGTCGATCTTGGAATTACCCCCGGCGGCTGGTCGCAGGTCGTGCGTCAGGCAAACCCCCGCGCGCGTGTCGCGGGGATCGACCTGCTCCATTGCGAGCCGATCGAGGGGGTCGAAATCCTCGAAATGGATTTTATGGACGATGCCGCTCCCAACAGGCTGATCGAGGCGCTGGGCAGCGCCCCCGATCTGGTGATCTCCGACATGGCGGCGAATACCGTCGGCCATCCGCAGACCGATCACCTCCGCACCATCGGGCTGGCCGAGACGGCCGCCGATTTCGCCGTGCAGAACCTGCTGCCGGGCGGCGCCTTTGTCGCCAAGGTGTTCGCGGGCGGTGCAGATCGCGAGTTGCTGACCGTGCTCAAGCAGAATTTCACGACCGTGAAGCACGCGAAACCCCCTGCCAGCCGCAAGGGCTCGCCGGAACTTTATGTGATCGCACAGGGCTTCAAGGGTCGCCGCGACGCGGATATGACGGCGGGCGATTGATTCTTTATTTTTTTCTGTGCGGGGGCACAGGCGGCCGATATCCGGGGGGTTGGATTTGATGCGTAAGCCGAAGCAATCGGTAGCTGTCGTGACGCTTGCCGCGCTGTTGCTCGCCTCGTGCGGCGGAGGCGGCGGGGGTAGCGGTGGAAGCGGCGGCGGCCCCGTGACGGTGACCCCGACGCCGACCCCCGCACCGACCGCAACCTGCGGCCTCGCGGCGCGCCAGGCCTTTGCCAAGGCGGTGATCGACGAATGGTACCTGTTCCCGGGCGACGTCGCGAACGGGGTCAATCCCGCCGGCTATGCCGACGTGCAGACCTATATCGACGCGCTGGTCGCGCCCGCACGCGCGCTCAGCAAGGACCGCTATTTCACCTACATCACCTCGATCGCCGAGGAGAATGCCTTCTTCAACAGCGGATCGAGCGCAGGGTTCGGCGTACGGCTGGTCTATGACGCCGGAAGCCAGAGCGTCGTCATCGCCGAAGCTTATGAGAACGCCCCTGCCTTTGGCGCGGGTATCGACCGCGGGACCCGGATCACCGCGATCGGGACGAGTACGGGCAATCTGCGAACGATTTCGGCGATCGTCGCGGCCGAAGGGACGAACGGGATCACGAACGCGCTCGGCCCCAGCGACCCGGGCGTGGCGCGCGTGCTGCGCATCACCGACGCCGGCGGAACACGCGACGTGACGGTGACCAAGGCGAACTACGATCTCGACCCGGTGTCCGACCGCTACGGCGCGAAGATCATCAGCGAGGGTGGCCGCAATTATGGCTATCTGAACCTGCGGACCTTCATTTCCTCGGCCAACCCGCAGCTCCGCGCCGCCTTCCTGAATTTCCGCAACCAGGGCATCACCGACGTGGTGATCGACCTGCGCTATAACGGTGGCGGGCTCGTCTCCACCGCCGAACTGTTCGGCGATCTGCTGGGACGCAACCGGACCTCGTCCGAACTTTTCTCGCAGACCAATTTCCGGCCGTCGAAATCGGCCGAGAACGAACGCCACTTCTTCGCGACGCAGCCCGAATCGATCGCGCCGACGCGGATCGCCTTCATCGGCACCGGATCGACCGCGTCGGCCAGCGAACTCGTGATCAACGGGATGCTGCCCTATCTCGGCACGAACATGACGCTGGTGGGCGGCAATACCTATGGCAAGCCGGTCGGGCAGATCGCGCTCGACAAGGCCGAATGCGACGACCGGATGCGTGTGATTGCCTTCTCGACAGGGAATGCGAGCAGTTCGGGCGATTATTTCAACGGTCTGGCGCCCAAGATCGCGAACAGCTGCGCCGCGGGTGACGACCTGAGCTTCCCGCTCGGCGACGTTCGCGAAGCCTCCGTACGCGCGGCGATCGACTTCCTCGCCGGGCGTGCCTGCACGACGCGGATCGCGGATGCCGGATCGGGGCTGTCGCCGCAAAGCCGCAACGTCCGCGTCCTCGCCGAACCCGAAATGCTGACCCCCGAAGCGCCGCGCGCCGCGCAACGCGAGCTGCCGGGGCTGTTCTAGGGTCTGGACTTTCGCGGACGGCCCATTATATACCGTCCGTTATGGAAATCGAGACTGCCACCCCTGTCAAAGGGCGCCCGCGCGAATTCTGTGTCGACAAGGCGCTTGCCGAAGCTCTGCACGTCTTTTGGGCGAAGGGCTATGACGGCGCGTCGATGGCCGACCTGACCGAGGCGATGGGGATCACCAAGCCGAGCCTCTATGCGGCGTTCGGCAACAAGGAAGCCCTGTTTCACAAGGCACTGGACCTCTATGAGTCCGAGAAACTCGAATATACCCGCGCCGCGTTGCAGCAGCCGACGGCACGCAAGGTCGCCGAATATTATCTGCGCGGCGGGGTTGATACCCATGCCGCCGAAGGCGAGCCGCAGGGCTGCATGGGCCTGATGAGCTCGCTTGCGTGCAGCCCCGAAGCCGAGTCGATCAAGGCCGATGTGATCAGCCGCCGTGCCTCGTCGCAGCGTGCGCTCGTCGAGCGCTTCGAGCAGGCAAAGCGCGATGGCGATCTGCCCGCGCATATCGATGCCGCGGGGCTCACCAGCTTTCTCTATGCGATCCTGCAGGGCATCACCGTCCAGGCCGGTGCCGGCGCCACGCGCGCCGAGCTGGAAAAGCTCGTCGACACCAGCCTTGCGCTGTGGCCGAGCGCCTGAGCCAAGCCCTGCTTTCCGCTGTCTAAAATATTCTATAACAGCCGGTACAAAACTCCTTGACAAGATGAACGGCGGGTTTATATACCGCTTAGTACAGATGGTCAGGGCGCTCCCGCCCCGCCGCCAGAAGCGAAGGGAAACGCCGATGTGCCACTGCGACTGCACCCGGGACTAGTCCGCTAGCCCAAACCTGACATCTTCCGGAATTTCGCGCTGACGCCCGCCGGGCGGCGGGCGGTTTCCCTCATCCAGAATCTCCCCTCGCCGGGCGCAAGTGTCCCCGGGGTTAGCGCCCCCTTGCGCCCGGCACTCCCGACAAAACCTTCCCCAGGAGGATCGAACCATGGCCTATCTTGCACTGAACGACGGGTTCGCCAGCGCCATCGCCGCCGCGAGCCCCAAGCACTTCGCCCCCGCGCTTCCCCCCGTGGCGCCGAAAGCCGATATTCCCGCCGGCTTTTCCGCGCTCGAGTGGTCGGTCGTGATGCTCGCGCGTCACGACCGGCCTTCGAGCCTGCGCGAACCGGGGCGCTTCCAGAAATTCCTCGGCAACCTGCTCGGCCACGGCTTCAACCGCCGCCTTGCCGACCCGAAGCTCGAGGCGCTGCGCCGTATGGCGGTGCTGACCTGGCACCACAGCTATTCGGTACCGAAACACGAGCTGCAGTCCTTCTTCGAAGCCGGCTTCAGTGCCGACCATTACGAACTGCTCGGCAAGCGCGTCGCCGAAGTGCACATCACCCGCCTCTTCCGAAAGTAAGAACAATGAACATGCTCTCCCCGATCCGGGGCGAGGAGACGGCCGAAGCCGCCCTCGTTCCCAATACCGATGACAATGCCAAGCGCGGCTGGCGCAATCGCGGCCTGAAATACGGCCTCCCCGTCGTGCTGCTGTTCGCCGCCGGCTGGGGCATCACCCACCGCGAGGCGCCGGCGAATGCCGCTCCGCCGGTTCCGGTTGTCACCGTCGCCGCGCCGCTGGTGCGCGACATCAACGAATGGGACGATTATGTCGGCCGCTTCGAAGCCGTGAATTCGGTCGAGGTGCGCCCGCGCGTGTCGGGCCAGCTCACCGGCGTCCACTTCACCGACGGCCAGATCGTCCGCAAGGGCCAGCTGCTCTTCACGATCGACCAGCGTCCGTTTGCCGCCGCGCTCGCCGAGGCGCGCGCCGAAGCGGCGAGTGCACGCAGCGACCTTGCGCTCGCGCAGACCAACCTCGCCCGCGCCAACCGCCTTGTCGCCGACGATGCGGTGTCGCAAAGCGATCTCGACCAGCTCAACGCCCGGGTGCGCGCGGCCTCGGCGAGCCTCGCCGCCGCCGATGCGCGCGTCCGGTCGCGCTCGCTCGACATGGAGTTCACGCAGGTCCGCGCGCCGATCAGCGGGCGCATCTCCGACCGCCGTGTCGACGCTGGCAATCTCGTCGCCGCGGGCGAAGGCAGCGCCGGCAGCCTGCTGACGACGATCAACGCGCTCGACCCCATCTATTTCAGCTTCAACGGCTCCGAAGGCCTGTTCCTGAAGGCCAAGCGCGCGCAGGAAGAAGGCGCCAAGGGATCCGAGGTGCAGGTCAAGCTGCAGGACGAGGCGAACTACAGCCGCACCGGCAAGCTCGACTTCACCGACAACGGCATCGACCCGCGCTCGGGCACGATCCGCGGCCGCGCGGTGATTGCGAACCCCGACCTGTTCCTGTCGCCCGGCATGTTCGGCAACATGCGCCTGTCGAGCGGCGCAAAGGAACGCGCGCTGCTCGTCCCCGATGCGGCAATCCAAACCGACCAGGCGCGCAAGACGCTGCTGGTGGTCGGCAAGGACGGCCAGGTCGCGGTGCGCGAGGTCCAGCTCGGCCCCGTCGTCGACGGCCTGCGCGTCGTGCGCGGCGGCGTCACGCCGACCGACCGCATCGTGATCGTCGGCACCCAGCTCGCGCAGCCCGGCAGCAAGGTCCAGACACGCGCCGGCAAGATCGCGCCGGTTGCCGAGACCGCCGCACCCCCGAGCACCGCGCTCGTCGGCGAAGCGACCTTCGCACGCTGATCTGGCGCGCGCTGATTTGAGTTAGCCCCTCCCGCAAGCGGGAGGGGTGGGGGCGGGAGCCGGCGGTTTCACGTTGCGCCGGCGGCTCCCGTCCGCCGCATCCCTTCCCGACGGAAGGGCTGATTTTCGACCCGATTTTTCAACGATCCTCCAATCCGGGGAGCCCGTCATGCGTCTTTCGCGCTTTTTCATCATGCGCCCGATCTTTGCCGCGGTCATCGCGGTGATCATCACCCTCGTCGGCGCGATCGCCTATTGGTCGCTGCCTGTCTCGCAATATCCCGACATCGTTCCGCCAACGGTCACGGTCACCGCCAACTATCCCGGCGCGTCGGCCGAGACCGTCGCCGAGACGGTGGCGACGCCGATCGAGCAGGAAATCAACGGCGTCGACAACATGCTCTACCAGTCGAGCCAGTCGACCGGCGACGGCACGGTGACGATCACCGTGACCTTCAAGATCGGCACCGACCTCGACGCCGCGCAGGTGCTGGTGCAGAACCGCGTCGCGATCGCGGTGCCGCGCTTGCCCGAAGAGGTGCAGCGGCTCGGCGTCGTGACGCGCAAGACCTCGCCCGACTTCCTGATGGTCGTGAACCTCGTCTCGCCCGACAAGTCGCTCGATCGCTCGTACCTTTCCAACTATGCGCTGACCCAGCTCAAGGACCGCCTCAGCCGTATCGACGGGGTCGGCGACGTTCGCCTGTTCGGCGCGCGCGACTATGCGATGCGCGTGTGGATCGATCCCACGCGCGCTGCTGCGCTGAACCTGACCGCGGGCGAGATCGTGGCGGCGCTGCGCGCGCAGAATGTGCAGGTCGCGGCGGGCTCGCTCGGCCAGCCGCCCTACGCCAGCGGCAACGCCTATCAGCTCAACGTCGAGACGCAGGGCCGCCTTGCCGACCCGCAGCAATTCGCCGATGTCGTGATCCGCACCGACGCCGACGGGCGGCAGGTGCGCGTCGCCGACGTGGCGCGCGTCGAGCTCGGCGCGTCGGACTATAACAGCAACACCTATCTCTCGGGCGACCCGACGGTGATCCTCGCGGCGTTCCAGCGCCCGGGATCGAACGCGCTCGAAGCCGCGAAGGCGATCGAGACCGAGATGGAGGCTGCGTCGAAGAACTTCCCCAAGGGCCTCGAGTATCGCGTCATCTATAACCCCACCAAGTTCATCGAGCAGTCGATCGACGCGGTGAAGGACACGCTGATCGAGGCGATGGTCCTCGTGGTCATCGTGATCCTGGTGTTCCTGCAGAAATGGCGCGCCGCGGTGATCCCGATCGTCGCCATTCCCATATCGCTCGTCGGCACCTTCACCGTGCTCGCGGCGTTCGGCTACAGCCTCAACAACCTCTCGCTCTTCGGACTCGTGCTCGCGATCGGCATCGTCGTCGACGACGCGATCGTCGTGGTCGAGAATGTCGAGCGCAACCTCGAACGCGGGCTGTCGTCGCTGAAGGCCGCGCAGACCTCGATGGACGAGGTGTCGGGCGCACTCGTCGCGATCGTCCTCGTGCTCTGCGCGGTGTTCGTGCCGACCCTGTTCCTGACCGGCCTGTCGGGCGCCTTCTACCAGCAGTTCGCGGTGACGATCTCGACCGCGACGATCATCTCGCTGATCGTCTCGCTGACGCTGTCGCCCGCGCTCGCCGCGATCCTGCTGAAGCCGCACGCGGCGCCCGCCAGGCCCTCGCGCATCCGCGAACTGGCCCAGCGCGCCGGCGACGCCTTCAACGAGGCGTTCGAGAAGATGAGCAATGCCTATGCGTCGCTCACCGACCGGCTCGTCCGGCGGCCGAAGCGGATGATGATCACCTATGGCGGCCTGATCGCCGCCACGGCGGGCCTGTTCTGGGCGACGCCGACGGGCTTCATCCCGGCGCAGGATCAGGGCTATTTCCTCGCCGTCGTCCAGCTGCCCCCCGGCGCCTCGGTCGAACGCACCGACGCGGCGCTCCGCAAGGTCGCCGAGCGGATCCTGCCCAACAAGGGTATCCTCGGTTCGGTGATGCTCGCGGGCTTCGACGGACCGTCGCAGACGCTCGCCCCGAACGCGGCCGCGGCTTACTTCCCGCTCAAGAGTTTCGAGGAGCGCCAGAAACTCGGCGTCAGCTTCGACGAGATCATGAACGAAGCGCGCGCCGACGTCGCCGACATCACCGAAGCGCGCGTGATCGTGATCCCGCCGCCGCTGATCCAGGGCATCGGCTCGGCCGGCGGCTACCGGATGATGGTGCAGGATCGCGGCGGCCACGGATACCAGAAGCTGGCCGAGGAATCGGGCAAGCTGATCGGCAAGGCGAACGAAACGCAGGGTCTGGCGCAGGTCTTCACCTTCTTCGACACCGGAAGCCCGCGCGTCTATGCCGACATCGACCGCGCCAAGGCCAATCTGCTCGGCGTCCCCCCCGAACGCGTGTTCGAGACGCTGCAGGTCTATCTGGGGTCGGCGTTCGTCAACGACTTCAACCTGCTCGGCCGCACCTATCGTGTGACCGCGCAGGCCGACGCGCCCTTCCGCCAGTCGGTCGCCGACATCGCGAACCTCCAGACGCGTTCGAACACCGGCGAGATGGTACCGATCGGTTCGGTCGCGACCTTCAAGGACAAGACCGGTCCGTACCGCGTCGTCCGTTACAACCTCTACCCCGCGGTCGAGGTCGATGGCGACACCGCGCCGGGATATTCGTCGGGCGCGTCGCTGACAACGATGGAGAAGCTGGCGGCGGACAATCTGCCCGCAGGCTATGGCACCGAATGGACCGGCATCGCCTATCAGCAGAAGGCGGCGGGCAGCACGGCGGCGCTCGTCTTCGCGCTGGCGGTCGTGTTCGTCTTCCTCGTGCTGGCAGCACAGTATGAGAGCCTGACGCTGCCGCTGTCGATCATCCTGATCGTGCCGATGTGTCTGTTCGCGGCGATGGTCGGCGTCAATCTGCGCGGGATGGACAATAATGTCCTGACGCAGATCGGGCTCGTCGTCCTCATCGCGCTCGCGGCAAAGAATGCGATCCTGATCGTCGAATTCGCCAAGCAGGCCGAAGAACAGGATGGTCTGTCGCCGGTCGAAGCCGCCGTTCGCGCCGCACGCGACCGCCTGCGCCCGATCCTGATGACCAGCTTTGCCTTCATCCTCGGCGCGGTGCCGTTGCTGATCGCGAGCGGTGCAGGCGCGGAGCTCCGTCAGGCGCTCGGCACCGCGGTCTTCTTCGGCATGATCGGCGTGACGGCGTTCGGCCTCCTCTTCACCCCCACCTTCTATGTCGTCTGCCGCGCGCTCGGCGACCGTATCGCGACCCTGCGTGGCCGCGGCGGCGCTGCCGAACCCGCGCTGCAGCCGGCCGAATAAGGAGCATTGCAATGCGCAATTTTCTGATCGCAACCGTATCCGCGTTCACGCTTGCCGCGTGCGCGGTCGGGCCGGACTACGCCCGCCCTACTCCCCCTGTGGCGTCGTCCGGCCCGTTCCTCTCGACGCGTGACGGCGTGACGAACACCGCCCCGGCTGATGCCGAATGGTGGCGGCTCTACAAGGATCCGGTGCTCGACGGCCTCGTCACCGACGCCCTCGCCGCGAACACCGACGTCCGCGTCGCGGTCGCGCGGATCGCCAAGGCGCGCGCGAGCCTGCGCGAAGTCCGCGGCGACCGCCTGCCCTCAACCAACCTCAGTGCAGGCGCGACCTATGGCCGCGTCAGCGAGGGGCAGGTGCCCCCCGGCGCCGACCGGACCGGCTGGCAGGTCGATGCCGGGCTTACCGTCGGATATGAGGTTGACCTGTTCGGCCGCGTGTCGCGTGGGATCGAGGCGGCGCGCGGCGATGTCGCCGCCGCCGAGGCGGATGCCGACGCGGTACGCGTCACCGTCGCCGCCGAAACCGCGCGCGCCTATGCCGACGCCGCATCGGCGGCCGAACGGCTCGGTGTCGCCGAGCGGATCGTCGCACTGCTCGACAAATCGGTCGCGCTGACCGCGCGCCGTGCCGAGGTGGGCCTGACGACGAAGCTCGACACCGCACGCGTCGCGGCGCTGCGCGACCAGCGCGCCGCCGACATCCCGGCGATCGCCGCCGAGCGCGATGCCGCGCTGTTCCGCCTCGCGACACTGACCGGCCGCGCCCCCGCCGAACTGCCGCCGATCGCGGCGGCGCGGACGACGACGCTGCGCCTCGACCAGCCGATCCCGGTCGGCGACGGCGCCGCGCTGCTCGCACGCCGTCCCGATGTGGCTGCGGCCGAACGCCGCCTCGCCGCGTCGACCGCGCGCATCGGCGTCGCGACGTCCGATCTCTATCCGAAGATCACGCTCGGCGGCTCGGTCGGCCAGACGAGCGGCGGCCTCGGCGATCTGTTCGGTGGCGGGCCGCTGCGCTGGCTGCTCGGCCCGCTGATCAACTGGAACTTCCTCAATCAGGAAGGTGCGCGCGCGCGCATCGCGGGGGCGGAGGCCGATACGCAGGCGTCGCTCGCCACGTTCGACGGCACCGTGCTGCGCGCGCTCGAGGAAACCGAGACGGCACTATCCTCCTATGCGCATATGCTCGATCGCCGCACCGCGCTGCAATCGGCGCGCGATCAGGCCGAGATTGCCGTGAAGATCACCCGCGCGCAGCAGCGCGAGGGGCAGATCGACGGGCTCGTCGCGCTCGACGCCGAACGCACCTTCGCCGAAGCCGAAGCCTCGCTTGCGCTGGCCGACGCGCGCATCGCCGATGCGCAGGTCGACGTATTCCGCGCGCTTGGCGGGCGGTGGGCCAAGAGCTAGACGGGCTGCTTCTTCCGGACGATCGTCTGGGCGTTGGTATATTCGAGCAGGCCGTCGAGCCCGCCCTCGACGCCGACGCCCGATTGTTTCATGCCGCCGAACGCCGCGGTGGGCGAGAGATGCTGGGTCTCGTTGACCCAGACGGTGCCGCTCGCGATGCGTTGCGCGATCTCGAACGCCTTGTTCTCGTCGCGGCCCCAGACCGATCCGCCGAGGCCGTAGTCGGTGGCGTTGGCGCGCGTGATGACATCGTCATAATCGTCAAACCTGATCAGCGGCAGTACGGGGCCGAACTGCTCCTCCTGCACGATGCGGCTGTCCTCGGGCGGGTTGTCGAGAATGGTGACCGGGATGAAATAGCCCGGCACATCGGCCGCCTCGCCACCGACGAGGAACTTGTAGCCCTTGTCCTTCGCATCCTGAATCAACTCGAGGACGCGGCGATACTGCGCCTCGTTGTTGATCGGGCCGATCTGGGTTCCCTGTTCGGATCCGTCGCCGACCTTCACCGTTTTCGCATAGGCGACGAGCGCGTCCTTCAGCGGCTCGTAAATGTCCTTGTGCACATACATGCGCTTGGTCGCGATGCAGATCTGGCCATTGTTGCGGAACGCAGCCCAGAACAGTTCCTCGGCAACCTTTTCGACGTCGATGTCGGGCATGACGATCGCGGCGTCGTTGCCGCCGAGTTCGAGCGTGACGCGCTTCAGCGTCGGCGCGGCCGATTCCATCACGCGCCGTCCGGTTGCGGTCGAGCCAGTGAAGCTGATCTTGTCGAAGCCTTTATGGCTCGTCATCCACGGGCCGAGCGCGTCACCGCCGGTGATGATGTTGAGCACGCCGGGCGGGAGGATATCCTTCACCAACTCGCCGAATTTGAGCGTCGCGAGCGGGGTGAAAGGCGAGGGTTTCAGCACCATCGTGTTGCCCGCGAGCAGCGCGGGACCGACCTTGAACATCGCCAGGATCATCGGGAAATTCCACGGCGCGATCGCCCCGACGACGCCGATCGGGACGTGACGCGTCTCGCTGTACCGCTCGTCGCTGTCCTCGTTGACCGTCACCGGCAGGTCGAGGCTCGACGCGCCCATCAACCAGTAACCCGCCCCCATGATCTCGCCCTCGGCCTCGGCGTGCGGTTTGCCCTGTTCGGCGGTCAGCAGGCGCTTGAAGGCGTCGGCATTGGCGAACACCGCCTGCCCCATCGCGTTCAGCGCCGCCTTTCGCTCTTCGATCGGGGTCGCGGCCCAGCCCGGAAAGGCGGCGCGTGCCGCGGTAATCGCGCGGTCAAGGTCATCAGGGGTCGCATCGGGGACGCTGCCGATCACCTGTTCGGTCGCGGGGTTGAGTACGTCGAAGCGGGCGCTGCCGCCGTCGAGCTTGCCGCCGATCAGCATCGCATAGTCACGGTCGAAATCCATCGTCTCTCTCCTTCGGTTCGCCCCGGGACGGCGTCAGCTTCTTGATCTGTCGGTGTGCGATTGTCCGCACACCATGTTTTCACAACTCCCAAAAAGAGGGGAGTCGTTTCAGGGTATCAGAACGACCTTGATGCACTCGCCGCGCGCCTGTGCCGCGACGGCTTCGTTGATGCGGTTGAGCGGGAAGGTCTTGATGAGCTGATCGAAGGGGAAGCGCCCCGCGGCGTGATGCGCGATCAGTTCGGGAATGAAGATTTGCGGGTCGCTGTCGCCCTCGATGATCCCGATGATGCGGTGCCCTGGGGTCATCAGCCCGGCGATCCGGACGCTGAGCGCAGCATCGGCCTTGGCCGGCACGCCGACGAGGCCGATCGCGCCATGGCTGCCGAGCGCAGCGAGCCCCGCCTCGATCACCGGGACGACGCCGCTCGTGTCAAAGGCGAAGTCGACACCGGTGGGCACGATCGCGCGCAACGCTTCGGCAAGGTCGCCTTCGGCGGCAGGGTCGATCACATGCGTTGCGCCAAGCTTCGTCGCGATTTCGCGCCGCGCCGCGATCGGCTCGACGAGAATGATCGTTGCACAGCCCTGAATGACCGCGCCCATCACCGCCGCGAGCCCGACCGGGCCGCCACCGAAGATCGCGATGCTCGATCCGGCGGGACAGGCGAGCGAGTTCATCACCCCGCCGGCGCCGGTCTGGAAGCCGCAACCGAGCGGCCCGAGCAGTTCGAGCGCGACCTTCGACGTGTCGACCTTCACCACGTTGCGCGCGCGGGTGACGGTGAGCGCCGAAAAGGAGGACTGGCCGAAGAAATGCGACGTGACCCGCTCGCCGTCCTTCGCATAGGCGGTCGAGCCGTCGTCGAGGCGCATTCCGGCATAGTTCAGCGGCACGAAGCTCTGGCAATAGCTCGGCAAATGTTCGTCGCAGCGCGGGCAGGCGCCGCAGCTCGAGAAACCGACGACGACCTCGTCGCCGATGCCGAGGCCCTCGACGCCTTCGCCGATCGCCTCGACCACCCCCGACCCTTCATGGCCGAGCACACCGGGCAGCGCGAAGGGCGCGAACTGGTCGCGGAAGATCAGGTCGGTGTGACAGAGGCCGACGCCGGCGATCCGGACGCGCACCTCGCCGGCACGCGGCGCCTCCACCTCGATCGCCTCGATCGTGAACTCGCCCCCGGGCTGGCGCACCACGGCCGCCGTTGCTTCGGTCATACTCTTCTCCGTTCAGTGAAGTCCGCGCCGTTCCTGCTGACGATAGTCGCTCGGCGCCATGCCGAACCAGGCGCGGAAGGCGCGGCTGAAATGGCTCTGGCTGGTGAAGCCCGCCGCCTCCGACAGCGCGGCGAGGCTGAGGTCGGTCTGGACGAGCATCTGTTGCGCGCGGTCGAGCCGCGCCTTCATCACATATTGATGCGGCGAAATGCCCGTCGCCTTCTTGAACAGGCGGCAGAAGTGCGAGGGCGTGACCCCCGCGACCGCCGCCATCGCCTCAAGGCTGTGCTCTTCGGCCGGGTTGGCGAGCACGGCGTTCATGATCTTGTGGAGCCGGTAGGCCGAGAAGTCCGAGACCGGAATCTCGGTCGGATTGCCGTGGGCGGGCGGGCCCGAGAGGATATGCGCCTTCAGCGCACCCACCATCGCGGCGACGTAAGCCGTCCGTTCCTCCGCCTGCGGCGCATAGAGTTCGGAGAGAATCTGGCGCGTCAGCGCGACGCCGAGCGGGTCGGCGAAGGCGAAGCGCATCTTGCTGAACTGGTCGGCATGCGGTTGTCCCGCGAGAACGTCCGACGACATCGACAGCGTCACGACGTCGAGTTCGCCGTCGACGAGCCAGCCGGTCGGCATCCCCGCGGGGACGATCGTCGCGCAGCCGGGGATCGAACTGGTCTCGGTCCAGCCATCGCGATCCCAGGTCTTGACCTGCGGCTTGCCCGCGACATGGACGGTGAAGATCGGTTGCGGCAGCGCGGGCAAGGTATAGCTGCCGACGAACTGGCGCCAGCGGCAGAGCGACCAGCCGTCGCCGATCGATCCCATCTCGACATCGGGCGCGCGGCCGAGCACGTCGCAGATGATCTCCTTGTTATCCCAGACGCTCGCTTGTTGCATTTCCGGTCCCTCAGGCCACCAGCCTGACCTCGAGCCGCTTGAAGCCGTTGATGAAGTTCGACCGCACGCGCCTCGGCTCTCCGATGATCTCGATCCGCCGAACATGGCGCGCCATTTCGGCAAAGGCGAGTCGCAATTGCATCTCGGCGAGTCGCGATCCGACGCAGACATGCACACCCGCGCCGAAGGCCAGATGCTGGCGGATCGGGCGCGCGATGTCGAAAGCGTCGGGATTTTCGAAGATCGAAGGGTCGCGGTTGCCGGCCGGATAGAAGACGACGACCTTGTCCCCCTTGCGGATCTGCCGACCGCCCAGCTCGGTATCGCGCGTGGCGGTGCGGCGCATGTGGATGACGGGGCTCGCATGGCGGACCATTTCCTTGACCGCGTTCGGCAGGAGGCCCGGATCGGCACGGATCGCATCCCATTGATCGGGATTGCCCGCAAAGGCGATCAGGCTGTGGTTGATCGAATTGCGCGTCGTCTCGTTCCCGCCGACGAGCGCGAGGATCAGGTTGCCGACGAAATCGCCGAGCGGGACGGGCTGTCCATGAATCTCGGTGTTGGCGAGCAGCGAGGCGATGTCGGGACCGGGGTTCGCGCGCCGCTCCTCGAACAGCGCCGAGGCGAAGCCGATAAACTCGCCCATCACCGCCGCCATCGCTTCGGGCGACTGACGGAAATCGGGGTCGTCCTCACCGACGAAGGCATCGGTCCAGCGATGGAGATCGTGCCACATCTCGGTCGGCACGCCGAGCAACTCGGCGAGCGTGAGCAAGGGAAGCGGGACGGTGAGCAGCGGGAGAATGTCGACCGTCTCGTTCAGCGGCACGTCGGCGAACAGCCGCTCGACCCGCCCGGCGATACGCGCCTCGATCCCTTCGAGTCGCGCGGGCGACAGCGCGGGCATCACGAACTTGCGATATTGGGTGTGCGTCGGCGGGTCGCGCGAGATGAAGGGGATGCCGATCGCCGATTCCCCCGCCCCGGTCAGCCCGACCTCATTCTCGTTGAAAATGCGGTGCCCGCCATTTTCGTGCGCCGAGGAGAAGAGATCGGCCTGCCGCGACACCGTGATGATATCGTCGAACCCCAGCACCGCCCAGAAACCCGCGCCATCACTCTCGGGGTTCCAGTGGACCGAACCCGCAGCGCGCAGCGCCGCGAGCTCGGCATGGGGCATGCCGCCGACATAGAGGTCGGGGTCCTTGAGATCGGTCATGTCAGAAGCTGTAGCGGAGGCTGACGCCGTAGGTGCGCGGCGCCGACGGCACGAGGAAGTTGTATGGGAATCCCGCACCGCGAAGGTCGAGTCCATAGCCATAGGTCTTGCGGTCGAAGAGGTTGTTCGCGAAGGCGCGGATCGTCAGCGCGTCGTTCGACCAGCTGAGCGAGGCATTGACCTTGGCGTTCGCGCCCTGCTGCAACTCGCTGTTCACCTGCGGCGAGCCCGGCGCGTTGATCGTGTTGAAGGGCGAGAAATATTGGCGGCTCGAATAGGCCATGTTCGGCGCGAAGGTGATCGTGCCGCCCGCGACCTCGACCACATCCCAGTCGAAGCCGAGCTGCGCCGTCAGTTTCGGCGCGAAGGGCAGTTCGTTCCCCGACAGGTCCGCCCCCTGCAGCGTCAATTCCTTGTACTTCGAATGCAGCCAGCCGAGCGAGGCGTTGACGCGGAATCCGTCGGTCGGACGCAACGTCGTCTCGACCTCCAGCCCGTAAACCTCCGACGACGGCGCATTGATGAGGAAGGAAACCGGTCCCGCGCGCGTGTCCTGAAGCTGCTGGTTCGAATAATCGTAATAGAAGGCCGAGGCCGCGTAAGTGAGCAGGCGCCCGCCCGCGCGGCCCTTGATTCCGACCTCATAGGCATTGACGCGCTCGGGCTCGATATAGCCGATGCCGCTCGATGAGGTGTAGCCGCCACCGTTGACCGCGCCCGCGCGGTAGCCGCGGTTATAGCTCGCATAGACCAGCGGACCGTCATCGAAGGCGTAGCTGAGCGCGATGCGCCCGGTCAGCGCATTGTTGGTATCGGCGAGCGCAAAGCGCGCATCCGGATCATAGGCACAGGTACCCGCGACACCGGCGCACGGAACCGTCGTCGCGATCGGCGTCTGCGGGTCGTCGACCCCGCCGACGAACAGGTAAGCGAAGGCGTCGTCGTAGCGCGACTTGTCCTTGGTATAGCGCGCGCCCAGCGTCAGCACGAGCTTCTCGGTCAGGTCGATGTCGGCCTGCCCGAAGACGGCGTAGCTTTTGCGAACCTGCCGGTAATGCTGGAAGAAGCCGCCCGCCGGGGGAAGCGGAAGGTTGAAGGTATTGTCGGTGATATTGCGGTCCCAGCCATAGAAGAGGCCACCGACAAAGGTGATGCCGTCGCCGTCATAGTTGGCGCGCAGCTCCTGGCTGAACTGGCGATATTTCGAGCGCCAGTTGATATCGAGGATGTCGATCGGCGCGCCGTCGGCTGCCTGCTGGAGGTTCTGCTTGCCGCCGTCGTAGCTGGTGATCGAGGTCAGGCTGAGCGTGTCCGACAGTTCGAGGCCGATATTGCCCGAAAAGCCCCACGCGTCGGTGCGGTTCTCGCCGATCCGGTTCTCGTTGGTCTCGAAAAAGCCGAGCCCGGTGCGGAAGGCATCGAGGCCGTGCACCGCCGCCTGCGTCCCGCGGTCACGCCCGCCATAGGCGCGTAGGGTGATATCGAGCGTTTCGGTCGGCTTGACGCGCAGCGAGGCGCGACCCTGCAGCGTGTCAACCGAGGCGGCGTCGCGGCCGCCGGGGAAGACATTCCTTATCTGCCCGTCGCCCTTGGCGTAATTCACCGCGAGACGGAGCCCCGCGACATCCTCGGCGAGGGTCGCTTCGGCCGCGCCTTGTGCGGTGACCGTATCGAAATTGGCGTAGCCGAGCTGCAGATAGCCGTTCGTTCCCGACAGGTCGGGCTTTTTGGTGATGAAGTTGATCGCACCGCCAGTGGTGTTGCGCCCGAACAGTGTCCCCTGCGGACCGCGCAGCACCTCGATGCGGTCGAGGTCGAAGAGCCCCATGCCGTGACTGGTACGCGGCGCCAGATAGACGTCGTCGAGATAGACTCCGACCGGCGAGGCCTGGTTGCTGTTATATTCGTTCGCGACCCCGATACCGCGCAGCGAGAAGTTCGGCTGCGTATCGCCATAGGGGCTGTTGATCTGAAGATTGGGCACCGCATCGCCGAGCTGCGCCGAATTGGTGATCCCGCGTTCCGCCAGCGTGTCCCCGCCGAGCGCGGTGACCGCGAGCGGCACGTCGAGCAAGGATTGTTCGCGGCGCTGCGCGGTGACGACGATATCGCCGTCGCTTGCGCTGCTCCCGTCTGCGGGCGGCGCCTCCTGCGCCAGCGCCATCGTCGACGTCGAAACGGCCAGTGCCGCAAGAAATGCGCGTGCAAATGACATGCCTGCCATCATCCTTCTCCCGATACCAAGGCTTCTGCGAGCCTCCATCGGGAGAAAACTAGGGATCGTACCCTGCTTTGGCTTTAGCCGGGCTTGCAACGGGTTTTGACATTTCTTGCGCACGGCGCGCGCGCGAAATTCCCTTGCCGGAAGCTCTTCGGCAACCATATCAGAAGCTGACCCGCTGAAGAGAGGCGTAACCGATGCCCGCGCGAAATCCCTATTATCAGGGGCCTGTCTCCGACCATTTCGACGGAACCCGTTTCCTCAATCCCGCAGGCGAGCCCGAGACCGACCGCTCGTTCGGCGACCTGCTCCGCTGGCGGCGGAGCGCTCCCGACAATCCCTGGCCCACTTCGATCCCCGTCACGCCGGTGGTTCCCGATGCGCGCGTCGAGGGGCTGCGCGTCACGATGGTCGGCCATGCGACATTGCTGATCCAGATCGCCGGGCTCAATATCCTGACCGACCCGGTCTGGTCGGAGCGCGCGAGCCCGGTCGCCTTCGCCGGCCCGCGGCGCGTGACCGCGCCGGGCATCGCGATGGACGCGCTGCCGCCGGTCGACGCGATATTGCTGTCGCACAATCATTACGACCATCTCGACATGCCGGCGCTGAAGGCGCTGCACGCGCGGCACGATCCGCTGATCGTCACCCCGCTCGGCAACGATAAGATCATCCATCGCCGCATTCGGGCGGCGCGGGTCCGGACCGGCGACTGGGGCGATGCCGTCGAGATCGCGCCCCGAGCAAGCGCGCATATCGTCCCCGCGCTGCACTGGTCCTCGCGCGGCCCGCGCGACCGCCGCATGGCGCTGTGGGGCGGCTTCATCCTCGAGGCGGGCGGAAAGCGCGTCTATTTCGCGGGTGACACCGGCTATGGCACCGGCAATATCTTCCGCGCGATCGGTGCGCGGTTCGGCGAAGTCGACCTCGCGATCCTGCCGATCGGGGCCTATGACCCGCGGTGGTTCATGGCCGCGCAGCATTGCGATCCGGAGGATGCGATCCGGATCATGCTCGACGTCGGCGCCAAGGCGGCCGTCGGGATGCACTGGGGAAGTTTCAAGCTGACCGACGAAGCCCGCACCGACCCCGAGCGGCGGCTTGCCGAGGGATTGGCGGCTCACGGTATCGACCCCGGCCGTTTCAGGGCGCTTCACCCCGCGGACGTGGCGGATTTCGACTGACGGCAATCCGGGCCCGCGCTTTGCGGCCGGATATCGGTATCGGATTGTCGGAAAAACTGGAGCGGGCGAAGGGATTCGAACCCTCGACCCCAACCTTGGCAAGGTTGTGCTCTACCCCTGAGCTACGCCCGCTCTGGCGGCTGGAAACGGGTGGCTCCCAGCGGGTGAGGCGGGCGATTAGCACCGGCTTTCGGAGTCGGCAACCCCTGTTTGCGATTTTCTGCGAAGGGTTGGCAATGCGCCGCCAAATCCCACATAAGCGGACAAGCATGGAATAAGGAGCATAGCCGCCGTGGCCACTCTCGGTCTGAACCCGCAGGAAAAGGAAGCCGTCGAGGCGTTCCGCCGCGACGTCGTCGACCCGTCGATGACGAAGCTCGTCATCCTCGATTTCTGGGCCGAATGGTGCGGGCCGTGCAAGCAACTCGGCCCGGTGCTCGAAAAAGTCGCCGAAGATTACGCCGACAAGGGCGTGGTGCTCGCGAAGGTCGACGTCGACACGAATCAGTTCATCGCCGCGCAGTTCCAGGTGCAGTCGATCCCGACGGTCTATGCGATCTTCCAGGGCCAGCCGGTCGCGAACCTCACCAACGCGCGTAGCGAAAGCCAGCTGAAAGCGATCCTCGACCAGCTGCTCGCGCAGCTGCCGGTCGAGAGCGAGGCGAGTGCGCGCGCGATCGAGATCGCGCCGCTGATCGAGATGGGCGAAAGCGTGCTCGCCGAAGGCGACGGCGAACGCGCGGTCGGCATCTTTGCCCAGATCGCCGAAATGGCGCCCGACAACGCCGCCGCGCATGCCGGATTGGTCCGCGCGCTGGTGCTCGCAGGGGATGTCGAGGCGGCGCAGGCCGCGCTCGACGCCGTACCCGCCGACATCGCCGGCGATCCCGCGATCGCCCAAGCTAAGAGTGCGCTGGCACTTGCTGCCGATGCCCCGGACCTCAGCGAACTGGCAGGCTATGAAGCGGCCGTCGTGGGGAACCCCGAGGATCATCAGGCGCGGTTCGACCTGGCCGCGGCGCAAATCGGCGCCGGCCAACGCGATGCCGCCGCCGACAATCTGCTCCATATCGTCGCTGCCGACCGCGAATGGAACGATGGCGCAGCGCGCGCAAAGCTGCTCTCGCTCTTCGAAGCCGTCGGCCTCGAAGACCCTTGGGTCGCGATGCAGCGCCGCCGTCTGTCGCTGATCCTGTTCGGCTGATGGGCGAAGCCGCGCCTTTGACTATCCAGCGGATCGCGATCTTTCCGCTGCCCGGCGCGGTGCTGTTTCCGGGGCTGCACCTGCCGCTCCATATCTTCGAGCCCCGCTATAAGGCGATGGTGCAGGAGGTGCTCGCGCGCGACCGCCAGATCGGGATGATCCAGCCGCGGCTGATACCTGGCGAAGAGAATCGCGAGCCGCCGGCGCTGTACGACATCGGCTGCGTCGGCCGCATCGTCGATGTTGAAGCGCTCGACGAGGGCCGGTTCAACCTTGTCCTCGAAGGCGTCGCGCGCTTTCGCGTCCGCCGCGAACTCGACGTCACGACGCCGTTCCGGCAGGTCGAGGCCGAGATCGAGGTCGAGGCGGAAGACGACGCCATATTGTCGAGCATCGAACGCGCGAGCCTCGAGCGCGAGGCCAAGCGTTTCGCGGCACGGCAGGGCTATGTCGTCGACTGGGATTCAGTAGGCCAGCTCGATGATGCGACGCTGGTCAACGGCATCGCACAGGTCGCACCTTTCGACGCGGCAGCGAAGCAGGCCCTGCTCGAAGCGACGCCGATCGACGCCCGCGCCGAACTCGTCGTCCAGATGATGCAATTCTTCGGCCGCTTCGACGGCGACGACGGACGCGCAACGCTCCAGTAATCAGTGCAGTTTGGCGCCGGCAATGCGCGCGATATCGCCAAACGCACGGCGGACCACATGACGATCTGCCTCTCCCAGCCGTTCGATCAGCGCGTCTGTGTGCATAAGCTGGCGCCGTACGAGCGCGCCTTCGCCCTCTACTTTCGCATCTACCCGGTCGGGCGCCGCCGAACCGCGCGGGGTGCGGAGCAGCGCCGACCGGCGGCGCGAGGTCCAGTCGGCGACCAGCTGGTCGGCAACAAGCTCCGCGAGGCTGTCCGATGCCCCCTGCTCGGTCGCGGTCTCGGCGTCGGGATCGGCGAGCCATTCGTCGATGCCGTCTTCGGCGAGCGCTTCGAAGGACAGGATCGCCTGCACCTGCCGGCGCCCGGCGCAGCGCTGGTCGCCGTGGAGGCGGAGCCGCAGCGCCTGCAGCTCGGCGCGGATCTGCCAGTTCACATAGGTCGTGAAACGCGCGCGTGCAGGATCGTAGCGTTCAGCGGCGCGATGGAGTGCGATCCAGCATGCCTGCGCAGCATCCTCGGCGACGTCGACAAGTCCGTAGGCGCGGGTGAAGTGGCGGATGCGCGAGCCGGCGAGCGCCGCGAGCCGCGCGAAGGCGCTATCGACGTTGGCGCGGGCGCGAGCTCCCGGCGCCCCCTCCAACATGGTGCGTGCCTTGATCAATTCGATGACGGCCGCTTCGAGAGCATCGCTCTTCGCTGACATGATCGTTCCCCTCATGCCGGGCCGGAATGCCCGCAGGGAGGAGAGTATTTCGCGCGTGGTTAGCGGCAGCATGCGCGCCGCCTAGGTGGAACTACCTAGATCTCGGCGCCCGCAAGGAGCCGTGGCAGGTCGCCAGCCTCCCCACGCGCCTCGTCCATGAAGAAACGCTTGAGCATCGGCATCCGCTGAACTGCGCCCAGCCCCGCGCGGCGGACCGCCGATGCGGTGCGGCCCGGAATTCCGAACAGGCGGGTCAGACCATCGGTCGCTAGGCTGACCATCAGGCTGTCGAGCCCGCGCCAGCGCTGGTAGCGCGCCAGCAGCGCGGCATCGCCGAGATCGAGCCCGAGCCGCGCACCTTCGACGAGCACTTCGGCGAGCGCGGCAACATCGCGCAGGCCGAGGTTGAGCCCCTGCCCCGCGATCGGATGGATGCCGTGCGCGGCGTCGCCGACAAGGACGATGCGGTCGGCGACGATCTGCGCGCTGTGATGGAAACCGAGCGGATAGGTCATCCGCGGCGCGACCAGTTCCATCGACCCGAGCAGGTCGCCGGCGCGCTTTTCGAGTTCGGCGGTGAAGCCGCGGTCGCCAAGCTTGGCGAAGCCGGGTCCGTCCTTCTCCGACACGGTCCACACGAACGCCGAGCGGTGGCGCCCCTGTGCGTCATCGACGAGCGGGAGCAGCGCGAAGGGCCCCGACGGGAAGAAGATTTCGTGCGCGACGCTGCCGTGGGGCTTGCTGTGCGCGACCGCCCCGATCATTGCGTGGTGGTGGTACGACCAGTTGGCGATGCTGAAGCCCGCCGCATCGCGCGTCGGCGAGCGGCGGCCTTCGGCGACGATCAGCAAGGGCGCCGCAAGCTTCGTTCCGTCGCCCAGCGTCAGCGTGACGCCATGCGGCCCGACGTCGCGCTCCACGACCTGCGACGGCATGAAGAGCCGGACGAGCGGCGCCTCGGCAAGCGCGGCAGCGAGCGCGAGACGCAGCTGGCGGTTCTCGATCATCGTGCCGAGCGCGCGGTCCTCGGGCGACGTCACGAAGTCGAGTTCGCCCGCCTGCCCGCCGTCGCTGACCTTGATCGCATGGATCGCGCAGCCGTGCCCGGCGAGGCGATCGGCGATACCGAGCACCTCGAACATCTGCCACGTCGCGCTGGCGATCGCCGAGGCCCGGCCGTCGAAGCCGGGCGCGATGGTCGCGACCGGATCGGCCGGATCGACGATCTGCGAGGAGAGGCCGTGGTGCGCCAGCGCCAGCGCCAGCGCCTGACCGACAAGGCCGCCGCCCGAAATGATGACGTCGCTGCGCAGGGTTTCGCTCATGCCGCTGCCCTAGCCCGCCGCGCGCCGGTTGGAAAGGCTGTGGGCGGCCCGCCGCCGCGTGCTTGACGGCGAGTCCACCCCATGCGCATATCGCCGTGGTTAACTCATGGGGACCGATTTCAGCATGGCCAGCCGCAAGCCCGTCGCCGCAAAGGCCGATTGGCGCACCGTTTTCCGTCAAAGCATCGCCCGCAGTCTCGTGATCGCAGCGGCGGTGGCGCTCGCGGCCTTCACGCTGTTCCTGACGCTCGCGCTGCTGACCTACGACAGCACCGATGCCGCGCTGAACACGGCGGCAGGAGGCACCGCCGCGAACTGGATGGGCGCACCGGGGGCATGGTTTGCCGACCTTGGCCTGTCGATCGGCGGCGCGCCGATCGCGCTGCTGCTGCCGTTGCTCGGTATCATGGCATGGCGCCTGTGGACCGGCGAACCGCAGCCCTATTGGGTACGCCAGCTCGCCTATAGTTTCGCCGGCATCCTGCTGGCGGGGCTCGGCGCCGAGCTGTGGGCGCCCGCAAGCGGATCGCCGCTGCCTGCGGGCTGGGGCGGGATCATCGCACTTGTCCTAGGCGGAGCGATCACGCCGTGGTTCGAACTGGCGGGAGATCCGGCATCGGCGCTGATCCGCTTCGCGACGATCCTCGTGCTGCTGGGGCTTGGCCTGTTTCTCGCGTGGCGCGCACTGCGCCTCGAAAAGGGCTGGTCACAGCGCTTCAAGCTGCCGGCCGCCGAGGGAAGCCGCATCGTTGTCGAGCCGCCCAAGCCTGCCGTCGCAAGCGACGCGACAAAGGCCCCGAACCTGATGGAACGCGTGATCCGCCCGCGTCCGCGCGCCGAGCCGAGCGATCGCGCCCCTCCCGAAATCGCCGATCCGGTCCAGCGCACCGAGCCGTCGAAACCCCGTCCGAAGCCGCAGACCGAGCTGTTCACCAATTACCAGCTGCCGTCGATCGACCTTCTTGCGCCCGCGCCCGAACGCGCCGGGGGCCAGATCGACAAGGCCGCGCTCGAGCGCAACGCGCGCCTGCTCGAATCGGTGCTCGAGGATTTCCAGGTCAAGGGCGTCGTCACCGCGGTCCGCCCCGGCCCGGTCGTCACCATGTACGAACTCGAGCCCGCACCGGGTACCAAGGCGAGCCGCGTCTCGAACCTCGCCGACGATATCGCGCGCAACATGTCGGCGCTCTCGGCGCGTATCGCGCCGATCCCCGGCCGCACAGTGATCGGCATCGAGCTGCCCAATGCCAACCGCGAGGCGGTCGTGCTGCACGAAATCATCGGCAGCGCGCTGTTCCAGGACCAGACCGGCGCGCTGCCGATCATCCTCGGCAAGAATATCAGCGGCGACGCGATGATCGCCGACCTCGCCCCGATGCCGCACCTGCTGATCGCGGGTACCACGGGTTCGGGCAAGTCGGTCGGGCTCAACGCGATGATCCTGTCGCTCCTTTATCGCCTCGGTCCCGATCAGGTGAAGATGATCATGATCGACCCGAAGATGCTGGAACTCAGCGTCTATGACGACATTCCGCACCTGCTCGCACCGGTCGTGACCGAACCCAAGAAGGCGATCCGCGCCCTCAAATGGGCGGTCGAGCAGATGGAAGACCGCTACCGGATGATGTCGTCGCTGTCGGTGCGCAATCTTGCCTCTTACAACGACAAGGTCCGCGGCGCGCTCGCCAAGGGCAAGTCGCTCGGCCGCCGCGTCCAGACCGGCTACGATCCCGACACCGGCCAGCCGGTCTATGAGGAAGAGACGCTCGACTACGCGCCGCTGCCGCAGATCGTCGTCGTCGTCGACGAGCTGGCCGACCTGATGATGACCGCGGGCAAGGAGGTCGAGTTCCTGATCCAGCGGCTCGCGCAAAAGGCGCGTGCGGCGGGCATCCACCTGATCCTCGCGACGCAGCGCCCGTCGGTCGACGTCATCACCGGCGTCATCAAGGCGAACCTGCCGACGCGCATCAGCTTCAACGTCACCAGCAAGATCGACAGCCGGACGATCCTCGGCGAAGCGGGTGCCGAACAGCTGCTCGGCAAGGGCGACATGCTGTATGTGCCGGGCGGCAAGCAGATCACGCGCATCCACGGTCCGTTCGTCTCGGACGATGAGGTCCGCGCTGTCGCCGATCACTGGAAGGGCCAGGGTCGCCCCGACTATATCGAGAGCGTTACCGAGGATCCCGAGGACGGCGGCTTTGCGATGGAAGGCGCGCCCGCGGGCGGCGACAGCGCCGAGGATCGCATGTACGCCAAGGCCTGCCAGATCGTCGTCGAAAGCCAGAAGGCATCGACCAGCTGGCTGCAGCGCCAGCTTCGTATCGGCTATAACAGCGCCGCGCGCCTGATCGAGCGAATGGAGGAGGAAGGCCTTGTCAGTCCGCCGAACCATGTCGGCCGCCGCGATGTGCTCACCGACCAGTACGGCCAGCAGCGGTAAGGAACCAATGCCGCGCTCATGACTTGAACAGCGTCTAAAGGCCGGGTTCAGGGCGCGTTCAATGCGTATCTTCCATGCCCGGCCGACCATTTGCAGAATAGAGAGCCAGATGATCCTTCAGACCAAGCTGACCCGTCTTGCCGCCTTCACGCTCGTTCCCGCGCTCGCCGCGGGTATCGCGATCGGCGCGCCCGCGATCGCGCAGTCGGCGAACGCACTGTCCTCGGTGCAGTCGCACCTGAAAGCGACAAGCTCGATGACCGCCGATTTCGTCCAGACCGACCGCAACGGCCAGCGCCTGTCGGGCAAGCTGACGCTCAAGCGCCCCGGCAAGATCCGTTTCCAGTATCAGAAGGACGTTCCGCTGCTGATCGTCGGCGACGGCAGCCGTCTGACGATGATCGACTATCAGGTGAAGCAGGTGCAGAGCTGGCCGGTGAAGAACTCGCCGCTCGGCGCGCTGCTCGACCCCGACCGCGACCTGACGAAATATGCGAAGGTGATCCCGACCGGCAGCAACGACGTGCTGAGTGTCGAGGTCAAGGATCCGAAGCGACCCGAATATGGCACCATCACGATGGTGTTCATCCGCGACGGCGGCGCGCCGGCCGGGCTGCGCCTGCGCGGCTGGGTGGCGCTCGATTCGCAGAACAACCGCACGCGCATCGACCTCAGCAACCAGAAGTTCAACGTCGCGGTCGCCGATTCCGCGTTCAAATGGACCGATCCGCGGCCGCGCCAGCGCAAGTGAAGCCGCGGCTTCGACGAACGGCCCGCTCCGGCCGACGAACGGCACGGTTAACGGCTTTGTTCAGCTTGGCGACAGGGAAGAAGGCCTATTTCAACTCTTGAGGACGCCAACACGGCCCCGGCATTGGGTTTCCCCCTGTTGCCCCATCCGGACTGCCCGGTGTCTTCATTCAAGAGCGTGACGAACGCTGACCTTGAACCCCCGTTCCACCGCCCCTGGAACGGGGGTTTATGTTTGTGCGCAAGATTTCTTGCGGCAAAGTTGCGCGCCCTTCCCTGCGCCGATAGAGCCGAATCGCATGACCAACACCAGCATCGCCTCGTGGAACATCAATAGCGTTCGCGCGCGCATCGGCATCGTCGAGAAATTCCTGCGCGAGGAAGCCCCCGATGTTCTTTGCCTGCAGGAGACGAAAGTCGAATGCGGCCTGTTCCCGAAGGGGATGTTCGAACAGCTCGGCTACACCCACATCGTGACCAACGGCCAGCGCATGCACCATGGCGTCGCGATCATCAGCAAGATCCCGCTGGCCGACGCGCGCAAATATGACTGGCAGGCGAATGGCGAGGCGCGCCACGTCGGCGTGACCCTGCCCTCGGGCGTGCGGCTCGACAATGTCTACATCCCCGCGGGCGGCGATATTCCCGACCGCGACCTCAATCCCAAATTCGGGCAAAAACTCGACTTTTTCGGCCGCATGACCGAATGGTCGAGCGCGCTCGTCGACACGCCGACGATCCTGACCGGCGACTTCAACGTCGCCCCGCTCGCAAGCGACGTCTGGAACCACAAGGCGCTGCTCGACGTCGTCAGCCACACCCCGATCGAGGTCGAAACCCTCGCACGATTGCAGGCGGCATCGAACTGGGTCGATCTCGGTCGCCACTTCGTCGAGGCTCCAACCCCGCTGTTCACCTGGTGGAGCTATCGCGCGAAGGACTGGGAAGCCTCGAACCGCGGTCGCCGCCTCGATCATATGTGGGTTACCCCCGACCTGATGGCGAAGGCGGTGTCGCACCGCGTCGTCCAGCCGGCGCGGAGCTGGGAACGGCCGTCGGATCATATTCCGCTGATCACCGAGTTCGCGCTTTGAGCGCCACCGGGGCCCGCAGGGCCGCGCGCGCGATCGACGCGCTGCGCCGCGGCTGGCCGTTCCGCGTGATCGGCGCCGATGGTGCACTCGACCTGCTGGCCGTCGAAAGCGCACGTGACGAAGCGCTGGCCGAATTCGGCAGCGCCGATGTTCTGTTGTCGGGCGAGCGCGCGGTAACGCTGAAGCTCACCAACCAGCGGATTGCGGCGACCCCGGGTCCGGTGCGGCTGTCGGGCGCCGCAAGCAGCGTAGCGGCGGCGCTCGCGATCGCCGATCCGTCGCTCGATCTCGCCAATCCGCTGAAGGGGCCGTTCCGCACGATCGCGACCGGCGGTGAAAGCGCTGCGATGACGGCGATGACAATGGCGCGCCATGCCGGACTGCTTCCCGCCTTCTTCGTCCGCGAAGCCGCGGGCGATGCCGAGACCGCGTGCAGCGTCGACGATGTCGCGGCGCTGCTCGATCCCGCCCGCCTCCAGGTCGCGGCACGCGCGCGTCTGCCGGTTGAGGCGAGCGAGAGCGCCGAAATCGTCGCTTTCCGCTCGCCCGAGGAAGCATCGGATCATGTCGCGCTCGTCATCGGCAAGCGCGACGGCAATCCGCCGGTGGTGCGATTGCACAGCGAATGCCTGACCGGCGACGTGCTCGGCAGCCTGAAATGCGATTGCGGGCCGCAGCTCCACGCGGCGCTTCATGCGATGGCCGACGCACCGTGGGGCGTGCTGCTCTATCTGCGGCAGGAAGGACGCGGGATCGGCCTCGTCAACAAGCTGCGCGCCTATGCGCTGCAGGATCAGGGTTATGACACGGTCGACGCGAATCTGCGGCTCGGCTTTCCCGTCGAGGCACGCGATTTTGCGATCGCGGGGCGGATGCTCGAACTGCTGAACATCCCGCGAATCCGGCTGATGACGAACAATCCGGAGAAGGTCGCGCGGCTGGAGAAGGAGGGCGTCGAGGTCGTCGAGCGCATTCCGCTCGCGCTGCCGACGAACAAATATAACGAGCAGTATCTCGCGACGAAGCGCGACCGGACGGGACACCAGCTCTGAAGGGAAAAGGCGCCGGACAACGCCGGCGCCTTCATCAAATCAATGCACGAAGCGCGCGACGACGTCGCGATAGCTGCGGCTGACCTTCACCTGCGCGCCCGAACCCAGCACGAGGAAGCATTCGCCGTTGGTGTGCGGCTTGACCTGCTTGACCTGCGACAGGTTCACGATCGTCGAGCGATGGACGCGCTGGAAATTGCGCGGATCGAGCCGCTTTTCCAGATCCTTCATCGTCTCGCGCAGGATCAGGCTGTTGTCGGCGGTATAGATGCACATATAGTCGCCGGCGGCGTCGATGCGCTCGATGCTGTCGACGTCGACACGGAAAATCTGGCCGCGATCCTTGATGTTGATCATCTTCTCGTAGCGATCGGCAGCGTGCGCGTCGGGCTGAACCTCGGCGTCATAATCCTCGACGGCTTCGGGGGCGACCTCGGCAAGCACGGTCTTGAGGCGCTCGACTTCGGCGGCACCGCGCTTTTCGGCGAGGCGCTGGCGGACGCGATCGAGCGCGTCGGCGAGCCGTTCGGGCTCGACCGGCTTCACCAGATAATCGACCGCCTGCGCCTCGAACGCGCGGATCGCGTGATCGGAATAGGCGGTGACGAAGACGACGAGCGGCGGTTCGACCTCCATCAGACCCTGGATCACCGAAAAGCCGTCGAAACCCGGCATCTGGATGTCAAGAAATACGAGGTCGGGCTTGTGCGTCTTGATCTTGCGAATGGCCTCGCGGCCGTTCTGGGCAGTGTCGACGATTTCGACATCCGGATGCGCTTCGAGCCGCAGTTGCAGGCCCTGGGTCGCCAATTTTTCATCATCCACCAGGATGGTTCTGATCGTCATGTGCGTTCGGTTCCAATCGTCATATGCCCATCGGGCTGGAACGGAAATTCGATCACGACCGTGAACCCGCCCTCAGCGCCCGTCTGGACGTCGAACCTGTGCTGGTCGCCAAAAGCCTGCGCCAGCCGGTCCCTGATGTTGGCTAAACCCACACCGGTCGATTCCGTTGCAAAGCCCGTGGTGGGGTCGGTGGTTTCGCCTGACAATCCCGATCCGGTATCCGACACGGTGATCCGCACGTTTTGACCGGCCAGCTGAGCCGAAATCGTGATATCGGCGCCCTCTTCCTGCGGCGTCACCGCATATTTGATGGCGTTTTCGATCAGCGGCTGGAGCAGGAGCGACGGCAGACGCGCGCGTGCGACCGCCGGATCGATCGCGAAATGCGGCCGCAGCCGGTCCTCGAAGCGCATTTTTTCGATATCGAGATAGAGCTTCAGCGTCTCGATCTCCTGCGCCAGCGTCACCTGCGCCGTGGGCTCGTTGGCGAGCGTGTAGCGGAGGAAGGCCGAGAGGCGCGAGAGCATCGCATTCGCCGGCTCGGACTGTTTGAGCAGCACCAGCGTCGAAATGCTGTTGAGCGTGTTGAAGAGAAAATGCGGATTGAGCTGGTAGCGCAGCATCGCAAGCTGGGCCGATGCCGCCTGCGCTTCGAGGCGCAGCATGCGGTCGTTCTGTTCCTCGAGCTGGAGGAAATAGTTGATCGCGAAATAGAGCGCCGACCACGCGCCGAGCGATGTTGCGTCGATATAGACCGCGCCGAGCAGCAGGCTGGTAAAGCCCGCCTCGCTCGCCGGGTTCTGGATCTGCGCGACCCATGCGTCGATGAAGGCCCACAGCGCCGTCGCGAGACCCGCGAGGCCGAAGCTGACGCCCCACATCAGGAGCGGGCGGCGGTTGATGAGCGCGCGATAGCAGACCGACAGCACCAGCGTCAGCGAGAAGCCGGTAATCGCCGAAATCGTCTGCGGGATCAGGAAGGTGAAGGGCTGACCGTTGGCAAGACCCGACACGCCGCGGAGTCCGAGCCAGGCAGCCCAGCCCAGAAGCTGCAGGTTCCAGAAGGCCCGTACCTTGTTTCCGAAGAAGGGTTCGGGCGAGGAAAATCCGAAAATCGGCATGGTGTCGGAGCGCTTACCGGCGGTCAGCGCGAATGCGCCCGAAGCCAAGGATCATTCCGCGGCGACGGGTGCCATGCGCATCCGCGCCTGGCCGAGCGGCTGAAGTTCCGAGCGGTGCTTCCACACCAGTTCGCCATAGGTGAGCGTCCGGCCGTCGTGCGCGGTGATCGTCACCGGGCCGATCGGCTGTTCGTCGGTGGTGTCGACGAGCACGGGGGTCGACGGCACGCCTGCGCCCCATTTCTCGCCCCACTGGCGAAGCGCGATCATCGCCGGGAGCAGTTCGACACCCTTCTGGGTCAGCTCGTACCGAACCTTGCGGCGATCCTCGGCCATTACCTCACGTGCCATGATGCCATGATCGACGAGGCGCGAAAGGCGGTTCGAAAGGATATTGCGCGCGATACTGAGTTCCTGCTGGAACTCCTCGAAATGATGGACGCCGTTGAAGGCCGCACGAAGGATCATGAACGACCAGCGCTCGCCCATAGCCTCCAGCGCGAGCGGCAGCGCACAATTATCGCCGTAAATGTCGTTCAGCGGTTCGCGTAGTTTTCCCATCAAGCTGCCCTAACGTAAATTTGCCCTTCGCACAAAAAAATATGCGCCTTTGGTTGCAATTTGCAACCCGATACCCAAATTTCATTTCGCAACCCTTCAGGGTTGCCCAAAAACAGGAGGACCTCCCCATGTTCAAGCTTTCTTCGCCTGCCCTGCTGCTACCGCTGCTCGGCGCGGCGCTCGTTCCCGCAACGGCCGGGGCGGCCGACGGTTCCTATTATCGCGCCGAAATTGCAAACCCTGCCAAGACCGCCAAATTCGTAGCCCGCGACGTCATCTGGTCGTGCGACGGCGTCAATTGCGGCGCGGGCCGCGGCACCAGCCGTCCGCTGATCATCTGCGCCGGCCTTGCCCGCGAGGTGGGTGAGGTGAAGAGCTTCACCGCGAACGGCACGGCGCTTGCCGCCGAAGAGCTCGCGCGCTGCAACGGCGCGAAATAATACGGTCGGCCGGACGGGCGGCGCTCTCCCCTCTCCCTGCCTCCTGACGGCCGACCGCACGGGGCCGCCCGCTTGCCTTTACGGCCAGGCGTGGCGGCCCTTCTGATTCAGGCGGTCAGGCGATTGCGCGCAACGACGAGCGACCAGCGCGCAAGCTGCGGCAGGTGCGCAAGGACGTAACCCGGCGACGCACGAAACGCGCGCCCGACAAGGTCGGTACGCCAGCTCAGCCGGCTTTTGAACGCAAGGTCCAGCAATATTTCGCCCCGCTCGCCCGCCGGCAGCGTCGCGGGCATTGCGCGTTCGACGATCGTCGCCGTCAGCGCCTGGATTCGTGCGGCGCGCTGGTTCGTCAGGCTGCCGCCATGCTTGCGATAGCGATAGAGATCCTCGTGCAGCTCGACGAAGCGGAAACGCTGCGCGGCGCGGAGCCAGAAGTCATAGTCCTCCACCCCGAAGAGGCCAGTGTCATAGCCGCCCAGCGCCTCGGTGACGCCCGCCCGATAAAGGAAGCAGGCGCCGACATTGTTGCCATGAAGCAGTCGCTCGACCGGGCCGACGCGCGTGCAGCCCAATTCCGTCCCGTCCTCGTCGATCAGCATGAAGTCGGCAAAAGCGATATCGGCATCGGGATGCGCGTCGAGCGTTGCAACAAGTCGGGCCAGCATCGGCGCGCGAAGCAGATTGTCGTCGGAGGTCCAGCTATGCAGCGCGCCCCGCGCCGCCGCAAAACCCCGGTTGAGCGCCGCTGGCAGGCCGACATTCGTCCCGAGCGTGATCAGCCGTACGCGCGGATCGCGCGCCGCGGCTTCGGCCATGATCGTCGGCGAGGCATCCTGCGAGGCGTCGTCGACGAGGATCAGCTCGAAATCGCGGAAATCCTGGGTCAGAACCGAATCGATAGCATCGACCAGCCAGCGCGCACCATTATGCACGGGCATGATCATCGACACGCGCGGTATGCCGGTCGAATCGAGAATATCGGTCCCCATCGGCCCCGTCCTACCCGCCGTGTACGAAGCTTCCAACGGGCTTTACCAATGTTGCTAACGTCTTGGCGAAAGTGAAAGCAAATTTCGCATTGCAATTGCCCTCGCATGAACGACATTGAGGGGGATGCTCAGGCAATATGAACTTGTCGAGCGCGTACGCGCTTATGATCCCGACGTCGACGAGGCGTTGCTCAACCGTGCCTATGTCTTCACCGTGCAGAAGCACGGGAGCCAGAAGCGCGCCTCTGGCGACCCGTATTTCAGCCATCCCGTCGAGGTCGCAGGCATTTTGACCGACCTCCACCTCGACAGCGAGACGATCGTCACCGCGTTGCTTCACGATACGTTGGAGGACACGCTGACGACGCCCGAGGAGATCGAGCGGTTGTTCGGCAGCGATGTCGGCCGGCTGGTCGACGGGGTGACCAAGCTCAGCAAGATCGAGGCGCAGACCGAGAATGAGCGCGCTGCAGAAAATCTGCGCAAGTTCCTGCTCGCGATGTCCGACGACATCCGCGTGCTGCTGGTCAAGCTCGCCGACCGGCTGCACAACATGCGGACGCTGCATTTCATCAAGAACCCGGACAAGCGCCGCCGCATCGCCAAGGAGACGATGGACATCTATGCCCCGCTCGCTGAGCGGATCGGCATGTATGAATATATGCGCGAGATGCAGCTGCTCGCGTTCAGCGAACTCGAGCCGGAGGCCTATGCCACGATCACGGGCCGCCTCGCCAAGCTTACGGCGGGCGGCAAGGACAAGGTCGCCGCGATCAGCCGGGAGTTCAAGGAACTGCTGGCGAAGAACGGAATCGAGGCCGAGGTGTCGGGGCGCGAAAAGCATCCCTATTCGATCTGGCGCAAGATGCAGGAACGCCATGTCAGCTTCGAACAGGTGACCGACATCATCGCCTTCCGCATCATCACCCCGACCGATGCCGATTGCTATGCGGCGCTGGGCATCCTCCACCGCAAGTGGAAAATGGTCCCCGGCCGTTTCAAGGACTATATCTCGACTCCGAAGCGCAACGGCTACAAGTCGCTGCACACGACGATCATGCATCAGCAGAATATGCGGATCGAGATCCAGATCCGCAGCCTCGGCATGCACCAGCAGTCCGAGTTCGGCCTCGCCGCGCATTGGGCGTACAAGCAGGGCGGCGCGGTCCCCGACGGGCAGGCGGGATGGATCCGCGACCTGCTCGAAATCCTCGAGCAGACGCACGATCCCGACGAGTTCCTCGAAAACACGCGTATCGCGATGTACCAGGACCGCATCTTCGCCTTCACGCCGAAGGGCAGTCTGCACCAGTTGCCAAAGGGGGCGACCCCGGTCGATTTCGCCTATGCCGTGCACACCAAGCTTGGCGACTGCACCGTCGGCGCCAAGGTCAACGGGCGGCTCGTCCCGCTGCGCACCCAGCTCGCGAACGGCGACACGGTCGAGATCCTGTCGTCGGACAAACAGACGCCGCAGCCGGCGTGGCTCGGCTTTGCGGTCACGGGCAAGGCGCGTGCGGCGATCCGCCGCCATGTGCGGTCGAAGGAAAAGGTCGAGCTCGCCGCCCTGGGACGCAAGATGTACGACGAGATCGTCGCACGGCTTCCGAACAAGGTCGGAGACAAGGCGCGCGCCGCGGCGCTGACGCGACTGAAGCTGGAGGACGACAGCGCGCTCTACGTCGGGATCGCCAAGCGGCGCTTCACCGACAATGCCGTGCTCGAAGCGCTCGTCCCCGGCATCACGGCCGAAATGAAGACCAAGCCCGGCAAGCTGGCGCAGGGCGCCGCGGTCTCGATCGCGGGGCTGACCCCCGGCGTCGCCTATCAGCTCGCCGATTGCTGCCACCCGGTGCCCGGCGACCGCATCGTCGGCCTCGCACGGCCGGGCGAAGGCATCGAGGTGCATGTCATCGACTGCCCCAGCCTCGCCGACGGGATCGATGCCGACTGGATCGATCTCCGCTGGCAGGAAGACAGCGAGGGCGGCAATGCGCGGCTGTGCGTGGTGATCCTGAACGAGCCGGGCACGCTGGCGGAGATGTCGGGGATCCTCGCGGCGAATTCGGCGAACATCACCAATCTGCGCCTGTCGAACCGCGAGGGCGGATTTCACACCTATGACGTCGTCGTCGAGGTGCGCGACGTCCAGCATGTGATGCGGATCCTGTCGGCGCTGCGCGCGTCGGACAATGTGGTGCAGGCCGAACGGCTCTAATTCGCGTAGAGCAAGGGCGGCCGCCACGCCGACTGATCGACCTCGTCGCGGACCTTGTACACCTGTCCCTTGCTGTTCAGGAACAGCTTCTCCATTTCGGGCCGCGTGAACGGGCGCGAGCCGAGGCGGCCGAAAACCGCGATCTGGCCGCCGCTCTCGTCGACCGCGCGGTCGCGATCGAGCCCCTTCGACAACGCGAGCGCCGGCGAAGGCGTCTTCGCCCACGCGATCAGTTCGGGGGTCGGCTTCGGCGAGAAGCCGTAGAGACCCGGATTGTCGGGGCTGGTGAGCTGGAGCACCTTGATGCCGTTCCGGCCGTCGGCGACATAGGCAAAGAGCGAGGCGTTGGTCGACCCGACGATGACATCCTCGGCATCGCTCAGCTTTCCGTCGAAGGTCAATCCCGGCCAGACGACGGGCGCCGCGGGTCGCGTCACGTCGACGATGACGAGCCCGTCACCCTTCGCCGCGACATACATATAGGTGCGCGCGATATAGATTTTCCGGGCATTGGCGAGCCGGACGGTGCCCCCGGGAACCGGGACCGGCTGCGCCATGTTGGTGATGTCGAACAGGCTGACACCTTCGGCATTGGTCACCCACAGATAGCGGAACTGCACGGCGCTGGCGCGCGCGTCGCTGAGCGGAAGCTGCGCCGTGACCTTGGGTTCGAGCGGCGCCGACAGATCGACGACGACAAGCCCTGAGTCGGTCGCGATATAGGCATAATTGCCCGCAAGCGTCACATGCCGCGCACCCGCGAGCACATTGTCGGGGTTCCAGGTCAGCGCGCGGGTCAGCTTGTTGTTGCGGAATTCACCGTCGGCCATCGTGTCGATGTCGACAAGGATCAGGCCCTCGACGCTGTCGGTGATGACGGCGTAGCGATAGAGCGGGTGGAAGGCCTGTTCCTGATTTTCGGGGAAGTCCTTCACGATATGGTCGTTGCGCGAGATGCTGATCGGCTGGTTCGTACCGATCGCCATGCAGGTCGCGTTCGTGGTTTTCACATGCGTGTCGTGACCCATCGGCGAGAAGGGCGCGCGGACGATCCGTTCGGAGAAGCCCTTGTTGCCGATCGACGCGACGTCATAGACGCGGAAGCCGCCCTTGCCTTCGGCGACGAACATATATTCGCCGCGCTGCTGCAGGCAGTTCACCCGGCCGCTCGTCCCCTGGACGATGTTGTGGAATTCCTCGAGCGCATATTTTTCGCCGGAGATTTTCTTGTCGAAGACCTTGCCGCGTACCCAGTTCTTGAGTTCGCGCCCGTTCTTGTTGACGTGCATGTCCCAATAATCGGGATAGGCATATTTCTGCAGATAGCTGCCGATCACCGCCTGCGGCTCGTCCCATTCGGTGACGCGCGTCGCCTGGAAGCTGTCTTCCTGTCCCGACCAGACGTTGAGCCCGACGAAATTCACGAAATTCGTGCCCATCAACGTCAACTGCGACATGATCGCGTTGTTGTCGTCGGCTTCGGACAGGTGGCAGTCGGTACACTGTTTGGTTTCCTGGCGGCGCACCGTGTGCGGGAAATGCGGCGCAAACGCCTGGCTCGAGAAGCCCGCCGACGAGATTGGCGGCTGCTGCACATAGATGCGTTCGCGGTTAAGGTTCGTCGACGACAGCACGAGGGCGGACGTAGATCGCACCGGTGTGATGATTCCGCGCACTTCGCCGTTCGGGCCGGGCTCGCCGGGCTTCGTCGTCATGTGCCGTCCGAGCTGGAACATCTCGTCGCGCGCCACCTGCGGGTTGTAGGTCGCGAAATTACGCGTCTCCTCACCCTCGAAGTGGTGCATCTTGGTCTTCCAGTTCGCCTCGATCGGCAAGTGGCAGCCGCCGCAACTCGTCGTCCATGAAAGGTGACAGGTAAAGCAGGTCATCTTGTCCTCGCCGTGTGCGCGGTCTTCCTTCGCGACGCCGGGACCCCATTCGAATTTGCCGTCGTCGGCGCCCGACCGCGACATGAGCTTCGCACGTGCCGCCTTCGCATTGAAGTGCGGCCCCGGGGTGACCGCCTGCTTGACGAGGCTGACCTGCCATTCGAGCTTCGGATCGACGATCGAACGCTGGATCAGGCCCGTCACCTCGCCATCGTCATTATACTGGAATTCGAAGCGGCGGCGGCCGTCTGAATTGCGGAGCAGCGCCAGATTGGTACCCTGCGGCCGCGCCGCGACATTCGAGGTAAGCAGGTTCGGCAGCGCGTCGGCGGTGCCGTGGCAGTCCTTGCACCCGATCTCGACGGCGTTCGCGACCTCGCCCTGGATATAGCCGTTGCCATGCGCGTCCTGCGCGAAGTGGCAATCGGCGCATTGCATCCCCTTTTCGGCGTGGATGTCCATCATATGGACTGCCTTGCCGGGGTTGATGCCGGGCGGAACGAACTTGCCCTCGACCCCCGGCTTGCCCGGATCGGCGCTGCTCAGGCACAGGTCGCGTTCCTTGGGATCATTGTAGTAGCCGCAGCTCTTGCGCCACTTCTCGGGATCCTTGGGATCGATGATATGCGCCTTGTCGGTGCCATAGGTCGACATATTGCCCTCGGCATCGAGCAGATTGCCGTTGCGATCGCGCTTGAAGATGCCGCGGAAGTTCCAGCCGTGACCATGATAGTCGGCGAACTGGGTGTCCTGGTTCGAATCATTGACGTCATAGACGTCGCGCAGGAATTCGACGTCGGACCACAGGCCGCGCGCCGACGCCCCCTCGGGATTGCGCTCGAGGGTCTTATGGACCTCGGCAGCGGTCGGATAATGCTGCTGCTTGTATTTCTTCTGATATTCCTCGTCGCTCATCCCCGGCGGGCGCGGCGCGGTGTTGTTCGGCCCCGGCCACATCTGCGGCGCGTCGGATTCATAATCCCACATCGTGTAGCCGAGGTAGGAGTTCAGGAAGATGTTCGGCTGGTGCATGTGGCACGACATGCACTGCGATGTGGGAATCGCGCGCGTGAAGGCGTGGCCGATCGGGTGGCCCGACTCCAGGCGTTCCTTTTTGGGCTTCGCCTGCGGCCCTGCGGCCGCATCGGCCGGGTTGACGAGCGCGCCATGCTGGTCGGGATCGGGAGCGTGCTTTGCGCCGTCGCCATGATCCGATCCGCCGCCGCCGTGACTATCGCCGCCATGACCGTCGTCGTCGGGCTTCCATTTGCGGCCCCTGATCGTCGGGTCGACCGTCGCGGTCTCACCGTCGCGGCCGTACTGCGCATAGATAAGACTGTGCCGCGGTTCGCGATCGTTGGCGTAGATCACGTGGCAGCCAGCGCAGCCCGAATGACGATAGTCGCCCGGCTGGTCGTTGGTGCCCATGAACCATGACAAGGGATCATTGAGGCGGGTCTTGTGGATGTTGAGCACCGGGATCGAAACGCGCAGGCCCGTACCGGGACCGCGGTTCGACTGTTTGAGGTCGGGGCGGCCCGGCTCTTCGAGACGCTGGATGCTGCCGGTCGGGTTCGGCAGGCCGATTTCGGCGAACTGGGTGTTGATATTGCGCCCGCCGCGTTCGAAGACGCGGAAGATATCGCCCGGAGGGAGCACGCTCCAGCGCGGCAGCGGATACATGCGCGCCAGCGCACCGCGTTTCTTTTCTTCCGGTTTCAGGATCTTCTCGGAATCGAAGCTCGGCTTGCACGCCTCGGCATATTCTTCCTTTGTCAGCCGCGACGAGGGCGAGAGGATGCACGCCGGCTTGCCGTCGCGCGTATAGGCCTCACCGAAGACGTAATTCTTATAGGGCACGATGCCGTTGTTATACGCCGCGCCGCCCCAGAGCATCGCACCGGTCGACATCATCGAGCGCTCGGTCGCCTCGATCACCTCCAGATGGCAGGATCCGCATGCCTCGCGCGCGACGCGATAGTCGCTGGGATTCACGAAACGGATGAATTCGGGCGATTCCTTGTTGAGCAGGGTGTAGCTGCGTTTCGGGTTCGCCGGGCTCCCGCCCCATGCACCGGGTAGCGTCGGCTGCGGGTGCGCGACCTTTTTCGCGGCCAGATTATAGGGGCTTTCATAGCCGAGTTCGGGCTTGCCGAACGCTGCAGGCGAGGTCGAATCGCCACCGTGACAGTCGGTGCAACCGAGCCGGACCGCCGGGGTCGCGTGCATCGTCGGCATGTCGGTACGGACGTGGCAGCTGTAACAGCCGGCCGATTTCTCGGCCATCTGCGCCTCGGTCTGTTCCTTCGGCGCCGGTGGCGTGAAGCGATAGACGACCTTGACCGGCTTTTCCTCTTCGGACGCGCGAACGCCCTGCGCGCCGAACGCCAGCAGCATCGCGGCAAAAGCAAGAAGGGCAAAGAGTTTGCGCGCCATCGTCTAGAAACTCACGATCACATTGGCGAGGACGGACAGGTAGGCCTTGTTGCCCTGCTTGTTGTCGAACAGATCCTTGAACCCCTTGCCCGGCACGAGGACCGCGGCGCTCAGGCGGCCGACGATATTCTGCGTCGCCTTCGGACGATAGATGCCGGCAACCGACAGGTCGAACCCGATATCCTTGGGAATCGACCCCTCGACGCGCAGCGTTTGCAGCACCTTCGTGTTGTCGAACCACAAATGGTTGAGGTTCGTGCTGATGCGCATTTCGGGCGACAGGTCGAAATCGGCGCCGGCGCCGATAAAGACGGTGCCGGGGTTGTTGAAATTCGACTGCCCCTCTTCCTTCGACGAGCGCAGCGAGTTCAATATGCCGTTGCGGCCGCTGATCGAAATGACACGGCCGCCGCCCGCGAACGGGATCGTCTGCCGGATCCAGTAGCTGGTGTCCGCGCCGCCGAAGATCGGGTTCTCGAAGATCGCGTCGAACCCGCCCTCGACATTGTTGTACGGATCGCGGTCGCCGCTGGCATAGAGCCCCGACAGGCGGAAACGCATCCAGTCATGGTCGTAGCTGAGCTCGGCCGCGGCGAAGCCCGCGCGGATCTTCGCCGGCTTGCTGGTGAAGAAGCTGTTCCGGTCCTGGCCCAGCGCGGCATAGAAGCTGGCAGTGACGTTGATCCGCCCGATGCGGCCGTCGGCGCTGTAACCCAGATAGGCGACGTCATATTCGCGGCCGCGCAGATCGCCGAGCAGCGCCGGTCGCACCGGGAAGCCGTTGTGGTCGATCTGCACGTCGTTCTTTTCGCGGTTCATGTTGTAGGTCACGCTGACCTGGCTGGTCAGCCCGACGAACGGGAAATCCTGGCGATAGAGGTTCGCGGTGAAGATGAAATCGTCGCGCGGCGTCTGGGTGATGTCGTTGAGGCCGCTGTTGGTATCCTTTTCCAGCCGCCAGAATGCCGCGACATTATACTGGAAGCGGTTGTTGTCGCGGTTGCCGAACAGGCGGACGCCGAGCTGGCTGTCGTTGAACAGGAAGCCACGGAAATCGCTCTGGAACGGCTGGATGCCGATACGGATCGAGTGGAAGTCGTAGCGGTCGCTGTCGTTGCCGAGATGCTTGTCGACGAACAGCTCCTGCACGCCCAGAAAGCTGTCGTAGCGATGGCTTTTCTTCGACGGCCGCACATCGAGGACGCGCCGTTCGGGCACGTCGACATAATTGGCCTGCCATGCGAGCGTCACGCGATATTCGACATCGGGCGGCTTGAACGCGGTCGAACCCTTGATCAGCGCCGCGCCCGCGATGATGGTCTGCGCGAGCACGAAGCTGCGATCCTTGCCGAAGACGTCGAGGCTGCCGGGGCGCTCGGTCGTCTGGACGCCGACCGGGATCGGAAAGGTGCGCGGCTCGAACACCGTGTCGGACACGGCGTTGGCGACGAAGAACCAGTCGTCGCCCTTGATCGGCAGCCATTTGACCTTTTCGGGATCGATCGGCCGGTCGCCCTTCAGCGTATTCTGGTGATAGGGGTCGAACCAGCGTTCCTTGACCACGCCCAGCGTCTCGATCAGGCGCCAGCGGTCGGGAATGGGCAGCTGATCCTCGATCCCCGGGAAAGCTTGCGGAGGAGGCGGACGCAGGGCGCCGACGTTATCCTGCGTCAGCGCGTCGGGCAGATCGGGCGTATAGCCCGGCCGCCGACGGCCTTCGATGATCTGGGTGACGAGATCGTCCTGGATCATCTCCTGCCAGTCGACCGGCGGGGGTGGCGGAGTCAGTTCCTCGGCGGGCTGGTCCGCGGAAGCGGGAGCACCTGCAGCCGCGGCGCCATTCTCGTCGACCGCCGGCGGATCGGCGGCGGGCGGGGGCGGCGGCACTTCGGCCGCGGGCGCCCCTTGCGCCGCAAGCGTCGCGATGACCGGCCAAAGGCTGACCTCGACACTCATCCGTTACAGCCCGTCGCAGACATTTTGCTGCGCCGTGTCGAGGAAGGGCGCAAAGGGACAGCCGATATAGCGCAGGCGCACATTGGCGCCGTCGGGCAGCCGCACCACGACCTGGTCGGAGCGCATCGCCGCGGGGGCGTTGCCGATCCCCCCGACCCGTGCGCCGCCGTTGTGGGTGCCGAGGAAACTGATCATGTCATCCTGGTCGATACCGTCACCCGACACGCCGATCGCGCCGACGAGCGTGTTTCCGCGATAGATGGGCACCGAACCGGGGAAAATCTGGATGCCGTTCTGCAACCTGTTCTGGCCCGGAACGACGTCGGGCAGCGTCGTGCAGCGTGCGGGCGTGTCAGCGTTCGCATTCTGCAGAAAGCCGACATGCTGACCGAGATTGCCGATGATCAGCGCCGACTGGAGACCGGTCGAGAAGGGGTTGAACTGCGCGATCGGCCGCGAGAAGGGACCGTTCGGGCGGCCGACCTCACCGTCGGGGAAATAGGGACGCGACAGGTTCCCATTGGCACGATCCGGGAAGGCGATCGTGCCGGTAAGCGCAGCGGGATTGTTCAGGAAGGTCCGCACCGCGGTGACGAACTGGCGGATGTCGGCACTGGCATTCGCACTGAGTTCTGCGCCGGCGTTGGGATTGGAAAAGAAAGCGGCGGTGCGCGCCTTCTGCAGACTGACGTCCGAGCCGAAGATCGGCGCATCGGGCGAGCGGACCATGCCGAGCGGGCTGCCGAAGGTATCGACGACGCTGATCGTCACCTGCGCGCGGCTGTCGAGCGGCTTGCGGATCTGCGCGCGCGCGCGGCTCATGATCGTGAAGGCCTCTTCAAGCACCGCGCGCACTTCGGCGGCCGAAAGCGGCGTCGCGACCGCCGCGCCGTCGGTGCCGGCACGGATCGGATAGCGGTTGGCGCCGCTGCCATTGGTAAAAACGAACGCGTCGCGGTTCGAGAATTCGGCAGCGGTCGACGGACGAATGCCCGAGGCTTCGGTGCCATAGGCGATGCCGGCGGTCACGACGGCACTGGAATAGCCCGGCACCGCGACGAGATTGCCTGCCGTGCCGTTCAGGCTGGCGAAGCTGGCGCCGCCGCCCGACATCACGCCCGCGAAGGTCGCGTCGGAGAAACGCAGCGTCGTGCCGTCGACGCTGATCTTGTCGGCGGTGATTGCCGCCGGTGCCTCGAACCCGCGCGTACCGGCGAGCGCGATAAACTCCTCGGCGTCATTCTCGACATCGAGGATATTGGTGTCGAGGCCATAGACCCCGTCGCCCATCACCCCGATGCCGCCGACGAGGACGCCATTCTTGTAAAGCGGCAGTCCGCCCGCGTCCGCGGCAAGGCCGAGCGGCGAACGTTTCGGACCGATCAGCGCTGCATTGCCCGCGGCGCCGAAGCGCGACGAGAAATCGCTGCACGGCAGCTGGCTGAATTGCACGCCGAACAGCGGCCCGCTTTCGAGGCCGACGGTGGTCGGCGCGGGCGGGAAATGTTCCTGGATGATCTGGCTGGCGGTACGGGTGGAAAAGGCGTTGCCGCCGCTCGACAGATACGCGCCGGTGATCGCCTTCGCGATCGCGCCCCCCTCCGCCATGAAGGTGACGTTCTGCGCATCCATGCTCATCCCGTTCGGAGCCGCCGCAGTCGTCGCGGTCGCGCGCGCGCCATTCATGCGGAAGACGGCGAGGACATTGCCGACGCGGTCCGTCACCGCAATCACCGAAGGCAGGCTGCGCGACTGCGCTTCCGAGATCGCGTTTGCGACGATCGTCTGCACCTCGGTCACGGTCAGCGCTTCGGCGGCGGGCGGGGTGAAAAGTCCGCCTGTCGGGGTCGGCGTGGGAGTCGGGGTCGGTGTGGGGGTGGGCGTCGGAGTCCCGCCGCCTCCGCCACCGCCGCACGATGCAAGCAAGAGTGAACCGATTGCGGCAAAAGCCGCCGAGCGGAAGAGATGAGTCCTGTTTCGCATGATCTTACCGCAGCGCCCTGATCGAGCGCACCGCGCTACCGAGAGCGGCCTGGAATTCGGTGGGCTTGAAGCTGTTCGGGTCTTTCACGGCGGTATAGGCCCGGTCGATATCGGCACGGATGCCCGCGGCCGCCCCCACGGTGACGCGGCCCGACGAAACCATCGAATTGAGAAGGGTATCGACCCCCATCACCGCCTGCTGCGATCCGGCATAGTCGGTGAGACGATCATTGATCGCAGGCGCCGAGATCGCGTCGACCATCGCAAAGGCGTCCGCACCCGAGAAGCTCCGCGCGGCAAAGGCCGCCTTCAGCGCGGAAACGGTCTCGGCCAGCTTCGCCGCAGCCGCGACCGCGCTCGCCCGATCGACCGTCATTGCGCGGTGGAACGCCGCGGTGCGCGCCGCGAGCTGGTCCGCAAGACCGGGTGATGCCACCCGCGCCGCGGCGGAGAGCATGATCAGATTCTCGTCATTATAAGGGGGGATGCCCTCGGGCCATTTCTCGCCCCCGGTCATCATCCGCCCCGGATTGTCGACGCCGGTACGGAGCGGCTTCGCCTGGTCATAGATGCGGCGATGACAGCTGTGGCAGTCGAGGAAGAAGAATTCGGGGAACATCCCCTCGGTCCCGCGCTTCGACTGGAACAGGTCGAGGCTGCGTTCGAGCGCGACCGCCTGCCCGACCGCCCACATCTGGACATGGTCGGTGCGCGCGCTGCCCGAGCCGAACTTGCGCCAGCCATAGTCGGCGTCCTCGTGATGATGCGCCTGCAGCGACGAAAAAAGGTCGAGTTCGAACGAAATGCGGGGGTGCCCCGCCGCCATGATCCGGTGCGTGACGAATTGTCCCTCGCCCTTCGATCCGAAGTGGCAATCGACGCAGACACCCGCGCGCACCACCGGATCCTCAAGCTTCCAGAGGCCAGCGCGCACGTTCGACAGATGCTTCTCGCGCATTTCGCGGTCGGGATCGGAATTTGTGCCGACGCCCGCATAGTGGCTGGAGATCCATCCGCCCGCCGGACCATGGCACGATTCGCAACCGACGCCGTCATCGAGCGGGACCGCGGCGCGTCCCGCGCCTGCAGTGCTGTGGCAGCCGAGGCACATCGGCGCCTTCGACGGATCGCCGATTCCGAGGTTGCGCGCGATGAACTGGCTGCGGCTGTTGCTGAGCACCGCCCAGGCCCGGCTGTGCGCGCCGCCGGGTGTCGAAGGCTCCTGCCATTTCATCAGTTCGTCCTGACGGACAACGGTGCCGTCGCCTTCCATCCGGCCGTGACAGGTCGATCCTGCACAGGAGGCGACGCCCGTATAGCGCCCGGCCTCGCCGCCTTGCGAACGGGCGGGGGGAGCGGCAACGACCGCAGCGATCAGAAGCGCAAGCAACAGCACCGCGAACGCACCCATGGTCGCCCATGGTCGCTCGCCGCGCTTTCCTGTCGCGTCGGTCGTCATCCCTGTGTCCCCTTTTCCCGCCTGACGCTTTTGCGCCTAGACCGTAATCACACAACCCCGAATGCGAGCATCGCGTCGGCAACCTTCTTGAAGCCCGCGATGTTCGCGCCCTTTACATAGTCGATATAGCCGCCCCCTTGGTCGCCATAGGTCAGGCAGCTCGTGTGGATGCCGTCCATGATGTCCTTGAGCATCTGCTGCAGTTCGCCTTCGCTCCAGCTGCGGCGGCCGCTGTTCTGGCTCATTTCGAGGCCCGAGACGGCGACGCCGCCGGCGTTCGCCGCCTTGCCGGGTGCGAACATGATCTTCGCATCCTTGAAGTGGTGCACGCCTTCGAGATTGGTCGGCATGTTGGCGCCTTCGCTGACCGCGATACAGCCGTTCTTGACCAGCGCCTTGGCATCCTCGCCAAGCAGTTCGTTTTGTGTCGCGCACGGCAGCGCGACGTCGCACGGGACACCCCACGGGGTCTTGCCCGCAGTGAAGCTCGCCGATTTGAACTCGTCGCAATATTCCTCGATCCGGCCGCGGCGGTGCGTCTTGTGCGCCTTCACCCAATCGATCTTTTCCTGGGTAATGCCGTCGGGATCGTGGATGAAGCCGCCCGAATCGGACAGGGTGAGTACCTTGCCGCCGAGCTGGACGATCTTTTCGGCGGCATGCGTCGCGACGTTGCCCGAACCCGAAATGACCGCAGTCTTGCCGACGAGATCCTGCCCCTTCGCCGCGAGCATGTTCGCGAGGAAATAGACCGCGCCATAGCCCGTCGCCTCGGTACGGATCAGCGATCCGCCCCATTCGAGGCCCTTGCCGGTGAGCACGCCGGTGAATTCGTTGGTGATGCGCTTGTACTGGCCGAACATGAAGCCGATCTCGCGACCGCCGACGCCGATGTCACCCGCGGGAACGTCGATGTCCGCGCCGATGTGGCGATAGAGTTCGGTCATGAAGCTCTGGCAGAAGCGCATGATCTCGCGCACGCTCTTGCCCTTCGGATTGAAGTTCGAGCCGCCCTTGCCGCCGCCCATCGGCAGGCCGGTGAGCGCGTTCTTGAACGTCTGTTCGAACGCGAGGAATTTGAGGACGCTTTCAGTTACGCTCGGGTGAAAGCGGATACCACCCTTGTACGGGCCGATGGCGTTGTTGTTCTGGACGCGCCATCCGCGCTGCACGCGAATATTGCCATTGTCGTCCTCCCAGCACACGCGGAAGGATACGACCCGGTCGGGCTCGGCGATGCGGCGCAGGATCTGCTGCGCGTGATATTCTTCCTTGTCGGCGATGAAGTCGAAGATGTCCTCGGACACCTCCTGCACCGCCTGGACGAACTCGGGCTGACCCGGGTTACGCCGCTTTACGCCTTCCATGAACGTCGAAAAATCGACGTGATCCGATACTGCCACTGCACCCCTCCCCTATAGCCTGGGAAAATCGGTGCGACCCCACTGACGATTTTGTCGTTGACCGACCTCGCGGGTGAAAGGCTACACCATCGCGAGGCAAAGGCAAGACGCCAGCATGCGGAGGCGCTGTTTTTTGGTGCGCCGCACAAAGGGGACAAAGATGAACGAGAGCAAGAAGATGGCAGGCGGGATAACACCGGCCAACCGCGCGATACTGATCGCCGCCTTCGTGCTGCTGGCAGCAGCGGTCGGTTACGCAATCTGGCGCGATTCCGCCGATTCTGCACCCGCAGCCTCCGCCGAAACGACTGCCTCCCCCGACGGTCAGCTTGCCGCCCTCGAGGCGCGGGTGAAGGCCGAACCGAACAGCGCAGAAGCGTGGACAGCACTCGGCGCGGCACGATTCGACATGGAAGATTATCCGGGCGCCGCGGCCGCTTACGAGAAGGCGGTTGCCCTTTCGCCCGATTCGGCGGGACTGTGGTCGGCGCTTGGTGAGGTGCGAGTCTATTCGAGCAAGCGCGATCCGCTGCCCGCCGACGCCCTCGCCGCGTTCGAAAAGGCCATCGCACTCGACGCCAAGGATCCCCGCGCGCGCTATTTTATGGCCGTGAAGAAGGATGTGGCCGGCGACCACAAGGGTGCGATCGAAGACTGGTTCGCGCTGCTTGCCGACACGCCGCAGGGTGCCCCATGGGAAGCCGACCTCCGCCGGACGATCGAGCAGGTCGGGCAAATCCACAAGATCGACGTGGCAACGCGCCTGATGAACACGCAGCCGCGGGCGCTGAAGCCCGAGGAAATGCCCGTCGCGGCGCGCGCAATTCCCGGTCCGACGCGATCGGACATGGAAGCCGCCTCGCAGCTCCCCAAAGGCCAGCAGGATGCGATGATCGAGGGGATGGTGAGCGGCCTCGAGGCAAAGCTCAAGGCCAATCCGAGGGACGTCGACCGCTGGATCATGCTGATGCGCAGCCGCATGACACTGGGCGAAACCTCGAAGGCGGCGCAGGCGCTGAAGGACGGGATTGCAAGCAATCCGGAGGCCGCGGGACGGCTGAAGGCGCAGGCACAGCTGCTGGGCGTGCCGGGGGCATGAAGGGAAAATGAGCGTGAAATTATCGATATTGGTCGCTGCTGTCGCGACGTTTTTTGTGGCCCAGAGCGCGCAAGAAGCAGAGCAGGCGGCTTTTTCTGTCGGAGGAAAGCATTTTACCATGCCGATCCCAGAGGGCTATTGCCTGCCCGACGGGAATGACAAGGCGCTCTTCGACGTGACCGCGTCGGGCGACAAATATAATATTACGCCGCTCGCGCTGATCCGTTGTGATCGGCGCCATCACCCGGAAGGCATCGGTGCCGACTATCTGGTCGTGAAGGCGCCGCTCGGAATGCTCGATGCGGAGATAAGCCGACCGGAATTTCTGAAGCTGGTCGAACCCGAAATGGGCAAAGCCAAGTGGCAAGACGGCGAAAGCGGAAAACTGCTCGGCGACGTTTCGAAGAATATGACCGAGGCGACGGGATCGGAGATCGCCATCACCGGCACCCTCGCCCCCCAAGGCGTCGACGCCGACTGCGCCTATATCGGCGGCAAGCTGAATGTCGAAGTCACGACGAGGAGCATGGTAATCTTGGGCGGCATCTGCATGACCGCGGTCGGCGGCAAGATTATGACCGTCAATGCCTATAATATCGACGGCACGCCCGGCGGCTTCGTCCGCCAGATGCGACGCGCCCATGACCTTGCCATGCAGATCAGGCCGGCACCCTAACCCGCCATCAGCGCCGCATTACCGCCCGCCGCGGTAATGTCGGTGCTGATCGACTTTTCCTCGGCGAAGCGGTGCAGATAGTGCGGGCCGCCGGCTTTCGGGCCGGTGCCCGACAGGCCGCGCCCGCCGAAGGGCTGCGAGCCGACGATCGCGCCGATCTGATTGCGGTTCACATAGACGTTGCCGACCTGCGCGCGCGCCGCGATGTGCGCCGCGACGCCGTCGATACGCGTATGGACGCCGAGCGTCAGGCCATAACCCGAGGCGTTGATCGCATCGATGAGCTGGTCGAGCTCGCCCCCCTTCCACGTCGCGACATGGAGCACAGGGCCGAAAATCTCGCGCTTCAGGTCGGTGACATGGTCGAGGCGGATCGCAACCGGGGGTATGAAGTGGCCGTCTTCAGGCAGGTTCGTGCGGCCCGCCTCGGCGATCACGCGGCCCGCGGCGCGCGCTTCGGCGACATAGGCGGCGATGTTCGCCTGCGCCTCGTCGTCGATGATCGGGCCGACGTCGGTCGAGAGGATCGACGGGTCGCCCACGTTCAGCTCGGCCATCGCGCCCGCCACCATCTCGATCATCGTGTCGGCGACATCTTCCTGCACGCAGAGCAGGCGGAGCGCCGAGCAGCGCTGCCCCGCCGACTGGAAGGCACTCGCGACGGCATCGCGCGCAACCTGTTCGGGGAGCGCGGTCGAATCGACGATCATCGCGTTCGCGCCGCCGGTTTCGGCGATCAGCGTCGCGATCGGGCCATCGCGGCCGGCAAGGCTGCGGTTGATCATCCGCGCGACCTCGGTCGAGCCGGTGAAGGCGACGCCGATGATGTCGTTGTGGCCGGTCAGCGCCGCGCCGACGGTCTCGCCGCGGCCGGGGAGAAAGTGGAGGAGGTCGCCGGGAATGCCGGCTTCGAGCAACAGTTCGACCGCGGCATGGGCGATGAGCGGGGTCTGCTCCGCAGGCTTGGCGAGGACGCTGTTGCCCGCGGCAAGCGCGGCCGAGACTTGCCCCAGGAAGATCGCGAGCGGGAAGTTCCACGGGCTGATCGCCACGAAGACGCCCTTGCCCTCGAGGATCAGCTCGTTGCGCTCGCCCGTCGGGCCGGGAAGCGCGACGGGATAGGTGAAGTCGGCGCGTGCCCGCGCGGCATAATAGCGGAGAAAGTCGACCGCCTCGCGCACTTCGGCGATCGCATCGACCAAAGTCTTGCCGGCCTCGTCGATCGCGAGGCCGAGGAAGAGCGCGTCGCGTTCCTCGAGCAAGTCGGCGGCACGTTCGAGGCGCTCTGCGCGGAAGCTGCCGCCGGCGAGGCTCCAGTCGCCGTGCGCCTTGCGCGCGGCGGCAACGGCGGTCTCGACGGTGTCGCGATCGGCCTCGATCACATGACCGACGACGGCGCCGGTCGCGGGGTTGCGGACGGGTTCGGCGGCGCCGCTCTTGGCCACACCGCCGACGATCGGCGCTGCAACCTGATTGCTCTGGCGCGCCTTGGCGATCGCCGCGGTCAGCGCTTCGGGAACGCCGGGTTCGCCGAGGTCGTAACCCCGCGAGTTGCGGCGAACGGGGTCGAAAAGACCGAGGCCCGTCGCGATCGTCGACGGCTTGCTCGCGATGCCACGCGGGTCGACCGCGAGCTGTTCGGGGGTGACGTCGGGGTCCGAGAATTGATGCACGAAGCTGGAGTTCGCGCCATTTTCGAGCAGGCGGCGCACCAGATATGCCAGCAGGTCGCGGTGGGTGCCGACCGGCGCATAGACGCGCACCGGCCGCGGCGGCGGATAGAGCGCCATGATCGCGTCGTGTGCGCCCTCGCCCATGCCGTGCAGCCGCTGCAGCTCGTAATCTGCACCCGCGAACAGCTCGGTCACGAAGGCGAGCGTCATCGCATTGTGGCTGGCGAAGGCCGGGAAGATGCAGTCCTGCGCGCCGCGCAGGATCTCGGCACAATGCATGTAATTGAGATCGGTGTGGTTCTTCGCGGTGAAGACCGGGAAGTCGCCGAGGCCCATCGTCTGCGCGCGCTTGATCTCGGTGTCCCAATAGGCGCCCTTGACGAGGCGCATCGACAGCTTGACGCCGCGCGCCCGCGCCTTGTCGGCGACCCAGCGGATCGCTTCGGGCGCGCGCTTCTGATAGGCTTGGATCACGATGCCGAGCCCGGTCCAGCCGTCGGCGATGCCGGCGTCGATCAGCGCGGCGAACACATCCATATGCGGTTCGAGCCGGTCGCTTTCCTCGGCGTCGATCATCAGCGGAATGTTCACGTCGCGTGCGGCGCGCGCGAGCTCGATCACGCTCGGGATCAGTTCCTGCCGGACGCGGTCGGCCTGAAGATATTCGTAGCGCGGATGGAGCGCAGACAGCTTGATCGAGATGCCGTGGTTCGCGTGCGGGTCGCCCGCCTTGGCCTTCCTGCCGATACGCGCGATCGCGTTGGCGTAGCTGTCGTAATAGCGGCGTGCGTCCCCGGCGGTGCGTGCGGCCTCGCCGAGCATGTCGAAGCTCGCGAGTTCGCTCTTTTCCTTGTCGGCGCGCTTGACCGCGGCGTCGATCGTCTCGCCCATCACAAACTGCTGGCCGAGCAGCTTCATCGCCGCGAGCGCCGCCTGCCGGATCACCGGCTCGCCCGAGCGGCGGATCATCGACCTGAGCAGCGAAAGCGGGTTCGCCTTGCTGCCCATCGCATCGAGCATCAGTGTCGCCGAGCCAAGCGACAGACCGCGCGCCGAGAGCGCGACGATCAGCGGGCTGTCCTCATCCTCGCCGTCCTTCCAGTGGCGTCCAGCGATCTTGTCGCGGATCAGCGCATTCGCGGTCGCGCTGTCGGGAACGCGGAGCAACGCCTCGGCGAGGCACATCAGCACGACGCCTTCCTCGGTCGACAGGCGGTAGCGGTTCATCAGCTGTGCGACGAGCGTCTCGCGGTCGCCCTCTGCCTTCGCCTTGCGGATCAGCGCGAGACCGCGCTGCGTGGTCGCAGCGACGGTCGCCGGCGAACGGGCGAGTTCGGCGCGCAAATCGGCGACGATATCGGTTTCGGAACGGCGGGCGAGGGCGCGAAGGGCGGCGCGGTCGTTGGGCTGGGTCATGCGCTGCTGATAGCATATCCCGCTTGGACGATCTGACCTGATTTCGCGCCCAGAATATATGTTTTGACTGAATTTCAGACAATACTTAGTCTGAACGAATGAAAAATGGCCCCAGCTTAGTCGATCTTGACGACTTCGATCGCAAGATCCTCGCGATCCTCGGCCGCGACGGGCGGATCACCTACACCGACCTCGCACAGCAGGTCGGGCTGTCGAAGACGCCGTGCCAGCTGCGCGTGAAGCGGCTGGTCGACAGCGGGCTGATCACCGGCTTCCGCGCGATCGTCGATCCCGCCAAAGTGGGTCTCGACCATGTCGCCTTCACCGAGGTGAAACTCTCCGACACGCGCGAGGAAGCATTGCGCCAGTTCAACACCGCGGTGCGGCAGATTCCCGAGGTTGAGGAGTGCCATATGATCGCGAGCAGCTTCGACTATCTGCTGAAAGTCCGCACGCCCGACATCCGTCGTTATCGCATCGTGCTCGGCGAGAAGATTTCGAGCCTGCCGCATGTCGCAAGCACCTCGACCTTCGTCGCGATGGAGACGATCCTCGAATCGGCGCGCTAGGCGAACGCCCCGCGCACATAGTCGACCGAGCCGCGATCATCACCAAGGCGCGCCGCGCCGAGCAGGCGGTTCCAATAGCTTTCCGACCCGTCGGCGAGGCGCCATTCGTGGAGGCGGCGGGTATAGAGCTGGAGGTCATATTCCTCGCTGATCCCGATCGCGCCGTGGACGGCGTGCGCGGTTGCGGCGAGGCGCGGGGCGGCAGTGCTGGTGACCGACTTCGCGGTTGCGGCGGCGGCGAGGCTTGGCGGCAGGCTGCCCGCGCAGCCGAGCTGCGCTGCAATGCGGCACGCGACCATATCCTCGGCCATCACCGCCATCTGCTGCTGGAGCGCCTGCTGCTTGCCGATCGGCTTGCCGAACTGGATGCGTTCGTTGGAATAGGCAGCGGTCATTGTGGTGAGCCGGTCGGCCGCGCCGGCAATCAGCGCCGCGCGCAGGATCGCGGCGATGGCGCGAAGACCGCCTTCGGGGGCTGGGGCAACGACTTCACCGAGAGCAGGATTCAGGCGGAGCGCCGTACTACCAAACACCTCCGTCGGCTCACCCGCAGTGGCAACCAGATGCAGCCGGCCGTCGGCTTCGAGCAGGACATGGCCCGCGACGCGGCCGAACGGCACGACAACCTCACCTCCCGCGCTTGCAATGGCCAGCGCGATCGGACCGTCGGGCGCCTCGGCGAGCAGCGCCCGCGCGATCATCGTCTCGCCGACGGGCAGCGGCACCGCGTGGCGTCCGAGCGCCTGCCACAACACGCCGACATCGGCGAGCGGCAGGCCTGCGCCGCCGCGCTCCTCGGGCACCAGTGCGTCGAGGAAGCCCGATTCGGCGATGGCACTCCACAGCGTTTCAACGCTATCGCCGGCCTCGATCGCGCGCACCGTCGCGGGCGGCGACAGCGCCTCGAGCATCCGTTCGAAGGGTTCGAGAAATTCGCTCATCACCGTAGCCCCATTCCGCGCGCGATGATCCCGCGCAAGATTTCGCGAGTTCCGCCGCGCAGCGAGAAGCTCGGCGCCACATGGGTGACATAGAGCAGGGTGCGATAGAGCTCGGCATCGACCGGCTCGTCGGGATGCGCCGTAAGGTCGTCGCCGATCGCGACCGGCAGCTGCTGTTCGAACGCGGTGCCGAGATCCTTGACCAGCGAGGCCTCGGTCACCGGGCTCTCGCCCGCCGCGAGCCGCGCGGTGCAGGCGATCGACATCGCGCGGAGCACGCCGAGCCGCGCTGTGAAATCGCCGACGAGCGCAAGCGTCGCGGGATCGTCGCGGCCGACCGCCTGCAGATGTCGCACCCACGCGTCGAGCAGCACGACGCTCGAATAGATGCGCTCAGGCCCGCTGCGTTCGAAGGCCAGTTCGGCAGTGACCTGTTTCCAGCCGTCGCCTTCGTTGCCGATCAGCGCATCTTCGGGCAGCTCGACATTGTCGAAGAAGACTTCGGCAAAATGCGCGTCGCCCGACAGGTCGCGGATCGGGCGGATTGTGACGCCGGGGGCCTTGAGGTCGATGATCAGCTGCGACAGGCCTGCATGACGGTCGTCGGGGCCGCCCGAGGTGCGGAGCAGCGCGATCATATAGTCGCAATGCGGCGCACCCGAGGTCCAGATCTTCTGACCGTTGACACGCCAGCCTGTGCCGGTGCGTTCGGCGCGGGTGCGGACGCTCGCGAGATCCGAGCCCGAGCCCGGCTCGCTCATCCCGATGCAGAAGAAGATTTCGCCCCTTGCGATACGGGGCAGGTAGAATTCGCGCTGCGCCTCGTTCCCGAAATTGAGGATCAGCGGCGCGCTTTGCCGGTCGGCAATCCAGTGCGCCGCGACCGGCGCACCGACGGCGAGCAATTCCTCGACGACGACGAAGCGCGTGAACGGCCCGCGTTCGTGCCCGCCATAACGCTTGGGTAGGGTGAGCCCGAGAAAGCCTGCTTCGCCGAGACGGCGGCTGAAGGCCGGGTCATAGCCCTGCCACGAGCGGGCGCGGCGATCTGTGCCGGCGGCCGCGGCAGCTTCGTCGGCGATCGTGCGAATAGCAGGCCGGATCGCCTCGTCGGCGTCCGGCAGGCTGGCGAGGCTGAGCGTGTCGAACACCGGCATCCTTCCCCTTGGTTATGCCAATGCCGCTATTGCGCCGCGGCCCTCCCCACAAGCTGCTTTTTGTGAGAGCCGCTACAGCGCGGAGGATTGACCGGGGCCGCGCGAGGCGGCAAAGGCCGGGAAGCGCGCGGGTGTAGCTCAATGGTAGAGTAGAAGCTTCCCAAGCTTACGACGAGGGTTCGATTCCCTTCACCCGCTCCAGACTTTCGCAGCGATTTAGCAGTGCTAAATCGCGACCGGCGAAAGTCCGGCCAGCCTCGCATCGCGAGGACTGACGGCGTGGCTTTGCCATGCCGGACCCGCTTCAGTCGTCGCGCTTCACCTTAACCTTCTGGCTGACGAACGCGATTTCGCGATAGGCAGTGAGAAACGCGACGTCGGCAGCATCGCGGCCAACACAGATGCGCGCGGTCTCGGCCGGGCTCGTCATCCCGGTCGCGTCGACCATATGCCAGTCACCGTCCAGATAGACTTCGGCGACGGCGTGAAAATCCTGCGGGTCGACGCCGAGTGCGTAGACACTCGCCATACGCGCCGGGATATGCGCGGCGCGCGCGAGCGCGATCATGACATGCGCATAGTCGCGGCAGACACCGCGCCGCTCGACGAAACTGTCGAGCGCGCCGGTCTCGACATTGCTTGTGCCCGCCACATAGGTGAAGCGACTCTCGATCCAGTCGCGCATCCGGGCAATCTTCGCGCCCCCTTCATGGTCGCGGAAGCGGCGCTCGACGAAGGCGTGAAACTTGTTCGACGGGCAATAGCGCGATTCGTTGAGGTAGGGGACTGCGGCGGCCGGCAGGCGGTGAAGCGGCACCGCTGCGAGCTGGCGGACGTCGACGGCATCGCGATCGACCTCGACGAGCGCGCGATATTCGGCGTGCAGCGTGCCGGCGACATGGTGCAGCCAGATCGGTTCGCAGAGACCCTCGGCCGCCGGAACGCGCGCCATATAATCGGGGGCGCCGAAGTCGAGCGAGCTTTCGAGGACATGCTGGCCATGACCGTTCGCGGCCTCGATCTGCAGCATCAGGTCGACCGGTTCGGGCAGGCGATAATTCAGGGAGGCGGAAATTTTCAGTTTCATCTATCGGCAACGCATGATGGAGGGATGCGTGCCGCTAATGACAGTCGGGGAAAAGAACAAGTGACGCCGCAGCGGACCATACCCTTCATCGTCGCGACGATCTTCATCGACGCGATCGGCTTCGGCATCATCATGCCGGTGCTGCCGCAGCTTGTGATGGAGGTTGGGAAGATCGACCTGCCGCATGCGATCGAGATCGGCGCGTGGATCGGCCTCGTCATGGCGATCGCGACCTTCATCGCCTCGCCGGTGCTCGGCAATCTGTCGGACCGGTTCGGGCGGCGACGCGTACTGCTGCTTTCGCTCGGCGGGCTAGCCGCCGATTATACGCTGCTGACCGTCGTCGGCACGCTCCCGTGGCTGTTCGTCGCGCGTGCGATTTCGGGGATATTCGGCGGCAGTTATGCCGCGGCGCAAGCGGCGATTGCCGATGTCACCAAGCCCGACGAACGCGCGCGCAATTTCGGTTTCGTCGGCGCGGCGTTCGGAGTCGGCTTTGTGGTCGGGCCGGTAATCGGCGGCCTACTCGGCGAAGTCAGTCCGCGCGCGCCGTTCGTGGCAGCCGCGATACTGGCCGCCGCGAACATGCTCTATGGCCTGATCATCTTCCCCGAGACGTTGCCGCCCGAACGCCGCCGCAGCTTCGACTGGCGGCGGGCGAATCCGCTGGGTGCCCTGAAGACCATGCGCGGCCTGCCGGGGATGGGCGGGGTCGCGATCGTCCTCGTCCTCTGGCAGATCGCCAGCCTCGTCTATCCGATGACGTGGAGCTTCTATTGCATCGCGCAGCTCGGCTGGACCCCGGGGATGATCGGGGCGAGCCTTGCTGCCGTCGGGGTAATGATCGCGCTCGGGCAGATTTTCGTCGTCGGACCTGCGGTGGCGCGCTTCGGCGAACGCGACGCGGCGACGCTGGGAATCCTCGTCGCGGTAGCGGTCTATGTTGGCTATGCGTTCACGACGTCGACGGTCGGGGCGTTCCTGCTGCTGATCCCCGTCGCATTGCAGGCGCCGGTGCAGCCGTCGCTGATGGCGATGATGTCGCGGCGCGCGACGCCCGAAACGCAAGGCGAGGTGCAAGGCATCTCCGCAATGGCGATGGGGCTCGGCCAGCTCGTGGCGCCGATCCTGCTCACCGGAACGATGGCCTATTTTACCGCTAAGAATGCGCCGGTGCATTTCCCGGGGGCGGCTTTCGTCGTCGCAGCGATCTTCGGTCTGCTCGCGATCCTGATGCTGCGGCGATTGCCGCGCGCCAGTCAGATCCCGCCTTCGGTCACCGCATAGCCGAGCGCTTCGAGCCCCGCTGTGAGCATCGCGACGCAGGCCGCAACCGCATCGCCGTCGACCGAGCGGACGACGAAGTTCGCGCCGACCTTGCCATCGCGGAAGAAGGGATAGCTGCCGATGGCGACCCCGGGATGATCCTTCTCGCCCTGACGGAGCAGGTCTGCGACCTCGCTCTCGGGCGACCATGACCCGATCGTATGCGCGATCAGCGGCGCGCCGCCTTCAAGCTCGCCGGTCAGCGCGTCGAGCATCCCCGCAGTGATGTGCGGAACGCCCGCCATGATGAAGAGATTGCCGAGGCGGATCCCCGGCGCGCCAGACATGCGGTTCGGGATCAGGTCGGCGCCGTCGGGGACGCGCGCCATGCGGAGCCGCGCCTCGGTGAGTTCGATCCCGCGCCCGCTGTAATAACGCTCGAGGATCGCGCGCGCGCCGGGATGGATGACGACGCCGACCCCGAGCGCCTTCGCGACAGCATCGACGGTGATGTCGTCGTGCGTCGGGCCGATGCCGCCGGTCGTGAAGACATAGTCGTAGCGCGCACGGATCGCGTTCAGCGCGTCGACGATCTCCTGCTCGACATCGGGAACGATGCGCACTTCGCGCAGGCGAATCCCCTGCACGTCGAGCCAGGTCGCGATCTGCGACACATTCTTGTCCTGCGTGCGGCCCGAGAGAATTTCGTCGCCGATGACCAGCACGGCGGCGGTCCAGATGCGTTCGTCGCTCATCCCCTTGCCTTAGCCCGCTGACATGACAAAACAACCCCACTGGCGGGAGAACATTGTTCTTGATATGTTCTCAATCGACTCGCAATCCAGGGAGAGATGCAATGGCCGACGAACTGATTTTCTATACCAACCCGATGTCGCGCGGGCAGATCGTCCGCTGGATGCTCGAGGAGGTCGGCGCGCCCTATGAAACCAATATCCTCGGCTATGGCACGTCGATGAAGGACGACGCCTATCTGGCGATCAACCCGATGGGGAAAGTCCCGGCGATCGTCCACAACGGCAAGACCGTGACCGAATGCGCCGCGATCTGCGCCTATCTCGCCGACGCGTTTCCGTCGGCGGGGCTCGCACCCGCGGCGGCCGATCGCGCCGATTATTATCGCTGGATGTTCTTCGCTGCCGGGCCGGTCGAGCAGGCGATTACCGCCAAGCATTTCGGGATCGATCCCGACGCCGACCAGCAGCGTTCGGCTGGCTTCGGGACGCTGGAGCATGCCCTTGATGCGCTTGAGAGCGCCGTCGACGGCAAGGCCTTTGTCGCGGGCGACAGCTTCACCGCGGCCGACGTCTATGTCGGCAGCCAGATCGACTGGGGGCTGCAATTCGGGACGATCCCCTCGCGCCCGGCGTTCGAGGCCTATGCGGCGGGGCTGCGCGAGCGCGCGGGTTACAAGGCGGCGAAGGCGATCGACAATGCCCTGATCGCCGAGATGCAGGCGGCGAGCCCGGCCTAGGGCAGCGCTTTCAGCAATTCGACTGCGAGCGGGGCGAGGCGCTTGATCTGCGGATCCTGCGTCTCGGCCGCGCTGATGTAGATGGCGCTCGCGAAGGCGGTCGTGTTGTGGATCGCGGCAAGACCGGCGTCGTCTGAGTAAGCATCCTTCCAGCGCGCCCCGCCGTCGGGGCGCAAGCCCTTGAACCATGCGGCCCAGGCGGCATCGTCGATGTCGGCGCGTTTCGCGAGGAAAAGAACCGGCCGCGCGAGCCGCGACGACTCGCCATGATGATAATAGGGTGATGCAGCGGGCGCGACTTGCGCCGCAATCGCACCAAGCAACAGGTCGGCGTCGGCGCGCGTCAGACGCGGGTTGAGCGCGAGCTGGAGCGCGAGGTCCGAGCCGTGCGCGACACCGTGCCGCCAGCCCTCGCCCGGCGTAAAGCCGCGATAGTCGCTGACTCCGTGCAGATAGACCGCGCCGATTGCGGCAAGCTCGTGCAGCTCGACCTCGGTCAGATAGGCCTCGATCCGGTCGGCGCGGGCAACCTCGGACAGCACAAGCGCAGCGAAAGGACGACGAAAACCCTCGGCATCGTCCGGACCGTCAGCCATTTCACTCAGCAGCGCCAGCGCCTGCCGCATCTGCGTCGCGCTCAGGTGCCGCCCTCGCAAACCTTCCGACCAGAGGGTGAAGGCGAAGCCGTCACGCACCGCGGGATCGGGATCGCCGAGACAACGCGCGAGCGCTTCGAGGTCGACCAGACCCGCCTTCGGAAAGAAGGTCGCGGCATAGGCCTTGAGGTCGCCGTCCGCCGGGCGCGCGACAACGCAGTCCGGCGCGCGCGCCTCTGCAGCCGTGACAGGCACCGCCACCGCCATCGCAGCGACCAGCATTCCCGTGCGCAGCATCGACACCTCCCCGAAAAGAAAAGGCCCGGCGAATTGCTCCGCCGGGCCCCGTGTCCTGGTTCTGTCCGCCCGCTTATTCGCGGTTGCCGAGCAGGTTGAGCAGGAAGGTGAACATGTTGACGAAGTCGAGGTAGAGCGTCAGCGCACCCATCACCACCGACTTGCCGACAAAGTCGGTCCCGCGGACGTAGAAATACATGCTCTTGATCTTCTGCGTGTCATAAGCCGTGAGGCCCGCGAAGAGCAGCACGCCGATCACGCTGATCGCAAGGCCCATCGCGCCCGACTTGAACAGGAAGGCATTGAGGAGCATCGCGACGATCAGGCCGACGAGGCCCATGATCAGGAAGGTGCCGAAACCCGACAGATCTTTCTTGGTCGTGTAGCCATAGAGGCTGAGGCCGAGGAAGGCCGCCGCGGTCGCGAAGAAGGTCTGCGCGATCGAGGTCTGGGTGAAGGCCAGGAAGATCGTCGACATCGACAGGCCCATCACCGCGGCATAGGCCCAGAAGAGCATCTGCGCGGCGGTCGTCGACAGCTTGTTGATGCCGAAGCTCAGCACCAGCACGAAAGCCAGCGGCGCGAGCGCCACCACCCACATCAGCGGGCCGCCGACCATCGAGGCGGTGAAGCCCGAATTATAGGCCAGCATCGCGATGATGCCGGTGAGCAGCACGCCCGAACCCATATAGTTGTAGACAGACAGCATGTACGACCGCAGGCCGGCATCGACAGCCTGATCCATCGCGCTCGCGCTGCCAGGGAAGCCGGACGCCGCCATATTGGGGTCGTTCCAATTAGCCATTTTCATCTCCATCACCAGCCAGACGATACCGGCCGTGCCCATAATATCGGGATATTCGCGCTTTGTTTCAAGCGAAACCGGACATCGCCCGTTTGATATGCCGTGGCGCGACCGCGCAAACCGCCTATGCTGGGAGCGCCATGTCCACGCATCGCCTGTTCGTCGCCCTTCGTCCCCCGCGCGCCGTTCGCGAGCGCCTGATTGCCGCGATGCATGGCATTTCGGGCGCACGCTGGCAGGACGACGAGCAGATCCACCTGACGCTGCGCTTCATCGGCGAAGTCGACCATCACCGCGCCGAGGATATCGCCGCCGCGCTCGGCAGCCTCCATGCCCCTGCAATCGAAGCACGCATTGCGGGCGTCAGCCTGTTCGAGCATCAAGGCCGGCCACACATGATATGGGCCGGCGTCGAACCTGCCGCCGCGCTTGCCGCGCTCCATCGCAAGGTCGACCAGCTGCTCGGCCGCGTGGGCGTCGCACCCGAAACGCGGGCATTTGTCCCGCACATCACGCTCGCGCGGCTGAACCGCGGCTCGGGCCCGGTCGCGGCCTTCCTCGCGCTGAACGGCGACCTCGCCAGCCCGCCTTTCACCTTCGACCAAGTCACGCTCTACGAAAGCGAGATGGGGCATGGCGGTTCGCGCTATCACCCCGTGGCGCGCTACCCCCTCGAGCGGGCAACGAGCGACGCCGCGACCGCGGCGACATCGTCCCACGTCGCGCCGAAACCGTCGTCGGTACCATAATAGGGGTCGGTGACGCTCTCGCCTTCGCGGCCGGGCACCAGATCGAGCATCAGTTTCAGTTCCGCCGTCGCATCGGCAGGGCGGATCGCGAGCGCATCGGCGAGATTCGTCTCGTCGGCCGCGAGAATCAGGTCGAAATCGAAGAAGTCGCGCCGACGAAGCTGGCGTGCCCGCAGATCCGAGATGTCGGCGCCGCGCCGCCGGGCCTCCGCCTGCGCGCGAAGGTCGGGAGGGTGGCCGACATGCCAGTCGCCGGTGCCCGCCGAATCGAGATGCGCCGCGATTCCAGCTTCGGCGAAGGCCGCGCGGGCGGCGCCTTCGGCAAGCGGCGAGCGGCAGATATTGCCGAGGCAGAGGAAGAGGATCGCAACTTGTCGATCTTCGCGCATATCGTCCGTCATCACTCCAAAGTTGAACCGACTTTCAACTTGCGCCGGCTGGCGGCTCTGCTAGCCATGGCGGACAACGATAACGGGTCAGGGAGAGGGTTGCCAGATGGCCGACAGCGCGAGCGATATTTCCGCGGCTCCCGAGCCGAAAGCGACGGGATACAGCTGGTACGTCCTGTCGGTGCTCGTCGTCGTCTATATCCTGAATTTCATCGACCGGCAGATCCTGAGCATCCTTGCGGTGGACATCAAGGCCGACCTGAAGCTGACCGACGCGGACCTCGGCTTCCTCGGCGGTGCGGCCTTCGCGGTCTTTTATGCGCTGTTCGGCATTCCGCTCGGCCGTCTGGCGGACAACTGGAACCGCAAGAAGCTGCTGACGATCGGGCTGACCCTGTGGTCGGCGATGACCGCACTGTCGGGCTTCGCACAAACCCAGCTGACCCTGACGCTCGCCCGCATGGGCGTCGGCGTCGGCGAGGCGACCGCGAGCCCGACCGCCTATTCGCTGATTTCCGACTATTTTCCCAAACGCCAGCGCGCCACCGCGCTCGCGATCTATTCATCGGGGCTTTATATCGGTGGCGGCGTATCGCTGCTGATCGGCGCGAAGATCGGGCAGGTGTGGAACCAGACCTGGCCGGACGGCGGCCCGCTCGGCCTCGTCGGCTGGCAGGGCGCGTTTCTGGCGGTCGGGGTTCCGGGCCTGTTGATCGCGCTGTGGGTCTCGACCCTGCGCGAACCCGCGCGCGGCGCGATGGACGGCGTTGCCAGCCCGGTTTCGCCGACCCCGTTCCGCAGCTTCGTCGGCGACCTGTCGAGCATCGTTCCGCCATTCACCCTGTTGGGCGCGTGGGAACGCGGGCCGGTTGCCTTGGCCATCAACCTTGCGGTGGCGGCGCTGGCCGCTGCCGGGGCGTGGCTCATGATCGAGCTGACCCACAATCTGCCGCAGTGGTCGGCCATCGCCTTTGGCTATTATGCGGTCTTTTCATGGGCCTGCACGCTCAAGGCGCGCGACCCCGCCACTTTTCGGCTGATCTGGGGCACGCCGGCGTTCATCTGCACGACGCTCGGCTATAGTCTGGTGTCGCTCGTCGCCTGGGCATTGGGATTCTGGGCCGCACCCTATGCCGAGACCGTGCTGCACCTGCCCAAGCAGGAACTGGCGTTCGTTCTGGGCGCCAACGCAGCGCTCGCCGGCTTTCTGGGCGTGATCCTCGGCGGCCGGATCGCCGACGCCTTGCGGACGCGCAATCCGGCAGGCCGGATCTGGGTAATCATGTTCGGGGTCGTCGCTCCGATCATTCCCATCTGGATCGGCTATACGACCGAGAGCGGGACCCTTTTCTATGTGATGAATTTTCTGGCCGGGATGTTCGGCGCTGCGGCGCTCGGGGCCGCGGCGGCGACCACGCAGGATCTGGTCCTCCCGCGCATGCGCGGCACGGCCACGGCGGCATTCTTCCTGGGCACGACGCTCGTCGGCCTGGCCTTTGGCCCCTACATGACGGGGCAGATTTCCGATCTTGCGGGCACGATGGTCGATGGAAAGCCCGTTGGCGACCTGCGCACCGGGATCCTGTCGCTGATCGGCGTCGCGCCGATCGCACTCGCCCTGCTGGTCTATGCCTATCGCGCGGTACCGAAGGCCGAGGCGACGATCGAAGCGCGCGCGGCGGGCGCGGCGATCTAGCGCCCGCCGCCGCCCGCGGACCGACTCATTTTTCGGCGGGCAGCTGGATCACACCGCACGCGACGCGCGCGCCGCTGTTGCCGCTGGGATCGGTCTTGAGATCGTCCGCCTGCGCGTGAATCACGAATGCGGCGCCATCGGCGTCGAGCAGCGCACCGTCACCCGACAGGCGCGTCCCGACGAGTTTCAGCGTCGCACGGCCGATCGCACCATCGTCGATCACGAGGTTCGGGAGATCGCCGTGATGCGCGCCCATCGGATTGTCGCGGCCGTGCTGCGCACCGGTCGGGTTCCAGTGCGGACCCGCGCTCGCGAAATCGGGCGCATCGCAGCGGCCGACGGCGTGAACGTGCATGCCATAGGTGCCCGGCGCAAAACCGCGCGCAACCAGCTCGATCCGCAGGCCGTCCGAATCGCGATAGAAATCGGCGCGGCCGCGGTCGGCGCCGCGCGCGTCATAGAGCTGCGCCGAGGCATCGGCCACGGGAAGCGTCTTGACCGGCTTGCCGCCCATGCTTGCGCAGCCGGCAAGCGCCAGCGCGGTGGTCGCGATCAGGGAATAGCGGGCAAGTGAGGGGACGGTCATCGATGTCTTCTCCGGTTGGTTCAGGGTCATAACGTCGCGGGCGGCGTTTTCGATCCGGCGCGATGATGCCCGCGATCGGCCTGCTTTCCAAGGCTAATAGCTCCAATGCTACGGCTGGTCGGTCGGGAGCCGGGTACCCGTCTCCAGAAGATCGTCGAAGAACAGCGAAACGAGCATGGCCTGACTGGTGACGCCGGCCTTGGCATAGACCTGGCTGAGTTGCGACCGGACAGTCCCTTGTGCGGCGCCCCGCAAGCGCGCGATCTCGGCGACGTCGCAGCCTTTGAGGGCGAAGAGCGCAACATCGCTCTCGCCGGGCGTCAGGTCCCACTCGTCGAAGCGCAGAGCGATGTGGTCGGCCAGCGCGCCGCGGGCACTGGCAAGCGCACGCTCGTTGCGGCGCAGGTCTCCGGTGATCCGGCGGATGTGGCGCGAACCCATGATCACACCGCCGAGCAACGCAATGGCGACGAGACATTCCATCGCCATGCCGATGCTGAAACCCCGCTTGGCCTCGACGACCATATCGTCCACGCCGTCGACGAGGAAATAGACCGCCGCCACGCCCTGTAACGCGACAATCGCGGCCGGACCAACCAGCATGCGAGCGGCGGGCAATTTGGGGCGAGGTGCCGATGATCGGGGCTCGGTCGGCATGGCACTCCCGCTTATGTCGGTCGATTTGAGCACCTGCTTATAGGCGGCACCGGCCGGCAGGCCTAGCCATCGGTAAATTTTCTCCCCCGCGTGTGAAAGGGCATGCCTTGCCTCCGATGACTGACGATCCGAAAGCCCTGATGACCAAGGTGCCCGCCGTGACGACGGGTTTCTGGATGATCAAGATACTGGCGACGACTTTTGGAGAGACGGCAGGCGACACGGTCAGCATGTCGATGAACCTCGGCTATCTCGTCGGCACGGGTATTTTCGGCGTTCTTCTCGCTTTCCTCGTCGCGTTCCAGATCCGGGCGAAACAGTTCCATCCGTTCCTCTACTGGGCGACGATCATCGCCTCGACCACAGCCGGCACGACGATGGCGGATTTTGCGACGCGATCGCTGGGCATCGGATATCCGGGCGGGTCGCTGCTGTTGCTGGGTGCCGTACTGGCATCGCTGTCGATCTGGTATCGGGCGCTTGGCAGCATATCGGTCGGTTCGGTACATGAACCGAAGGCCGAGTTCTGTTATTGGCTTACAATCACCCTTTCGCAGACGCTGGGTACGGCGCTGGGTGACTGGGTCGCCGACGGACCGCTCGGCTATCTGGGTTCGGCGATGATATTCGGCGCGCTGCTCGTGCTCGTCGCGGTGGCCTGTTACCGGTCGTCAATCAGCCGCGTGGGACTGTTCTGGGCCGCCTTCATTTTGACCCGTCCGCTCGGCGCAGTGATCGGCGATTTTCTCGACAAGCCCATTGCGCACGGAGGGCTCGAACTGAGTCGCGCCGGCGCGTCGCTGATACTCGGCCTCGCCATCACGACGCTGATCCTTGCCTTGCCACAGCGTGCCGAAAGGACCGGGTCGCGGACGGCGCGCATGACCACATTGGTCATCTCGGACTGAGTCGCCCCGGAACAGGAGAAGGCCATGCACAGATTCCTGACGACAACGGCCATGGCGGCGATGCTGTTGTTCGCGGCTCCCGCCCACGCAAGCGACAAAAGCTGGGACGACGCGGGATCGCTTGCGCGCGACGCGCTGGTCGTCGCGGCGTTCGGCGTTCCCGCGGCGCAGGGCGATTGGGATGGCACGCTTCAGGCGGGCGCCAGCGTCGGGGTCGCCGGCGGCCTATCCTACGGACTCAAGGAGGTGTTCCCCGAACGACGCCCCGACGGAAGCGACACGAAGAGCTTTCCGTCAGGGCACACCTCAATCTCCTTCGCGGCCGCGGCGACGCTTCAGAACCGGTATGGCTGGAAGGTCGGTGTCCCGGCACAACTTGTCGCCGCGTTCGTTGGATTGAGCCGCGTCGAAGCGAGGAAGCATCATGTCCACGATGTACTCGTGGGTGCCGCAATCGGTGAGGCATCGGGATTTCTCATCACGCGCAAAGCGACCGACCGGATTCAGGTCTTTCCCTGGGGCGGTACCGACGGCGCCGGCATGACCGTATCGATGCGCTTCTAGATGGTATGAGGTTCGCTCTGGCCGGGCGCCTCTCGGCGCTTAAAGAGAAAGGGCCGCGGATCGCTCCGCAGCCCTTGTCCTGTACGCAAATCCGATCAGTGATCAGAAGACGCGTGCATATTGTTCGTTGCCGACGAAGCCGAGCTTGCCCACGCCGCTGCGCTTGATGACGGCCATCACGCGGTCGACGACGATATAGCGGGCATAAGGATCGGGCTGCACCTGCAATTCGGGTTCGACCGGCAGAGCCTTGGTCTGTTCCAGATATTGCGCGAGCTGCGCCAGATCGATCGGCGTGCCGTTCCAGGTAATCGTACCCGCGGGGTCGATCATCACCTTGTTCTTTTCCGGGTCGACGTTGTTCTTTGCGTCGGTCGGAATCGGCAGGTCGATCTTCACAGCGTGAGTCTGGACCGGGAGGGTGATGATGAACATGATGAGGAGCACGAGCATGACGTCGATAAGCGGCGTCGTGTTCATTTCCATCATCGGTTCATTGTCGTCCCGATCACCAACGGCCATAGCCATAGGATTATTCCTTCATTCCTAAGTGGACCGACCCCTTAGAGGCGGCCCAGCGTGCCCGAGCCAGCAGCCGGTTCCGAAATGAACCCGATCTTCTGGAAGCCGGCATATTGCATCGTGTAGATCACACCGCCGATGCACTGGTACGGCGTGTTGACGTCGCCGCGGATGTGCACTTCGGGGAAGTTCTCTTCGGTGATATTCTGCGGACCGCCGATATCTTCGAGAAGCTGTTTCAGCTTGTCCTGACCCTTTTCGAGCAGCTGCTTCGAATCGACCGGGGTCTGGCCCCAATAGACTTCGCAACCCGTGCTCTCGGGGTTGGGCTCGCCGTCGCCGTCGGTATCCGACGAGCGGACCGACAGAAGCACGTTTTCGGGCTTTGTCGTCGTCGGCTCGAAGACCACGTCCGGCAGCTTGAGCGTCACCGTCTTCAGCACCACGGGAACCGTGATGAGGAAGATGATGAGCAACACAAGCATGATGTCCACGAGCGGAGTCGTGTTGATGTCGGACATCGGGGCATCTTCGCCCTTTGCGCCTGAACTCATCGCCATAGGATTAGCATCCTGTCACAAAATTACTGTCATGGACCGGGACGGCGCACGGAGCGCGCGTCCCGTCCAGCGAGCCCCCGCGATGTTCGCGCGGGGGCCGCAGACCTTTACTTCTTCGGCGCAGCGGCGGCGGCCGGAGCGGCAGCCTTGGCGGGCGCGGCCGAAACCGGCTTCACCTGGCCACCCGACATGATCGAGCCGAGAACGTCGTTCGAGAAGGTCGACAGACGGCGGGCGATCGCCTTGTTGCGGCTCTGGAGCCAGTTGAACGCGAGCACCGCGGGAACCGCCACGATCAGACCGATGGCGGTCATGATCAGAGCTTCACCGACCGGACCGGCGACGGTGTCGATCGAGGCCTGGCCCGATGCACCGATCTTCACGAGAGCGCGAAGAATACCGATAACGGTACCGAACAGACCGACGAACGGAGCGGTCGAACCGACCGTCGCGAGGAACGCGAGGCCCGAGTTCAGCTTCGAGTTGATGTGGTTCTGCGAACGCTCGAGCGTGCCGTGCATCCAGTCGTGGGCTTCGACGGGGTCGGTCAGCTTGTTATGCTCTTCGTTGGCGCGCAGACCGTCTTCGACGACCTGGCGATAGGCGCTGTTCTTTTCGAGCTTCGACATGCCGTCGGCGAGCGTCGGGGCGCGCCAGAAATTGGCGTCGACCGCTTTGCCCTGGCTCATCACCTTGTTCTGTTCGAACAGCTTGGTGAAGAGGATGTAGAGCGTGCCGATGAACATGATCAGCAGGACGAGGAAGGTGACCTGCGACACGATACCGCCTTCGCAGAGTGCGGGGACGAGGCCGTAGGGGTTCTGGCCTTCTTCCTTCACGCACATCGATGCGGGCATCAGGCTGAGGCCGACGTCGTGGGCGGCTGCCGGCGCCGCAGCGGCGGCATTTGCAATCAGATTAAACATTTCGGTTATTCCCTCTCAGAAAACGAAAGATCAAAAAACTTGTGTGGTCCGTGGAGACCCCGGCGCCTTAGCGCGGGATCTGCCAGCGGATACGGTTGCTGTAAGAGCCGCCCTGCGGGTTGCCGTTGCGATCCTTGCCCGGATCGAAGCGCGCGCGGCGCAGGATCAGCTTGCAGGTCTCGGCATCGAGATCGGGGTGGCCGCTCGACGACGTCACATCGCAGCCGGTTGCCTTGCCGCCAGCGTCATAGGTCACACGGAAGCCCGTGGTCCCTTCACGCTCTTCGCGCATGGCCCGCGCCGGATAGTCGTCGTTGGTCGCCCAGCGAGCAGGGTTGCCCCTCGGCTTGCCCGGAGCGCTGAGGTCGGGGGTCGACGGCGGCGCGGGGGGCGCCGGCGGCGTATAGGTCGGGGGCGGCGCGTAGCGCGGCGGCTCCGGGATCGACTGCACGGTATTCGTGGTTACCGGCGGCGGGATCGGCGACGGCGGCGTCACCACCGGCGGCGGCGGCGGCAGCTTGTTGTCCGGCGGCGGCGGCGGCGGCGGCTCCTCCGGCGGCGGCGGCTCTTCGACGTCCACCACATCCAACTTTTCGGCCAGTTTCTTGACGATGCTGATGTTCAGGCCGTTGACCAGGCCATAGCCCAGCACTGCCGTTAACAAGCCCACCAAGACAACTGCCACTACCCTGTTTTTAGGGTCGACATTATCACCATAAGCCATTCAGGGACGACGCTCCTTGCTAGATCATCCTGACACCAATTCCGCACCGACGGGTTCGGTTGCCCATTGCCCGGATTTTATCCGTTGCGATCTGCAGACCCGGCGGCGTCGCAGCCGGCTATTATTTTGGTCTTGCCGGACGCTTCGTCGCCCGTCCTATCGCGGTGGCGACAAGTTCGCAAACCCTTTATCAGCGGTTAATGTCCGCTTCCCCATGAAGGGGTTTTGGCGCCTTTCCGGCGCATTCAACTATGGAAGGTGGTTCGATCATGCGCGCGATCCTGCCGGCTCTTGCCGTCGGCCTAGTCACGCTAAGTGGCGGTTTTTCCAGCGTTTCGGCAATGCAGGCACCGACACCGGTGACAGCGGCTTCGCCCTATAGCTATGCCGATATTGCCGATCTGGCGACGATCGCGCCGATGGCGATCCACGGGAGAATCTACAAGACTGCCGTGCTCAAGCCCGAACAGGCACCCGGGCTCAAGGCGGGTCAGGCGCGACTCTATGTCGAAGCCGATGTCGTCGGGCTGATTCGCGGCGGCGGGCCGCTCGCGGCGCGAATCAACTATCTGGTCGACCTGCCGCTCGACGCGAAGGGCAAGCCGCCGAAACTGAAGAAGAAGCAGCCCGTCCTGATCTTTGCGCGCCCCGTCGCGGGTGCGACGGCCGGAAGCAGCAACACCGCGAGCGTCCGGCTGGTCTCGCCCGATGCGCAATTGCCGTGGGACCCGGCGACCGACGCGAAGCTGCGCGCGATCCTGACCGAGCTGGTCAAACCCGGGGCGCCGCCCGCGATTACCGGGATCGCCAACGGCTTCCACGTCCCCGGCACGCTGCCGGGCGAAGGCGAGACTCAGCTGTTCCTCGATACGAAAACGGGCGAGCCGGTGTCGATCACGATCCTGACGGCGCCCGACGGGTCGCGGCGCTGGGCCGCCGCCTTCGGCGAGATCGTCGACGGATCGGCGGCGGTGCCGGCGCGCGATACGCTCGCCTGGTATCGCCTCGCCTGCGGCCTGCCGCGGACATTGCCGCTCGCCAAGCTCGGCGGCACCGCACCCGAGGATCGCAAGAAGGCGGCGTCGGACTATGCCGTGGTGCTCGGCGCGCTCGGCGAATGCACGCGGACGCGGACGCCGCCGGTGGGGGGCTGAATAGGTCGGCAAACCGGCCTTGCGGGCTTGTTTCGTGACGAAAAGCCGATAGGGCGCTCGCATCGGCGGGGCGAGGCTCCGCATTTTGACGGAGTGCCCCGATGTCGCCTGCGCCTGCCCCTGCCGCCCTCCGCCCGCCGCTGCGCGTCGCGCTTGCCGGGATCGGCGTCGTGGGCGGCGGCGTCGTCAGGCTGCTCGAAGCGAACCGCGACCTGATCGCGCGCCGCGCGGGGCGCGCGGTCGAGATCGTCGCGCTGTCGGCGCGCGACCGGCACAAGGACCGCGGCGTCGACCTGTCGCCCTATCGCTGGGAAGACGATCTCGGCGCGCTGGTGACCGCGGGCGACGTCGACGTGGTCGTCGAGATGATCGGCGGCGCCGACGGCATGGCGCTGACGCTCGCGCGGCAGGCGCTGACTGCGGGCAAGGCGCTGGTCACCGCGAACAAGGCGATGATCGCGCATCACGGGCTCGATCTCGCGCGGATCGCCGAGGAACGCGACACGCCGCTCAAATATGAAGCGGCGGTCGCGGGCGGCATTCCCGTGATCAAGGCGATCCGCGAGGGCGCGTCGGCGAACCAGATCGCGCGCGTCTATGGCATCCTCAACGGCACCTGCAATTATATCCTGACGCAGATGGAGCGGAACGGCGCGAGCTTCGCCGACGCGCTCGCCGCGGCGCAGGCCGAGGGCTATGCCGAGGCCGATCCGACCTTCGACGTCGACGGGATCGACGCGGCGCACAAGCTGTCGATTCTCGCCGCGCTGTGCTTCGGGACCCGGCTCGACATCGATGCGGTGACCGCGAACGGCATCCGGAACCTGATCGCCGCCGACATTCGCGAGGCCGAAGCGCTGGGCCACCGCGTCCGCCTGATCGGCATGGCCGAGCGCGACGGAAGCGGACTCTATCAGCATGTCCAGCCGTGCCTCGTGCCGGCCGACCATCCGCTCGCCTATGTTCCGGGCGCGCTCAATGCCGTCGTCGCCGAGGGCAATTTCGTCGGCCGCCTGTTCTTCGAGGGCGCGGGCGCGGGCGCGGGACCGACGGCGTCGGCGATCGTCGCCGACATCATCGATATCGCGCGCGACGAATATGGCCCCGCCTTCGCGATGCCGGTCGACGCGCTCGACGCCGCGCCGGCCGCCGACGCCGGCGCGCGGGTCGGCAAGCATTATGTCCGCCTGATCGTCGAGGACCGGATCGGCGTGCTCGCCGAGATCGCGACCGCGATGCGCGATGCGGGCGTGTCGATCGAAAGCTTCATCCAGCGCGGCACCGACGAGGAACAAGGCGTGGTGATCGCGATCGTCACGCACGAGGGGCCGGCGCGCGCGGTCGCGGCGGCGCTGGGCATTCTTGCCGCTTCGGACCATGTCGTCGGCACGCCGATGCACATGCCGATCCTCGCGCTTTAAAAGCCGCGCTTGAAATCGCGAATCGCGCTGTTACCCCTGCGGACAGGGGAAACGGGGGATCGCATGGACATCCAGATCAGGGGCGGGCTCGCCGAGGCGCGGGCGCTGGCGGGCGAGCACAAGGGGGCGCTCGCCGCCTATGTGGTGATGGGGGTCGTCTTCCCCTTCCTGCTGCTGTCGAGCGAGCCGATCTTCAACCTGCGCACGGTCATGTCGATGATCGTCTCGCCGTATGCCGCCTATGTCAGCGGCTCGATCGCGGGGCCGCTCTATCTGCTCGGCATCGTCGCGGTGGTCGCGGCGGGGGCGATGCTCGCGGCGTGGAACGCGCTGCTTGCCGAAATCCGCGAGGGCTATGTCTCCGAGATCATGTACGGGATGGTCGCCGGCGCGGGCTTTCTGGTCGCCAATATCATCGTCTATGTCGGCACCGGCCTCCTCGCCGTGCTGCCGATCATGACGACGATCGGGATCGCCGAGTGGAACAGCCTGGGCGGCGGCGCGGTCAGCGCCGCATACCGGCTGGCGCTCTCGCTGTTCGGCACATGGATCGGCGCGCGGCTGTGCCTGACCGGCGCGATCATGGGCGCGGGGAACCGGCTGGAGCCCTTTTCGGCGATGGCCGAATCATGGCGGCTGACGCGTGAGGCACAGGGGCGGCTCTTCGCCTTCTACTTCGTCTATGGCCTGATCGTCGCGGCAGCCTTCGGCGGCCTTGTCCTGCTGCACGGCGCAGTAATCTGGAACAATGCACAGGCGCCGGGTACCGTCCTTGAAACCGCGATGAGTTTCGGCTGGGTGCTGCTGTTCGCAGCCTATTTTCTGGGGCAGATATTGTTCGCCGCGGGCTTCCTGCGTTCGGCGCGACCGGCCGCGGGGCCGGCCGAAATCTTCGCCTAGGGCTCTTCGTCTTCGGGCGGGGCCGGAGTCCCGGTTTCGGGGTCGGTCTCGCGCTTAACCTTTTCATAAAGCTCGTTATATTCCGGACCGCGCTTCATCCGGCCGCCGATCGACATCCAGTTATAGGGCAGCTTGTCGAGGCTCATCGCCTTCGCCTCCGCGCGCGGCAGCTTCGGCGGCGCCTCGCGTCCCTCGCGTGCGATCGCGCGCAGTTCGGGCGACAGGCGGTGGCGCTCGGTATCGCTGCCGCATACGGTGATCGACCCGTCCGCAGCGGGTTTGCAGCGCTTGACCGGGTCGGTCAGTTCCTTTGAATTGTCGATTGCGGTGTCGGCGGCGGACTTTGCCGGCTTGGACGCCGGCGGCCCGATCATCTGCGCGCCCGCCGGAACGACCGTCATCCCCATGACGCACAAAGCCGCAAAAGCGGCCCCGAATCGGGCGAAGCATTCTCGACAAGCGGCGCGGGCGACCATATGGCGCCCACCATGCCCATGCGGCAGAACAAGTAAAGACGGAGAGTCAGGGCGATGACGAATAGCAGCGGCAGCAATCTGGACCGGGTGCTCGTGCTCGAAATGGTCCGCGTCACCGAAGCTGCGGCGATCGCCGCCGCAAAGCTGATCGGACGCGGCGACGAAAAGGCCGCCGACGCCGCCGCCGTCGAGGCGATGCGCAATTCGTTCAACACGCTCTATATGGACGGCACGATCGTCATCGGCGAGGGCGAGCGCGACGAGGCGCCGATGCTCTATATCGGCGAGAAGGTCGGCAATGCGCCGGGCAAGGGTCCGAAGATCGACATCGCGGTCGACCCGCTGGAAGGCACGACGATCACGGCCAAGGCCGGCCCCAACGCGCTCGCGGTGCTCGCGATCGCCGAGGAAGGCTGCCTGCTCCACGCCCCCGACGTCTATATGGACAAGCTCGCGGTCGGTCCCGGCTATTCGCCCGACATCGTCAATTTCAACAACAGCGTCCGCGAGAATGTCGAGGCGGTGTCGCGCGAAAAGGGCTGCCCGCCCGAACAGATCATCGTCTGCGTGCTCGACCGTCCGCGCCACGAGGCAATCATCGCCGAGCTGCGCGAGATCGGCTGCGGCGTCGCGCTGATCCCCGACGGCGACGTCGCCGGGGTGATCGCGACGACCAATCCCGAAACCAATGTCGACATCTATATGGGGTCGGGCGGCGCGCCCGAAGGCGTGCTTGCCGCGGCGGCGCTGCGCTGCGTCGGCGGCCAGTTCAAGGGCCGGCTGCTGTTCCGCAACGACGACGAGCGGCTGCGCGCGAAGAAATGGGGCATCGAGGACCTCGACCGCGTCTATGACCTCGAGGATCTTGCCAAGGGCGACGTGATCTTCGCCGCGACGGGCGTTACCGACGGGTCGCTGCTGCGCGGGGTCAAGCGCCGCCGCGACGGCGTGATGACGACCGAGACCGTCGTGATGCGCGCGTCGTCAGGCACCGTGCGCTGGGTCAAGGGCGAGCATCGGAGCGCTTGAATATAGCGCGAGCTGTGCCATCGTCTTGACCGCAAAGGGGGAAGCGGAATGGAAGAGCCGAAGCGTCCGAAGCTGTTCGTCAGCCATCATTCGAGCAAGTACGAGGTCGCGCTCCACGTCGAAAAGGCGCTGGCGCGACACGGTGTCGATTGCTGGATCGCTCCGCGCGACGTCGGACCGGGCGAGGCCTTCGATACCGCGATCATGAAGGCGATCCGCGACTGCGCGGGCGTCCTGCTGCTTTTCTGCAGCCATTCGGACAAGAGCCCGCATGTGAAGCGCGAGCTGATCCTGGCCGATAGCGCGCATAAGGCCATTATACCCTTGCGGCTGGAAGAGATCGTTCCCGACGACCTCGCCTATCATCTGGCGAGCGCACAGTGGATCGACTGGCTGGAAAAGCGCGACGATTCGATCGCGCGGATCGCCGCGAAAGCGCACCAGCTGGCGGGATTGACGCCGCCCGCCGATGCAGCGCCGGCAGCGCCGGCACCCGCCCCTTCGCCTTCGGTAACCGCCGCAGCCGACGATCTGCACGCCGCGATCCTGTCGCAGGCGGCCGAGGCGCCCGCCGCTGCTCCGGCCAGCGTATCGGTCCGGACGCTGATCATGGTCGGCCTCGGCCTTGCAGTAGCCGTGCTCGCCGCGATGCTGTTCATGCGCGGCGGCGACACCCCCAAGGCCGAGGTCGCGGCCGCAACCGATGCGCCCGTCGCGGCGACGGCCGCTCCGGGCACCGGCGCTGCCGCGCCGCCCGCATCGGCCGGACCGGACACGCAAGCCGCCTCGCCCGCGGCTCCGCTGCCCGACGCCGGACCGGACACGGCCGCACCGGCCGATACCGCGGGGCCCGCCACCGCGCGTGCGAAGATTCCGCCGACCTTCAACTGCGACAAGGCCGGGACCAATTCGGAAAAGCTGATCTGTGCGAGCGACGAACTGGCGGCGCTCGACCGCGAGATGGCGCGCGCCTATCGCCAGCTGTTCAACGTGGCGGTGAAGCGGCGCGAACTGCTGGCGACGGAACAGCGCGCCTGGCGGCTGTCGGTGCGCGATGCCTGCCCCGACGAGGCGTGCATGACGCGTGTGATGCGCCAGCGCATCGTCGTGCTGGACGAACGGCGAACCGAAATCCTGCAGAACCGGGCAAGCGCGCCGGCAGCCGAATAGATTGTCATGAAAGGCAGCCGGTTTCCGTCCCCGGGCGCAAAGGCGGGCTTTCTGCTTTTCTGTGCGCTGGCGGGACCGTCACCGGCCCTCGCGTCCGGACCCGTGCAGGACAGGGCCGCCGAAGCCGGCAGGATGCTGGCTGATCTTGAAGCGCTGAAAGCGGCAGACGTCGCGCCGCTGAGCCCCGACGAGGCGATGGATGCGAACCGGATCGGACAGCGCATACGCTGGGCCGGAGCTGTCTATGGCATCAGCCCGTCGGAGCAAGGCACCTGCCTGACGATCCTTTATGCCCGCAGCGGCGACAATGCCGAGCCTCGCTGGGCTCCTGACCCGACCTACCAGGCCTTTGTAGCCTGCACCGCGGGCGGCTATGCGCCCCTGCTCGTCCATGAAAATACCAACGTCACAATCGTCGGTACGATTTCGGGAAAGCGCCATATCGGCATGGGAGGCGGCGGAAGCGAAGGTCCGCTCGTCGAGATCGGGCAATTGTACCGGTGGTCCGATTGTATTGCCGGCGACGTGGATCCGGTGTGCCGGCAGGGATTTCTGACGCCGGAACCGGTCGCGGACGCGCCGGCGGCCGGATAACGGTATGCGAAGCCGGGGCGGGCAAGCCCGCCCCGTGCGTTCTTACAGGCCGTCGACGGCCTTGCTGACCAGAATGTTCACCGCAACGCGGCGATTCTGCGCCTTGCCCTCGGGCGTGCTGTTGTCCGCGGCGGGGTCGGCTTCGGCCATCCCGGTCGGGGTCAGCATGCGATAGGGCTTCCATCCGCACGACTGCTGCAGATAATTGACCACGCGGGTCGCACGCTTTTCGCTGAGTTCCTGGTTGAACTCCTGGCTACCGGTCGAATCGGTATAGCCCACGACGAGCAACAGGGCGTTGTCGGTGCTGCTCGCCTGGCTCGCCGCGGCGCACAGGTCCGCCTTCGCCTGTTCGGAGAGCACCGCCTTGCCGGTGTCGAAATTGACGTTGGTCGTCGCCTTGACATTATATTGGTCGATGTCGCCGACGCGGCCGCGCAGCGCCTCGGTCGCCGCCGTCTGCTCGGCGAAGCGCTGGTCGGTTCCGGTGCGGATCATGTTCGCGGTGCGCAGATCCTTGGTCTTGAGCGCGACTTGCCCGGCTGCGAGGCCGCCACTCCACTGCAGCGTCTCGACGGTGACGGGCAAGCCGTTCAGCAGCGAATCCGCAGCCAGCTTGCTGCTGCCCAGACCCAGGAAACCGCCAGCGCCCTTGACGCGCGTTTCGGGGATCAGCGCGATGATCTGATTGCTGCCGTCGGCCGTCGTGACCTGCATCCGGCTTTCGGTGCGGGCCGAGATAATGCCTTCGATCTTCGGTCCCTTGGTCATCTCCGACGCCGACGGAATCTGGCCATAAACGGTGGTCATGACTTCGCCGCCCGACGCGTCCTGTTCCTGCCCCTGCTCCTGCGCGGCAAGGCCGCTCGTCGCGGCGCCGGCGAACATCGCGGCGATCAGCAATAGTCTCGATTTTTTGGAAACGGCACCCATACGCTACTCCTCCAACAGGATCAGGAGGGCCCGCATTACGTGGCCCTTTCTGGCACAAGGATACTCTCGGCAATGTTGAAAGTTGCGCGGGTCGTCGGCGGAATTGCACGGCATATCGGTAAAGCCATGGCGGAAAACCGTTATTTTTGGCTCACCGGCGGGACGTGACCGGCCCCCGGGCGGCCGGTCAGAATATCCCCGACGCCAATCCCTCTGCCAGCGCCGCGCCAAGATCGCGCGCTTCGGCAAGGCGAGTTTCCGGGATCGTCTTGGGCGCGAGGATCGCTTCTGGGCTTTGGGCGGCGGTGTTCACAATGACCGGATCGGCGACGCGCTTCAGCCGCCAGCCGGTCGCGATGCGGTCGAGCTGGCGCTGCGCGCCCTCCCCGTCCGAGCCCGCGCAGATGATCGTCGCATAGGGGCGGCCCTCGAGTTTCCCGAGGCAGGGGTAGTAGCAGCGGTCGAACATCTCCTTCATCGCGCCCGACAGCGCGGCGAGATTTTCGGGCGCCACGAAGAGATAGCCGGCGGCGGCCTGAAGATCGGCCGGCGTGACGTCGGGCGCGGCGATCAGGCATGCCGTAGCGGCACCCCCGGCGGCAGCGCGCGCGAGCGCCTCGCTGCCGCCGGTGCGGCTGTGCCAGACGATCAGGAGGTGCGGCGCGTCGGTCATGCGCCGATGCTTGCCAAGCATGGCCGCACGGCGCAAGCTGCCCCGAAATACAGGGGGAGATCATCATGCGCCGACTGACCGCCGTGCTGCTTGCCAGCTGCCTGCCGCTGACCGCCATCGCCCAGGACGATGCGAGCGATGCGACACGCGCCGCACAGGCCGAACTCGCAAAACGCCTGCCGCTGGACGACCCGCGCGACGAGGCCAATGTGCTGCGCGGCAAGCTCGCCGAGATTCCGGGCGGCGTCATCACGGACAAGAATGGCAAGACGGTGTGGGACCGACGGCCCTATGCGTTTCTGGACGCGAAAGAGGCGCCCGCGACGGTGAACCCGTCGCTGTGGCGGCAGGCGCGGCTCGACGCGGTCCACGGATTGTTCGAGGTCGTGCCGGGCAAGATCTGGCAGGTCCGCGGCTATGACATCTCGGTGATGACGATCATCCGCGGCAAGAGCGGCTGGATCGTCGTCGACCCTCTGCTCTCCGAGGAAACGGCGGCCGCGGGGTGGAAGCTGTTCGTCGATACCGTCGAGGCGAAGGACAAGCTGCTGCCGATCAGGGCGGTGATCTTCAGCCACAGCCACAGCGACCATTTCGGCGGGGTCGGCGGGATCGTGACACCCGAACAAGTCAAGGCGGGCAAGGTCCGGATCATCGCGCCGCACGGCTTCTCCGAGGAAGCGACGTCGGAGAATGTCCTCGCGGGCACCGCGATGGGGCGGCGCGCGCTCTATATGTTCGGGTCGATCCTGCCGCCGGGCGAGCGGGGACAGGTCGATACCGGGCTGGGGCCGAAGCTGTCGTCGGGGACGATCGGCTATATGGAGCCGACCGAGACACTGTCAGAAAAGGGCGGGACGCTGACGATCGACGGGCTGGCGTTCGACTTCCTCGACGCCGGGAGCACCGAGGCGCCGTCGGAGTTCGTCTTCTATATCCCCGCCTATAAGGCCTTACATACCACCGAGGTCGTGACGCACACGCTGCACAATGTGCTGACGCTGCGCGGGGCGCAGGTGCGCGATGCGCTGCACTGGTCGAAGGTGATCGACGCGATGCTGCTGAAATGGGGCGGCAAGGCCGAGGTCGCGATGGCGTCGCACCACTGGCCGACGTGGGGGACGGGCGAGGTGAGCGAGCTGCTGACGAACCAGCGCGACGCGTACCGCTATGTGCATGACCGGACGCTGTTCCTCGCCAACAAGGGCGCGACCTTGCACGAGCTGGCCGACCAGACCGCCGAAGCGCCGGTGCAGGGCAAGGATTTCGGGACGCGCGGCTATTATGGCACGCTCAACCACGACATGAAGGCGGTGTATCAGCGCTATTTCGGCTGGTGGGACGGCAATCCGGCGAATTTCAACCCGCTGCCGCCCGAGCAATCGGCGGTCAAATATGTCGCGCTGGCGGGCGGGGCGGACAAATTGCTCGCGGCGGGCAGGGAGGCGATCAGGGCGGGCGACTATCGCTGGGCGGCCGAGCTGCTCAACAAGCTGGTCTTTGCCGAGCCGGGCAACGAAGCGGCGCGCGCGGCGCTGGCGTCGGCTTACGACCAAATGGGGTATCAGGCGGAGTCCGGCGCGTGGCGGAACTATTATCTCGCCGCCGCGGCGAGCCTGCGCGGCAAGGCGGTCGAAAGCACCTCGGGCAACGGGCAGAGCCGCAGTTTCGTGAGCGCGATTCCGACCGCGGTCTTCTTCGACGCGCTGGCGACGCGCTTCGATGCGGCGAAAGGCGCGGGCCTCACAAGCACCTTCCAGTTCGTGCTGCCCGACAGCAAGGAGGCGGTGTCGATCGTCGTCCGCGGCGGGGTCGAGTTCCCGCGCTATGGCGTAACCGACACGGCGCCGACTGCGACGATCACCATCGACCGCAAGACGCTCGACGATGTGATGCTGGGGCAGGCGCAGTTTCCGGCGCTGATGCAGTCGGGCGCGATCAGGATCGACGGCGACCGGATGGCGTTCCTGAGCTGGTTCGCGCTGCACCCACCGCAGGACCCGCGCTTCAATGTGGTTGTGCCGTAACGGCAGGAACGACTAACGGAGGATCATGACCGACACGCAAGCCGCGCCCACCGACCCCTTCGCGCACGATGCGCTCAACGCTGTCGAGGGGCTCGATCCCGTCGACCCCGCCTATGCCCATGTCGTGCGGATCACGACCGCGCTCAACCTGATTCCGCTCGCGATCGGCGCGAGCGTCGCCGACTGGCTGGTGATGCCGCAGATCGGGGGCCCGTACGGGCTGCTGACGACCGCAGCATGGCTGTTCGCGATCCTTGGCGTCGTCACCCTGCCCGCCCGCCGCGTCGCGCGCTGGGGGTACAGAATCGGCGAGGGACAGCTCCGCGTCGCGCGCGGCTGGCTGTTCCGCACCGACACGATCGTCCCCTTCGTGCGCGTCCAGCATATCGACGTCGGACAAGGACCGGTCGAGCGGATGTTCGGGCTGTCGCATCTGGTCGTCCACACCTCGGGCACGCACAACAGCACGGTGACGCTGCCCGGCCTGCACAGCGACCTTGCCGCCGCGATGCGCGAGACGATCCGCCGGCATATCCAGACCGACTTCGCATGAGCGACGAGGCCGTGCCTGAAGCCGAGTGGCAGCGGCTGCATCCCGCGACGCTCGCGCTGTCGATCGTCCGGCTCGGGCCGCGCTCGCTCCAGTTCCTTCCTGCGGTCGCGGCGCTGGGCTTTACCGGGCGCTGGTGGCTCGTCGTGCCCGCGCTGCTGGCATTTATCGGCATCTCGCTCGCCTTTGCGTGGCTCGGCTGGCTGCGTTTCCGCTTTGCGGTCGGCGCCGACGCGGTGGTGATCGAAAGCGGGGTGCTGTCGCGCCAGCACCGCACCATCCCGTTCGACCGCATCCAGGACGTCAGCATCGAGCAGGGGATCGTCGCGCGCGCGCTCGGAATCGCCAAGGTCGGATTCGAGACCGGCGCGGGCGGCAAGGAGAATGACGCGAGCCTCGACGCGATCGGTCTTGAGGCGGCGCAGGCGCTGCGCACGACGATCCGCGCGCATCGCAGCGCGCCGGTCGCCGCGACGCCGGTCGCCGCCGATGCGCCCGAGGCCGGCGAGGAAACCGGGGCAGCGTCCACCGAGGACCGGCTGCTCTTCGCGATGGGCCCGCGCCGGCTGCTGGTCGCGGGCCTCTTCAACTTCTCGCTCGCCGCGCTCGCGATCGTCGGCGGCGCGATGCAGTTCTTCGACAATCTACTGCCGTTCGACTTCAACGTCTTCAACCCGATGGACTGGATCGACATCGCCGAGGGCTACGGGCTCGACACCTGGCTGCTCGCGCATCGCTGGATCGCGGGGATCGGCGCCGCGGTCTCGCTGCTGTTCATCGGCTTTGCAAGCGGGATCGCGACGATGGTCTTCGCGAACTGGGGATTCCGGCTGACGCGCGAACCGCGCGCGCTGCGCCGCACCCGCGGGCTGACGACGCGCACCGACGTCGCGGTGCCGGTGAAGCGCGTGCAGGCCGCAATCCTCGTCACCGGCTGGTTCCGCAAACGCTTCGGCTGGCACGAACTGCGGCTGCAGAGCCTGGCGAGCGACGGCGAGAAGGAGAAGGACCATCAGGTCGTTCCCTTCGGCAAGCTGGAAGAGATCGACCCGGTGCTGGACGAGGTCGCGATCCGCCGTCCCGGCGCAAGCGAGCGCTGGCAGCACAGCCATCGGATCGTCGCGGTCGGCGGCTATATCGGCGCGACGTGCGCGGCGCTTGGCGGAAGCCTTGCCATATTCTTCGGCCAGCCGATCGGCTGGCTCGCGGTCGGATCGGCGCTGCTGATCGCGTTGGTCACGACGGTGAGTGCGCGTTTCCACCACTGGACCGACCTTGGCGACATGGTCGCGATCCGTCGCGGCTTCTGGAAGCCCAAGACGACACTGTTGCCGCACGCGTCGGTACAGAGCGTCGACCTGAAGACCGATTTCATCCAGCGTCCGTTGGGTCTCGCAACGCTCGTCTTCGGCGTTCCCGGCGGAAGCAGCCTCGCCAGCCACGAAATCCCGGCAATCCCGCTCGACGTCGCGAAGGACCTGCGCCTGCGCATCCTTGCCAAGGCGCTGCCCGCATGACCCCGGAGTCGTCAGGCGCCGCGCTCGGCATCACGCGCTCGATCCTCGGCCAGCCGTGGCACTGGCGGCGGACGAGCGCCGAGAATCTGGCGCCCGACGATCTGGTGACGCAATTGCTGCTCGCGCGCGGGGTGGTGCGCGACGATCTGGAGCGCCACCGCGCACCGACGCTGCGCGGCTTCATGCCCGACCCCTCGCTGTTCCGCGACATGGACGCTGCCGCCGCGCGGCTCGCCGATGCGGTCGAGAAGCGCGAGGCGGTGACGATCTTCGGCGATTACGACGTCGACGGGGCAACCTCGGCGGCCTTGCTCGTCCGCCTGCTCCGCGCGCTCGATGTGCCCGTCGGCGCGTACATCCCCGACCGGCTGATGGAGGGCTATGGCCCCTCGGGCGCGGCGCTGGTGAAGATCGGCGAAGCAGGATCGAAGCTGGTCGTCACGGTCGATTGCGGCGCGCAGGCGTTCGACGCGATCGCAGAGGCCAATGCCGCGGGGGTCGAGGTGATCGTCGTCGACCATCACCAGTGCGCGACCACGCTTCCCGCGGCGCTGGCGCTGGTGAACCCGAACCGGCTCGACGAGGAGGCGGACGCCGCGATCCACGGCAATCTGGCCGCGGTCGGAGTTGCCTTCCTGCTCGGCGCGGCGCTGCTCCGCACGCTGCGCGCGCGCGGATGGTTCGACAGCCGGCCCGAGCCGGCGCTGATCGAGCTGCTCGACCTCGTCGCATTGGGCACCGTCGCCGACGTCGCGCGGCTGACAGGCTTCAACCGTGCGCTGGTGACGCAGGGCCTCAAGGTCATGGCGAAGCGCGGCAATATCGGCATGGCGGCGCTGATGGACGCGGCGCGGCTGACCAGGGCGCCGACCGCGAGCGACATGGGCTTTGCGCTGGGGCCGCGGATCAACGCCGGCGGGCGCGTCGGCAAGTCCGACCTTGGCGTGCGACTGCTGACGACGAACGATCCGCAGGAGGCCGCCGACATCGCGGTCGAGCTCAACAGGCTGAACGAAGAGCGGCGCGCGATCGAGGCGGGGGTGCTCGACGAAGCGATTGCCGCGAGCGCGGCGTGCGGCAATGCGCCGGTCGCGATCGTCGCTGGCGAGGGCTGGCACCCGGGCGTGATCGGGATCGTCGCGGGGCGGCTGAAAGAGAAGCTCCACCGCCCGGCGATCGTGATCGCGGTCGACGAAGACGGGATCGGCAAGGGATCGGGCCGCTCGATCAGCGGCGTCGATCTGGGCGCCGCGATCCTCGCCGCGAAGGAAACCGGACTGCTGATCGCGGGCGGCGGCCATGCGATGGCGGCGGGTCTGACGGTCGAGCGGGACAAGGTCGACGCGCTCGGCGCCTTCCTCAACGACCGGCTCGCCGCCGATGTCGAGCGTGCGAGCGGCGACAAGTCGCTGCTGATCGATGCCGTACTCGCGCCGCGCGGCATTTCGCCTTTGTGGTGCGACGCGATCGAAAGCGCCGGACCCTATGGCGCCGGCTGGCCCGCGCCGCGTGTCGCGACGGGGCCGGTGCGAATCGTCGAGTCGGGGATCGTCGGCACCGACCATTTGCGGCTGATCGTGTCGGGCGACGATGGGGCGCGCTTCAAGGCGATCGCGTTCCGCGCCGCCGAGACCGAGCTGGGGCAAACGCTGCTGAACGCGCGCGGGCGCAAGCTGTGGCTCGCGGGGCGCGCGAAACGCGACGATTGGGGCAGCCGTCCCGCGGCCGAGTTGCACCTCGAAGATGCGGCCTGGGCCGATTGAGGAGAAGGCGATGTTCAGCCATGTCACGATCGGTATCGACGATTTCGCGCGCGCCGAGCCTTTTTACGATGCGATCATGGCGGTGCTGGGCCACACCGAGCTGATCCGGTACGACCGCGGCAAGGGCTATGGCGCGCCCACCGGCGCAAAACTGTTCATCGGTCCCGCCTTTGACGGCTTGCCCGCAACGGCCGGGAACGGGACGCACATCGCCTTTGTCGCCGCCGACCGGAGAGCGGTCGATGCGTTTCATGCCGCGGCGCTTGCCCATGGCGGCAGCGACGAAGGAGCCCCCGGCCTGCGTCCGCATTATCATCCCGATTATTACGGCGCCTATGTCCGCGATCCCGAAGGCAACAAGCTGCAGGCGGTTTGCCATTTCCGCCCCGATTGAAAAGAGTCGGGACAGGCCTTGACCGCACCGATATGCGCGTCTAATGCGCCGCTTCACCGATCAGACGGCCCCTTCGTCTAGCGGTCTAGGACGTCGCCCTTTCACGGCGAAAACACGGGTTCGAGTCCCGTAGGGGTCACCATCGGTCAGGGAGCGATTTGGGCGGGCGGTCGGCCCGCACGCTTCCGGGCAGCACCGACCCCAAGGCCCCTTCGTCTAGCGGTCAGGACGCGGCCCTCTCACGGCTGAAACACGGGTTCGATTCCCGTAGGGGTCACCATCAGGAACATGGAAGGCCGAAAACGGCACCCGTCGGGGGCGTCATCTTCGATTCGCGCTTTCGGGGCCGGCAGCTTGAGTATGGCGGCTATGGTCGCACGCCCGGCTATCCAGAGGCCGGGCGTCGTCGATGTGTGCGCGCTCTCAGACCGACAATCCCCCGTCGACGACGAGCGTGTGCCCGGTCACATAGGAGGCGAGCGGGGAAGCGAGAAAGACCGCCGCTCCCGCCATATCGTCGGCCGTACCCATACGCCGCTGCGGAATCGCGGAGATACGGGCCGCCAGCCGATCGGGATTTTGCGTGGTCGCCTTTGTGAGCTTCGTATCCACAAGTCCCGGCGCGAGGCCGTTGACGCGTATGCCGTCGGCGGCGAAAGCCTGCCCGAGCGTCCTGGTCAGGCTGATCGCCCCCGCTTTCGAGGCGGCATAGGCGGGATTTCCGATGTTTCCGCGAAGGCCCGAAATGGAACTGACGACGATGATCGAGCCGCCGCTTGCCGACAATTGACCGCGGAATTTGCGCGCGCAATGCATCAGGCTGTCCAGATTGACGGCCATCACGCGGTCCCAGCCTTCGCGCTCGAACTCGCCGCGCTTGTAGACGACCGTCCCCTGACAGAGCACGAGAACATCGAGCTTTCCGAACGGCAGGGGTGCCGCTTCGATCGCCTCGGGGTCGCCGACGTCGACGCAAGTGTAGCCGAGCCCGGTCAGGTCGGATCCGTCGGAAGCGTCATAATCGGACGCCGACGCTCGCGTCCCCCAGACATGGACCATTGCCCCGCGCGCGCGAAAGCCGTGGGCGATCCCGTTTCCGATCCCGCTCGAGCCGCCGACGACGAGCACATTTCTTCCCTGAAAATCCGTGTCATCCCTCATCCGGTCCGTCCTCAAGCCATCCTGAAATGAATGGGCAGACGCTTCAGTCCGCCGACATTGGTCGAGGCGAGCCACGCCGGATCGCCGGCAAGCCCGACATCGGCGACGCGGCGGAGCAGTTCTTCATAGAAGATCCGCATTTCCATGCGCGCCATGTGCATGCCGAGGCACAGGTGCGGGCCGTAGCCGAAGGCGATATGCCCGTTCATCGGACGACCGGCGCGAAAGGCGAAGGGATCGTCGAAGATCTCCTCGTCCCGGTTCGCACTGGGGTAGCACATCATCAGGCTGTCGCCGGCTTTGACGGACCGGCCGCGAAGATCATAATCCCTTGTGGCGGTGCGGAAGAAATGCCGGACCGGCGAAACCCAGCGGACCATTTCGTCGATCGCCGTCGGGAGAAGCGACGGATCGGCGCGCAGGCGTCGCAGTTCGTCGGGATGCTGGATGAGTGCAAGCAGGCCGCCCGCGGTGCTCGAACTCGTCGTGTCATGGCCGGCGGTCGCCACGAGAATATAATAGGATATGCTTTCATGGTCGGCCATCGGCCGCCCGTCGATCTCGGCCCGGGCGAACAGGGTCGCAAGGTCATCCGCGGGATGGCGCCGCCGGTCGGCAGTCAGATCGCGAAAATAGTCGGAGAAGACCTTCACCGTATCGGCGAGGCTCGCCGCGGTCGTGCGTGATGCCTGCACGTCGGGATCGTCCGATCCGAAGATTTCCTGCGTGAGTTGCAGGATCAACGCTTCGTCGGACCGCGGCACGCCGAGGATGCGCATGATGACGCGCACCGGATAATAGGGCGCGACCTCGGTCGCAAAATCGCAGCTTCCTCCGCGGTCGGCCATTTCATCGATGACTTCGTTGGCCAGCGCGCGAAACTCTTCCTCGAGCACCCGGATACGCCCCGGCATGAACCACGCCTGCGTGAGCTTTCGGTATCGGGCGTGATCGGGCGCATCCATGAAGACCAGGCTGCGGAGGAGCGCCGGGTTGCCGCCCGTTGCCGCCCGCGCGCGCTCTTCATAGGCGAGCGTCCGCAAGAATGTCCGCGGGGCGTTCAGGAAAATATCGGCCTGCCGCTCGACCTCCTGGATGTCGGCAAATTTCGTGACTGCCCAGAAAGGCCGGTATTCGGGATGCTCGACCCGGTGCACCGGATCGTCGCGGCGCAGCTGCGCGAACAGGGCGTCCATCGCCGCCGGGTCGGCATATGTGCCGGCGGAGACGATGGCGTCGGCGATCGCCGTCATCAGGCCGCGCCCTCCAGAATGTCGATGGTACCGGCCGCGCCATCCACCGAAACGAGCATTCCGTCGCGGATCCGCTCGGTCGCGCCGTCGACGGACGCCACGCAGGGGATTCCGAGTTCGCGCGAGACGATGCTGGCGTGGCTGTTGAACAGCCCGAACTCGGTTACGACCGCGCCCGCCACCAGGAAGAGCGGCGTCCAGCTCGGATTGGTATTCGTCGTCACGAGGATTTCGTCGGGCTCGAGCGCTCCGGGATCGGACGGATCCAGAATGATCCGCGCCCGGCCGGTCACCTGTCCGGGCGAACAGGCAACCCCGGTCAGCCGCTCGCCGCCGCTCGCCGCGGCGATGTCGCGCACCACGCGCGGCGGCCACTCTGCAAGGGGAGGGCATTCGCCGTTGACGAAGAAGGGCGGTTCGAGCGCGTCGAGTGCGCGGTAGTCGGCATAACGCTGGCGAAGCGTGTCCGCGAAGGCGGCGGGATCTGCGACCCAGGCATCGAGTTCGCCCGAAAGCAGCATGTAGAAATGCCGCCGATCGTCAAGCGCGCCGGAAAGCAGCCCCCGCGCGGCGAGCGCCTCGCAGCCCATGCGGGCTTCGTGCACCAGCCGGACGCACATATTCTTGGACCGCTCGCGCGCGACGAACCAGGTGGCAAGCGCCTGCGCGGCATTCCCGATGGCGTCGGCCTCCGCCGGAAATTTCGCGCGGATGTCGGCGAGGCATTCCTGGCGGAGCACCGCGTTACGCCGGAGCGCGGCGTCCGGATCCGCCTCGTCGCCCTGCTTCGCCATGGCCTCTATCAACGCAAGAGCGGTCTGCGGAGCCGTCTCGTAGGTATCGTAGATGAGATCCCATTCATTCGCGGCACGCGCGCCATGATCGTATAGGAAGCGATCGAAGAGTTCGAGAAACCGCGGATCCTCGATGCGGGCGAGAACATCTTCGACACCCGCCGAGAATGCAGCCGTCAGCGGCCCGGATTGGCGTACCAGCCGGCTGATGGTCCAGAGTTGCCTGGCGATATCGGCGGACTCGACATCGCCGATCCCCGTGCCCAGCCGCGCGATGTCGTCCGGCCGGCCAATCGCGCCGAGAAGCTCCGCCAGCTGCCCGAGCGCCATCATGCCCGCCTGACCGACCTGCACATGGATGCAGCCGGCGCGGTCGAGGAGCGGGGTGATCGATCGCAGCCCCGCAAGAATGGTTTCGGACGCGGCCGCCTCGAGGTCGGGCCGCGCGGCGCGCAGCGAGATCGCGGCGTCGTGCAGGCGGTCGAGATCCGGATGCACCTCGCCGGCCATGAACCGGCCGACGTTGGCGGCGATGCGCGCGCTGTTCGCAGGATTGTAATGCCAGTCCTCGGGAACATGCGCCGGCATGCCCGGGCCGCTGTCGAACATCGCCGCCATGCGCGCGGCGCCGCCCGGCATCAGCCGCTCCATCTCGACGAACATCACCGAAATGTTGAGGTAGAAATAACCGCCGAAGACCCCGTAGGCGTCCTCGGGTCCCGAAAACTCGTCGGAGTCGAAGCCGCCAAGGTCGACGTACCCGCGGACGGTTCCCGGGCCGAAGGCGTCGTACCAGACGTACGACCAGCCGAGCGGGGACACGGGCGCGCCCATCACCTCCGCCGCGTTGGAGCGGGTATAAACCGGAAAACGCTTCGACGGCGTATCGTGAAGCAACCAATTGTCGACCGTCATGCAATCCTCTCCCAACGTCGGCCGCCGGCTTTGCCGGTCGGCCACAGGCCTGCCTATATCTCCTCGAGCAGCCTATCGAGATCGTCGGCCTGATGCTTTTCCAGAACGGCCGCCCATTCGAGGCACCCGATCCCGACGTGATCGCCTATCCGCACCCGCGATATCGCATTGTTGTCGTAGCGCCTGAAACCCGAGCCGGGCAGATATTTGGGGACATGGACATGGGTCTCGCCGGTCAGGATGACGGGCGTCTCGAAGCCATAGGTCACCTCGGACCGATCATAGCTGAGGAGGCCGGGCTTCGGCGTGAACGTGCCACCGACCCTGGTGGTCATGAAGGCGCCGTCGCGGTTCACCAATATGCCGGTCCCGATCGCCGAACCGTCCGGCTGCGGAAAGCCGATCGCGTTGCAGAAGATATTGCCGTTATCGAGCGCCGAGGCCGTCCAGAACACGCCGGTGTCAAAGCCGCGTTCGACCCGTTCTCCCCAGCTATGATCGCGGATGAAGAGCCCGCCCGTTTTCACCGTCCGGTCGCCGACCCGCAGCGTCCCGTGCCACCGGCCACCCTGCTCGTAATGCGCCTGGGCCGAATTGTGCGAATGCGAGCCCGCCGCGGTCAGCGTCTCGGCCCACTGGGCCAGCGCAGCATTGAAATCGGCGACCGGAAGGTCGCTCTCCATGACGATGTCGATCGCCCCGATGGTCTCGCCGCGGGGCGCATGCGCGAGGAAGCCGTGCGGGCCGACGCCGGGAGCGCCCTGGATCTCGGCGCGCAGGCGCCAGCGGCTCCATGGCACTTCGGGCTCGAAATCGAGCTCCGGAATCTCGTCGTTGATGCGAAGCGAGGGTCCGGTCGGCCGGTGCAGGATCGCCGATGTCGCGACGCCATCGACGAAGACGATGATATGCGCCTCATGATCGCCTTTTGCCGGCCAGCGCTTGGTGTGAATCAGGATGCCATGGCCCTCGTCGAGATTCCACGCGACCAGCATCGTGTTTTCCTGCCAGCGCGCGGGCACGGGATCGGGCGGCTGGTGAAAATATTCGTCTGAATCCGGCATGCTGTGCGGCGCCATCCGCTCGGTTGCGGTGAACTTCATCGCCCTCTCCTGCTGCGGTTGTTCCGGCCTCAGGCCAGCGCGGGTTCCTTGATGTCGAGACGGAAGAGCCTGTGCGCATTGCCGAACAGGATCTTGTCCTGCGCATCCTGCGGCAGGTGCGCGACCATCTTCTCGGCCTCGGTCAGGCAATCGGGCCAGTCGCAGTCGAGATGCGGATAGTCGGTTTCGAACATGATATTGTCGATTCCGATATGCTGCGTCATCTCCAGCCCGACGGGATCGCGGAAATAGGAAACGTAACAATTCTGCCGGAAATAGTGCGACGGCTTCTCGGGCAGTGCGCGCTGGTCGACGGTCGCCACGCCGTCGATGATGATATTCTCCCATATGAAGTCACAGCGGTCGAGCGTGTAGGGCACGAGACCGAGCTGCGATTCCGCGAAGGACACGCGAAGGTGCGGAAAGCGGACGAAGACCCCCGACCACAGGAACTCCATGAGGCAATGCATCACATAATAGGATGCGCCGACATGCGCGACAGCCGCCGGCGCGTCGGGCGCGGCAAGGGTCATCGGCGAGGTTCCGATATGCACCGAGAGGACCATGTCGGCATCGGCGATCGCCTCGAACAGCTTGTCCCAGTAGCGTGACGAGATCGATGGCAGTCCGTTGCGATGCGGCGCCTCCGGAAAGGAAATGGTCCTGAAGCCCAGCCCGGCGAGCCGTTCGGCTTCGGCAACCGCGAGGTCGGCGTCCCACAGGGGAACGATACCCATGGGGATCAGGCGGCCACCGGAGCCCGCACACCATTCTTCGATGACGAAATCATTATAGGCCCTGATGCATTCGAGCGCGAGCGCCTTGTCCGACGCGAAGCTGAACTGCTCGCCGGCGAACATCACGAACATGTTCGGATAATTGGCCGAAGCGAGGATGCCGGCCTGGTCCATGTCGGCGAGGCGGGCGCGGCTGTCGTAGCAACCCTCGCGGATATCGTCGAAGGTGTTGGGGCCGAATTTGACCGACGAGCGCGGATAGAAGCCCGCGGCGGCCGCGATCTTCACGATCGGAACCTGCTTGCCGTCATAATGCCAGACGTCGCCGAGCGTCCCGTCCTCGGTTTCGCGGAACCGGAAATTGCCACCGCCCGCATCATAGGCGGCGCCTTTCATCCGCCTGATATACGGCCCCTCACCGCGCAGCTGCGCAGGAAGGCGCGCCTGCCAGAGGTGCGCGGGCGCTTGCATATGGTCATCGGGCGAAATCAGGCGCGGGGCTCGGGGCATGGGTGATTTCCTCTCTCGCATTAAGTAAGTAAATGCTTACATTGCGATCAGGGAGGCGTCAATCCTCCCGGCGCCGAAGCCGGCACGGGGCGAACGCCGGCTCGCGGCCGGATTTGCATTTGCGTGCTGCATCACGCTATTTGCGCTTCTGCATGGACCGGAGACCAAGGTGACCGAAGCGAGAGCCAAGCCGAAGAAAGCGACGAGCCGGTTCTCGTCGGCGGAGCGCCGCGCGTCGATCCTTGCCGCGGCGAAGGAGGTGTTCATTCGCAGCGGATACGCCGGCGCGCGCACCAAGGACATCGCGGTCGAGGCGCAGATCAACGAGGCGCTGATCTACCGCCACTTCGCATCCAAGGAGGAACTGTTCGACGCCGCGGTGATCGAGCCTCTCGAGAGCTGGCTCGAAACCTATAATCACGCGGGGAGCGAGGTTGCCACCGCCGCCGATACCGGAACCCAGCGCCAGCTGATCGAGCGCGGCGCCGAACAATATCTCAGCCATATGGAGGAAGTCCTCCCCCTGCTCGGCATCGCGCTGTTCGGGAGCGGCAGCTATGGCCCCGAATTCTATGCCAAACGCATCGTCCCCCTCATCAAGGAATGGGCGCGCCGCACGGCGACGGCGATGCCTTCCGATGCCCCGGGGAGCAAGCTCGACCAGAATTTCCTGGCGGTCGCCGGGATCGGAATCAGCTTTTTCGTCGCGGCGGATGCGCATTTTCGCGGAACGAAGCTCGACACGAAGTCGAGCGCAAAGCAGCTTGCGCAGATGATGCTTCCGCTCTTCGAACATCGCGGCGAGGCGGCCGGTCCAAAGGCCGATTGACTTTCCTCCGATTCCAGAAGTAAGTATTTGCTTACATGAAGCAGGCCGGCCGTCAGAGTCGGCGGAGGGACGAGGAGAGATTCATGGCATCCGGCCCTGAATTGCAATCCGGCGCGCATGGGACATGGCGGGCATGAGCACGGCGCTCGGCTTCATGTTCGATGCGCCGCATGCGCTCGGCGAGGATGAGCGCCGCGAGCTTCTGGGCGGCAAGGGCAAGAGCCTTGCCGACATGACCCGCCTGCTGGGACTGCCGGTGCCGCCCGGGTTCACCCTCGGTACCAAAGCCTGTCGCCAGTATCTCCGGTCCGGCTGGTCGCCGGCTTTCGACGAAGTCATCGATGTCCATCTGGCAGCGACCGAGCGCGCGCTCGGCCGCGCGTTCGGCGATGCGGCCAATCCGCTGCTGCTGAGCGTCCGCTCGGGCGCCGCCGCCTCGATGCCGGGGATGATGGACACCGTCCTCAATGTCGGTCTCAATGCCGACCTTGTGCCAGGCCTCGCGGCCGCAAGCGGCGGCGATACGGCCTTTGCCGACGACTGCCTGAAACGGCTGCACGAGTGTTTCGCCAAATCGGTCGGCGGCCCGCCGCCGCATGATCCGCGCGCCCAGCTTCGCGCCGCAATCGAGGCCGTGTTCCGGTCGTGGAACTGCGAACGGGCCAAAGCCTATCGGCGGATAGAGAATATTGCCGATGAAGCCGGCACGGCGGTCAACATCCAGGCGATGGTGTTCGGGAACCGCGATGCTCTGTCGGGAACGGGCGTGGTGTTCAGCCGCAACCCCTCCGACGGAAATCCGGAAATATTCGGCGACATATTGTTCCGGGCGCAAGGCGAGGATGTCGTATCGGGCGCGCATCAGACGATGGATATATCGCGTCTTGCCGAACGATTGCCCGCCGTAGCCGCATCGCTCGATCGCTGCCTTGCGATCATCGAACGCCACTACCGCGACCTTGTCGATGTCGAGTTCACGATCGAGTCCGGCAAATTATGGATCCTGCAGGCGCGGCCGGGCAAACGCTCGCCCGAGGCGGCGGTCCGCATCGCCCATGACATGGCGCTCGATTCCGCTTTCCCCCTGTCGCGCGCCGAAGCGGTCGACCGGGTACGCGACCTGCTGGCGGACTCCGCCCGATCGCGACGTATCGCCGGGGACGAGGTCGCGCTCGGCGCAGCGCTTGGCGCCTCCCCCGGCGCGGCATCGGGCAAGCTGGTGACCAGCGCCGGACGGGCGGTCGAGCTTGCCGCGCGCGGGGAAGCGGTAATCCTCGCCCGGCCCGAAACATCGCCCGAAGACATCGAAGGCATCGCCGCGGCTGCCGGTCTGCTGACTGCGCGCGGCGGTCTTGCAAGCCATGCCGCCGTCGTCGCGCGCGGCTGGGGCAAGCCGGCGGTCGTCGGCTGGGCCGCGATGGAGGTCGGCGACCACGGGATCCAGGCCGAGGGTATCTGGATCGCCGAGGAAGCCGTGATCTCGATCGACGGCAACAGCGGCGAGATCTTTCCCGGCGAGATATCCATGAGCGAACAGACGACGGCCGAGGCGGCCGCGATGGCGCGATGGCCGGAAGCGGCGTCCACCAGGGCCACACCCGCAGCGTCCGGCACCTTCCCGGACGAAGACCTGCTCCTGCTCGTTGCCCTGAAGGGATTCTGTCCCAGGGACGCGGCAATGGAGATCGGAGGGATCGGGGAAGCCGAGCTGGCGACGATGCTCGGCAGGCAAAGCGAGAATCTCGATCAGGGCTCGCCCCGTTTCATCAGGCTGACCGAACCCGGCAAGCTTCGCGGAGAGGACATCATCGCTGCGCACCGCAATGCGCTGGGCCTTCAGCAGGCGCGCGATATCCTGACCTCCTTCCACCCCCTCAACGACAGGTTCAAGACGCTGGTGACGAACTGGCAGATGCGCCCGTCCGACGGAGCGCCGGTCTTCAACGATCACAGCGATGCCGGTTATGACGCGGACATCCTTGCCCGGATGCCGGCGCTGCACTCCGACACGATGATCTGGCTCGACGCGATCCGCCCGGCGAACCGTCTGCCGTTTTTCGCGGCGCGCCTCGAGCGGGCGATCGAGCGGATCAAGGCCGGCGACACCGCCTGTCTCGCCTCGCCGAAGATCGATTCCTATCACAATATCTGGTTCGAATTGCACGAGTATCTGATCCGCGTCGCAGGTTTGACCCGCGCCGAGGCCGAGGCCGCATAGGAAGCTGTTGACACAAACCGGTCTAAATGTAAGTAATTAATTACAGACAACACGCGCCGGACAGGTGCGGAGCCTGGGGAGAGAGACGATGCTGAGGTACAGGATCAGCGGATCCGCCGTGGTGTTTGCAATCCTGGCGGGCGCGGCCCCCGCCTTCGCCCAGGCTCCGGCCGAAGCAAGTCCCGACACTGTCACCGGCGATGCCGATATCATCGTGACCGCACAGCGCCGCGACGAAAGTCTCTCGCGAACGCCCGTCGCGGTCGATGTCGTCGGCACGGCCGAGCTTGCCGAGCAGAATGTTCGCTCGGAAGCCGACCTGCAGTTCGCAGCGCCCGGCCTGTCTGTTCGCGCCGGCGCCACGTCGAACGAGGTGAACTTCTCGCTTCGCGGCCAGTCTGTCGACCAGTTCACCGGCACCAGGCCGGGCGTGCTGCCCTATTTCAACGAGGTGCAGATCAGCAGCAACAGCGGTGGCGGCAGCGGTGCGACGTCCTTTTACGACCTTCAGTCGGTTCAGGTCCTGAAAGGTCCGCAAGGCACTTTGTTCGGCCGCAATGCGACCGGCGGCGCGGTGCTCTTCACCTCGGCCAAGCCGACCGACGCGTTCGAAGGCTATGCCAGCGCGCGCTACGGCAACTATGATACGGTGCAGCTCGAAGGCGCGCTCAACGTGCCGCTGGTGGACGACAAGCTTCTCGCGCGCGTCGCGGGTTTCTACAGCGATCAGACCGGCTTTCAGAAAAATCTCTTCGACGGTTCGCGGCCGGGCTCGATCGAACGCTATGGCGTGCGGGGCAGCCTGACCGTCCGCGGCGAGGGCGGCTTCGAGAACAATCTCGTGGTCGACTATTACGAGGCGGACGGGACGAGCACCCAGTCGGTCCTCTACGCGCTCGATCCGACGCAGCCTGCCGCGCCGCCGGTGACGCTCTTCTATTCGCCCGGCCTCGACCTGGTCTTCGGCCCCGGTGCCTGGGCCAACTATCTCAGCCTCCACAACAACCCGACCATACCGGCCGGCGGTCTCGCCGACTTTCTGCAAATACAGCAGGCGCGGGGACCGTTCACGATCGCGACCAACGACGCCAATGTCTATCGCGCCGAAAATCTGATCGTGACCAATTCGACCTCGGTCGATCTCAGCGAGACGATGCAGCTCAAGAACATCATCGGTTATGCGCATCTGGAAACCCACGTCCGCGGCGATTCGGACGGCTCGCCTTTCGGGATCGCCGGCGATGGCGAAATCGACGAGGTCGGAACGCCGGGCGGCTATACCACGACGACGATCATGTCGGAGGAGCTCCAGCTTCTGGGCACGCTTGCCGACGATCGCCTGACCTATGCGCTCGGTTTCTATCTCTCGAGCGAGAAATCGAATGTCTTCCGGCAGGTGACGTTTCTCGACGTCTTCGGCGACCTCGGCCTCTCGCCCCTCTCCTTCAATTCCGACGTTTCCTATAACAACAGCCATGCCTTCTACGGACAGGGCACCTATCAGATCGGCGGCGGGTTCGGGATCACCGCCGGGCTCCGCTATACAAGCGAGACGGTGCGCGGCCGCACCCTGCCGGCCGACAACAATTATGCGACGCCCGCGCAGGTCGCGAGCGGCGTGGCGGACAACGACCAGCGCAAGACGATCCGCAATCTGAGCTGGACCTTCGGGCTGCAGAACCAGCTGAGCGACGAAGTCCTGTTGTACGCGGTAACGCGCCGCAGCTATCGCAACGGCGGCTTCAACGGCAGCTCCCCCCCGATTGTCGGCGATGCGACGGTCAACGGCAACAGCTACGGGACCGAGACCGTGACCGACGTCGAGGCCGGGGCGAAGTTCCAGGGGCGGCTGGGCACCATGCCGACCCGTTTGAACGTCGCGCTCTACAATATGTGGATCAAGGACGGTCAGCGGAATGCCTTTGTCGACATCAATGGTCCCGCATCGCTGGCAGTCAATGTGCCGCGCACCAAGGTGTACGGGTTCGAGCTCGACGGCGAGATACGGCCGGCCGACTGGCTTCGGCTCGGCGGCAATCTCAACTACACCCATGCACGCTTCACGAACGGCCTGACGCCGGTCTTCGGCGGCACCACGCTGCTCGGCACCGTCCCCGACACGCCAAAATGGTCGGGTACCGTCTATGGCGAGATTTCGGCGCCGGTTTCCGAACGCCTGACCGCATCGCTGCGCGGCGACCTCTATGCGCAAACCGGCACCTTCTATATCGCCTCGGGCAACCTCAATCCCACGGCGCACCTGCCCGGCTATTCGATTGCCAATTTCCGGCTGACGATCGAGGATGAGGATGCCGGCTGGTCCTTGTCGGCGAACCTCAAAAACGCCTTCAACAAGGTCTATTATGTCGGCGGCATGCCGCTTGCCTCGCTGCTCCAGTTCAATTCGGCGCTGCCCGGAGCACCGCGTACCTATTCGGTCGAAGCGCGCTATCGCTTCTGATGCCAGGCCAGGCGGCGTTCCTTAACCGGCCGCGCGAAGCGCGAGCGCAAGCGCGCCGAGAAGGCCGACGTCGCTGCCGAGCGCGGGAGACGTGATCACCCGGGACGGATCGCCCGCGAAATAGCCCGCCCCGGCCTCCGACGCCCGGATCCGGACGCGATCAAGGAGGCCGGGCGTTCCCATCACACCGCCACCGAGAATGATCCGGGCGGGATCGAGGATCGCCTGAAAGGTCTGCACCGCCTGCGCGAGATGCCAGGCGATGATGTCATGACCGATATGGTCGGCCGGAAGGTCCGAGAGCGAAGCGCCCCAGCGCGCGATGATCGAAGGGCCCGCGGCGAGCCCTTCGAGGCAGTCGCCGTGAAACGAGCAATGGCCCGCGAAGCCCCGATCGTCCGGATGCCGCGGCATGCGGATATGGCCCATCTCGGGATGGCTGAGGCCATGGATCAACCGTCCGCCGACGACGGCGCCGCCGCCCACGCCGGTCCCAACGGTCAGATAGAGCGTCGAATTCGTCCCCTGCCCCGCACCCCATTCCCACTCGGCGAGCGCGGCGCCGTTGACGTCGGTGTCGATCGCGACCGGGCAGCCGAACGCGCGTGCAAAAGGCCCGGCGATGTCGGCGTCGCTCCAGTGCGGCTTCGTCGTGCGGGTGATATGCCCCCATTTCGGTGACGCGCGGTCGAGGTCGAGCGGTCCGAAGCTCGCGATACCGACCGCGGCATAGTCGCCGCCCTGCGCGCGCAGCCAGTCGATCGCGGCTGGGATCGTCTCTTCCGGACGCGTCGTGTCGATGCGCGTGCGCGCGTGGATTTGTCTTGAGGCGTCGCCGACGCCGACGATGAACTTGGTGCCGCCCGCTTCGATCAGCGCAATCCTGTCGCTCATATCCTGTCCCTCGCGCCAGCCTCAGAGGAAGGACGCGCCGGCGTGGGCGCGTTCGACCATGATCAGCGGCTTGCCGCCTTCGGGGGTGCGATAGCGCGCTTCGACACGGGCGACCACCGCTTCCACGGCATCGGCCTCGACCAGCGCGACGACCGCGCCGCCGAATCCGCCGCCGGTCATGCGCGCGCCGCCGTGCCCGCCGATCGCGTCCTGCAGTTCGGCGACGAGCCGGTCGATCGCGGGAAGCGTGATTTCGAAATCATCACGCATCGAGGCGTGAGACTCCGCCATCGCGTTGCCCAGCGCGATGAGGTCGCCCCATTCCATCGCCGCAGCGACATCGAGCGTGCGGGCGTTTTCGGTGACGACATGGCGTGCGCGGCGGTAGGCGACAGGGTCGAGATCGGCGCGGGCCGCTTCGAGCTGGCCCGGCGTCAAATCGCGAAGCGCGGGGACACCAAGCTGCCGTGCGACGGCTTCGCATGAGGCGCGGCGCTCGTTGTAGTGGCCATCGACAAGGCCGCGGCTGATCCCCGAATGGACGATCACGACGGCCGTGCCGGGCGGCATCGCCACCGGACGGACGTCGAGGCTGCGGCAATCGATGAGCAAGGCATTACCCGCCGCGCCGTGCGCCGAGGCGAGCTGGTCCATATTGCCGCAGCGCATGCCCACGAAATCGCATTCGGCCCGCTGGGCGATCAGCGCGATCTCGGTCGCGTCGAAGCGGCCGGGCGCGAACAGCCCGCCGAACGCCATCCCGCTCGCGACCGAGAGCGAGGCCGAGGAAGACAGGCCCGAGCCCTGCGGAATGTCGCCCGCGACGAGCATGTCGAGACCGCCGAGTTCGACGCCTTCGGCCTGCAGGACGATAGCAACGCCCCGGATATAGTCGGACCAGGGCTGGTTGGCGTCGCGGGCAATCGGCTGTGCGAGATCGAAGGCGCTGACCGCGTCGCCGAAGTCCGCTGCGATCAGGCGGACGATGCTGTCGGGGCGGCGGCGGACCGCGACGACGCTTTGCAGACCGATCGCGGCGGGGAGCACGAAGCCGTCGTTATAGTCGGTGTGCTCGCCGATCAGGTTGACGCGGCCCGGGGCGCGGACTGCGAGATCCGGGGCGGCGCCGACGAGGTCGGCAAAACGCGCAAGCGTTCGCTCGGCAAGCGTCACAATGTCACCGCACGAAGGCGCTCGGCGGCCTGCTCGGGGGTGAGGTCGCGCTGCGCCTCGGCGAGCAGCTCATAGCCGACCATGAACTTGCGCACCGTCGCCGAACGGAGGAGCGGCGGGTAGAAATGGGCGTGGAGCTGCCAGTGACCAACATCGTTTTGACCGAACGGCGCGCCGTGCCAGCCCATCGAATAAGGAAAAGCGCAATCGAAGAGCGCGTCGTAGCGGCGGGTGAGCTCGCCGAGGATCGCAGCGAGGCTTTGCCGCTGTGGCGCTGCAAGGTCGGGCAGGCGCTGCACCGCGAAGCGCGGCAGCAGCAGCGTCTCGAACGGCCAGCTCGCCCAATAGGGGACGATCGCGAGCCAGTCGTCATGCTCGACGACGATGCGCGGGCCGCCCGCCTCGCGTTCGGCGAGTTCGAGGAGCATCGGCTTGGCGCCCGCCCAGGCGCGCTGGTTGACGTCCTCGCATGCGATCTCGGCGGGGACATGCTTCGTCGCCCAGACCTGTCCGTGCGGATGCGGGTTCGAGCAGCCCATCATCGCGCCGCGGTTCTCGAAGACCTGCACATTGGCGTGGATACGGCCGAGGTCGGCGCACTGGTCGCACCAGCAATCGACGACGGCCGCGATCTCGGCATCCGACAGCAGCGGCAGCCCGCGCGCATGATCGGGCGAGAAGCAGATCACGCGGCAGGTGCCCGATGCGGCTTCGGCGCGGAACAGCGGATCGTCCCCACTCTCCGGCGCGGGCGTGTCCGGCAGCAACGCAGCAAAGTCGTTGTCGAACACGAACGGACCCGGATAGGCCGGGTTGGTCACGCCGTTGGCGCGCGTGTTGCCGGGGCAGAGGTAGCACGCAGGGTCGTAGCTCGGCGGCGCCTCGGTCGCCGCTCTGCCCTGCTCGCCCTGCCACGGGCGCTTCGCGCGGTGCGGCGACACCAGGATCCATTCCCCGCGCAGCGGATTGTAGCGCCGATGCGGATGCTCGGTGGGGTCGAAGGTCATGGCCAGATCGCCCCGGTGCTGTCGGAGCAGCGGCTCGCGCCGGTTTCGGGATCGAGCCGGAGTTCGAGCGTCCGCCCGTCGGCGAGCGTCGCGCGCTGGACGATCAGCGCCTCGCCATTGCCGAGCGACGGATAGCGGCATTCGGCCACATCAAGGCCCGCGAGCGCGTCGAACAGCTTCTGTCGCTCGGGCGTGAGTTCGCCGAGATGATCGCTCGTCATCAACACCCCGCCCGACAGGCCAGCGAGCAGCGCGAGACTGGTCACCTGCGCGTCGGTCAGGTCGTGGAAGCGGTCGCGGAGCAGGATGCAGTCGGGATCGGCCTGCCACAGTCGGCCCGCGGCATGGTTGCGCGTCGCCTGATCGCGGAGCAGGCTCTCGGCCGACTGGTCGCCCGACCATTTGACCCCGACGTCGCGCCCGATGCGGATCGCGTCTACGAGCCCGACCGAAGCCCAGAGCGGACAGCCGCAGCCGAGCCAGAGCGCCTCGCCGATCTCCTCGCGGATGATCGTGCCCATCTTGCGCCAGATTTCGACGCGCGAGAGGCCGCTCTGGTGCCAGACAGCGCGGTCGGGGCCATATTCGGCGCCGAAGAACATGAAGTCGGTCTTGAAGTAGCGCGCACCCCATTCGTGCGCCCAGGTGCGGAAAACGCGCCGGATATACGCCTCGGCATCCGGATGCGTGATGTCGAGGACATAATATTCCTCGCTGCGCTTGTGCCAGCGGAACTCGCCGTAAAAGGCCATCTGAACCAGTGGCTTGCCGGTCGCCCTCTCGCGCACGACCCAGTCGGGATGCTCCGAGAAGAGGCGGCTGCGGTTGCCGACCATGAAGGGCGCGATCCACAGGCCGGGCGTGAAACCGGCGCCCGCGATCTCGGCGAGCAGCGGCTGCATCCCGCGGGGGAATTGCGGTTTGACGTCGAGCCAGTCGCCCATCTCGGGCGTAAAGCCGTCGTCGATCAGGAAGATGTCGAGCCCGGTGCCGCGCGCGTCGCGATAGCTCGCGGCGGCGATCAGATGCTCGCGGATAGTCTCCTCGGTGATCGCGGCGTAGAGATTGTACCACGAGCACCAGCCCTCGATCCGCTTGTCGGGGATGCGCGGCGGCGTCGGCGAGGCGGCCGCGACCCGATCGGACCAGCGGATCAGCGCAGTCTCGACGTCGGGGTCGGCGTAGATAAACAGGCTTTCTGCCGCGGTCGCGCCGGTGCGGTCGAGCAATGCTTCGACATCGATCGTCATCGCCGTAGCATCGCCGCCGAAGCGGAAGCGGTTCTGGAAGCGGTCGTGACGATCGAAACCGAGCACGACCACGCCCTGTCCCTCGGCGGGCACCAGCGCGGTCATCGCGAAGCCGAGTGTCGGTTCCTTGCCCGGCGGCGCGGCGCCCGCAGGCGTGCCCGGGTCGGCGAAGAAACTGCCGTCCCAGCTGTGATAGCCGTTGCGGAGATAGCGGCGGACGCCACGCACTGCACCGAAGCGAAGACCAAGCGACAGCGGCGCGTCGTCGAGGCCGCTCGCCGAGACGTCCATGCGAACCGTATCGCCGTCCTCGACGATCGCGAGGCGGATCGCACCGCCCGCCTCGAGCGCCCATTCGATCCCGCCGGGGATTTCGCTGGCGGGCCAGCAGCCGGGAACCGCTCCATCGAGCAACGGCTGTATCCCGTCGAGGCGGACGCCACTCTTTTCGAAAGCGATCATGCGGTCAGCCGGATTTCGCGGCGCTCGTCGGCCGACTGGCGGGCCGCCAGCGCGAGCTTCAGCGAGGCCGCGCCTTCGGCCAGCGGAATATAGGGCGCGGCGCCGGTCGTGATCGCACGATACACGTCGGCAAGCTGCGCGACGAAGGGATCGGTCGGTCCCGCGATTTCCTCGGCCGAGACCTCGCCGGCGGTGCGCGTCAGCACGGCGTCGTTCCAGCTGGTGAAGCGCCCGGTCATGCGCTCGGCATAGACCGCCCACTCCTTGTGCCACACGCCGGGAACCGCGATATTCGACGCGTTGAGCGTCGCGATGCGGCCGTCGTCCCAGCCGAAGACGATCGCGCTGATATCCTCGACATCATAGCCCGGCGTGTCGTGATGCGCGAAATTGGTACGCCGGGCATAGACGGTATCGGGCTCACCCATCAGATGACGGATCAGGTCGACCTGGTGGATCACCTGCTCGAGAATCTGGCCGCCCGATCTGGCTTCCTCACGCCACCAGTCGGCGTGGAGCGCATTGCAATGATAGGCCCCGGCATAAAGTCCGACCTTTCCGGTATCGGCCGCCTTCCAGCGCCGTACCGCATCGCCGAAGCGGTACATGAAGCCAATCGCCGCGACGACGCCGGTGGCCGAAACGTCGGCGACCATCGCGTCGGCGGCCGGCTGATTGAGCGCGATCGGCTTTTCGACGAGCAGATGGACGCCCGCTTTCGCAACGCGCTCGATCTCGCCACCGCGATTATAGGGGGGCAATGTCGCAATGACGAGATCGAGACGCTCCTGCCGCAGCATAGCGTCAAGGTCGGTGTAGGCCGCGGCAGTGCGACCCTCCGCAAACGCCCTCGTCCTCTCCGCATCGCGGCCGCAGCAGGCGACCAGTTCCATATCGTCGGGCAACGCAGCGACCGCGCCAGCATGGCGCGCGCCGATGCCGCCGCAGCCGAGCAGGCCGATGCGAAGCGCGCTCATGCGCCGAACTCCAGCATCGCCTGCAACATGCCCGGCGCGCCTTGGTCGAGCTGGTCGAACAGCTTCGGCGCGTCGGCGAAGGGCGCGCGATGGGTGATCAACGGGATCAGGTCGAGCGTGCCGTCGTGCTGGAGCTCGATCGCGCTGCGCCACAGGCGCGGCTTCGACCAGCGATAGCTCGCATCGGGCGCCACGCCGGAAATCTGCGAGCAGATGAGCTGGATGCGGTTGTGGTGAAATTCTTCGCCGAGCTTCAGCCCCGGGATCGCGCCCTGGAAGAAGCCCATCGCAACGACGCGGGCATTATAGGCGGCGGCGCGGATCGCTTCGCCGAGCGCGGGCGGCGCGCCCGATACCTCGATGCAGGCGTCGGCGCCGCGGCCGCCGGTGAGGCGCTTGATTTCCTCCGCTGCGCCCGCAGGTTCGATCGCGAGATGCGCGCCATGACGAAGCGCAATGTCGCGGCGCGCGGCGTCGGGGTCGATCGCGATCACGCGCGCGCCCGATGCGCGGGCGGCCTGCACGACGATCTGCCCCGGCACGCCAAGGCCGAACACGGCGATCGTATCGCCGATGCGGATCTGGGCGTCGTGGACGCCGTTCAGCGCGACCGCGCCGATGTGCGAGAAGATGCCGATACGCGGATCCGCGCCCTCCGGCAGCAGCCGGTCGCGGGCGTATTCGGCGGTCGCGACATGGTGCGTCTTGTGGTTCCAGGTCCCGAAGAGGCGCTGGCCGACTTTCAGATCGGCGATGCCGCTGCCGACCTCGATGATCTCGCCCGATTCCTCATAGCCGAGATTGCGCACCGGCCAGTCCCAGCTCGGCACCTCGGCATCGACGAACAGGCGCTGCGCCTCGTCGAAGCGGCGATGCATGAAGGGGTTGGTGCCGCGATACTGGGTGAGTTCGGTGCCCGCGCTGATCCCCGAGAAGAGCGTGCGGATACGCACCTCCTCGGACCCGAGCGGGGCGAACGCGCTTTCCTCGAACGCCAGCGTGCGCGGCGCGGTGAGGACAAGCGCCTTACTCGACGACATGGACGACCTCCTGATTGGCCGCGACCCCGCGGCGGGCCTGCAGGCGGGTACCGAGCAGGATGAGAACGGCGACGGCGTAAAGCCCCGCCATCGCGACGATGCCCGACCCCATGCCGAAGCTTTCGCCGATCCACGCGACGAGGATCGGGGTGATGCCGGCGCCGAGGAAGCCGATCATCGTCATCATGCCGACCGCGGTGGCGCGGGCGTGCGGCGGCACAACGTCCTGCATCGCGGCATAGATGCAACCGTCGAACAGGCCCTTGGCGATGCTGGTCGCGACGAGCACCATGCCGATCTGCGTGGCAGTCTTCGCGCCGAGGAGCGGGAGCAGGAGCAACCCGGCAAGCCCGAGCCCGATCGCGAGCGTCGTGAAACGGCCGATCGGCGATTTCTTCGCGAGCGTATCGGCAAGCAGGCCGCCGAGCGGGACCGCGCAGAAACCCGCGATATTGATCGTCGCCGAGCCGACCCAGGCCGAATCGGCCAGATTGAGGCCGAGCAGATTCTTGACGAAATAGGGCGCCCAGAAGGTGACCCCCGTCGAGGCGCCCGTCGCCAGCGCGAAGACAGCACAGAGGATCAGCGCAGCGGGAATGCGCAGCACGATGCCGATCGGTTCGGCAGGCTTGCCCTCCTCGGCGGCGGTGTGGACGATCGGCGCGTCGTGGAGGAAGAACCACAGCATGACGGCATGAACCAGCCCGACGGCGCCGAAAATCAGGAACGGCGCGTGCCAGCTCAACGCGTCGGCAATATAGCCCGCCGCGACGGCGCCCAGTCCCGAGCCGGCGAACACCGCGGTCTGGTGCAGCGACAGGGCGCGGCTGCGCATCTGCGGCTTGTGCCAGTCGCCGATCAGCGCAGTGGCGGTCGGGTAATAGGTCGACTCGCCGACCGCGACGAGCCCGCGCATCGAAAGCAGCAGAGCAAAGCCGGTCGCGAGGCTGGATGCCCCGGTCGCGACGCTCCAGAAGACAAGGCCGAAGATGATGAGGCGGCTGCGGCGCACGCTGTCGCCGACGCGGCCCGCGACGAAGGCGCCGACGGCGTAGATCCAGAAGAAGACCGAGCCGAGCAGCGCGAGCTGGGTGTCGGTGAGGTCGAATTCGGCCTTGAGGTCGGGAAGGACGGCGAGCAGGATGTTGCGGTCGGCCGCGTTGAGGAACGCGACGAGCCAGAGCAGCCCGATCATGATCCACGGATAGTTGGCGCGGGCCGCCAAGCCTCCCTTGTTCCCCACCATGTCTCTTCTCCCTTACGCCGTCGGGTCGATCAGGATCGCCCTAAAGTCGTTCACATTGGTCAGCGTGGGCCCGGTTATGACCAGGTCTCCGAGTTTTTCGAAAAAGCTGTACGCATTGTTCGACGCCAGATATTCGGCGGGGTCGATCCCGGCAGCACGTGCGCGTGCAAGCGTGTCGGGACCGATCGTCGCGCCGGCCGCATCGTCGGTGCCGTCGATCCCGTCGGTGTCGCACGAGATGGCGAAGATGCCACGCTCGCCGTTCAGCGCGATCGCGAGGCCGAGCAGATATTCGAGATTGCGTCCGCCACGTCCGGCTTTGTTGGTAACAGTGACCGTGGTCTCGCCGCCCGAGATGATGACGCGCGCGGTGCCATCCTTTGCCATGCGGCGCGCGAGCGCGGCGTGGCTGGCACCGAGATGGCGCGCCTCGGCCTGGAGCTGATCGCCGAGGTTGGTGACCTGATAGCCCGCGGTGCCCGCCATCGCCTGCACCGCGGCGAGCGCGTCGCGCGCCTTGGCGATGATCTGCGTCTCGCCGCCCGCGATGCCGAGCGCGTCGGCGGCAGGGGTCTCGTTGGCGGGGTCATTCAGTGCGGTAGCGATCTGCGCCGAGGGCTCGATGCCATATTTGGCGACGATATCGCGCGCGTCCGACAGGCTGGTGAGATCGGCAACGGTCGGCCCCGACGAGACGAAACTGGGATCGTCGCCCGGAATGTCCGAGATGATCCACGTCGTGACATGCGCGGCACCCGCAGCCACCGCGAGGCGCCCGCCCTTGACGCGCGAGAGATGTTTGCGGACGCAATTGATCTCCTCGATCGTCGCGCCCGATTGCAACAGTGCGCGCGTGATCTGCTGCTTGTCGGTCAGCGTGAGCCCCGCCGCTGGCGCCGCGAGCAGCGCCGAACCGCCGCCCGAGAGCAGCAGCAGCAGATTGTCCCCCGCCTCGAGCCGGGTCGCGATCGCCAGTGCGCGCTCGGCGGCGCGCAGGCTGTTCTCGTCGGGATAGGGGTGGCCCGCCTCGATAATCTCGACATTGGGCCACGACGGCGCGGGTTCGGGAAGATGGCCGTGGCGCGTGACGACGAGTCCCTTCAGCGGCTGTTCGGCACGGTCCTGTGCGACACGCATCATCTCGGCGGCGGCCTTGCCGACCGCGATGACGACGGTACGGCCGTGCGGCGAGTGCGGGATCTTCCGCGGCATCGCGACCTCGGGACTCACCGCGCGCACCGATTCGCGGAACAGCGCGATCAGCTGCTCGCGCTGGCTCGTCCGGCTCACCTGTTCGGCCTCGGTAGCGATGACACCCTCCACTTATGATTTGCCCCTTGGGGTGAAGCAGAGCGGCGGGAGCGCCTAGCGCCAGATTGTGGAACTATTTGTTCCATTTTTCGCAACTAACCTAAATTTCCCATGAAAGCGTGGGCCTTAGCTTGTCGGTGAGATAGTCGATCAGCGAGCGAACGCGGACGGGCACGCCCTTGGGATCGGCGAACAGCGCATAGAAACTCATGTCGGGCGCCTGCCAGCCGGGGAGTACTTCGACGAGCTTTCCTTCGGCGAGGTCGGCCTTGCAGAGGAAGGCCGGGAGCGTCGCGATGCCGAGTTCGGAGCGCACCGCGTGACGGAGCAGGTTGAGGTCGTTGCAGACGAGGCGCGGTGAGAATTCGACCGTTACCTGCTCGGTCTCGGTGTGGAGCGGCCAGCGGTGGCGGCGGTCGACGGTGCCGGTCGCGAGCAGGTCGAAGCGCGGCAGTTCGACATGGTTCTGCGGCATGCCCTTGCGCTCGAAATAGCCGGGCGCGCCGAACAGGCCGCATTCGGTCACCCCGAGCTTGACCGCGACGAGTTCCGAATCGGCGAAGGGGCCGACCGCGAGCGCGACGTCGAAGCCCGCGCGGAGCAGCCCGACGGCATCGTCGGTCATCACGCTGACGAGGCGCACGTCGGGATAGAGATCGAGGAAGCTCGCGAGGAGCGGGCCGATCAGGCTTTGCCCGAGTACATAGGGGATCGCGATCTTCACGACGCCGCGCGGGACATTCTGGCGGTTCTGCAGCGCGCGCTCGCCGTCGCGGAGAACCCCCAGCGAGCGCAGGCAATATTCGAAGAACATCGCGCCGTCCTCGGTCACCGTGACCGAGCGCGTCGAACGGTGCAGCAATTGCACCCCGAGATTTTCCTCGAGCCGCGAAATGCGCCGGCTCACGGTCGATTTCGGAAGCCCGAGCGCCTGCCCCGCCTTGGTCAGACTTTCGGTCTCGACGATCTTTGAAAACACCTGCAGATCGCCCAGATCGAGCATCGTCTCTCTCCCGTAATTTTATGTCGCTTAGTGCCATTATCAGCAACACAGCGTTGCAACAATACGGGCTTTCGTTCAGGGACCCTCCCCTTCAGTTTTTATGACAACGGCCTGCAAAGGGCCCGGAAGAGACCATGGGAGGAGACCAGCATGACCGCTCACCGCCGCTTTTCGCGCACTTTCCGTACTGCCCTGCTTTGCGCGACGCCGCTCGCTGCGACGCTGATGCCGCTGCAGGCGGCCTATGCACAGGACGCTGACGAGAGCGCCCCGCAGACCGCCGACGAGGAGGTCGCAGGCGATCAGGACACGATCATCGTCACCGGTACCAGCCGTCCGCGCGTCGCGCTCGACACCCCGCTCGCGGTGACCTCGGTCGGCGGCGATTCGCTGGCCCGCCTCGGCGTCAGCAGCCAGGCCGACATCCTTGCCAGCATCCCGACGATCAAGGCCGACGCCGGCGGCGGCGAAGTCGCCTCGAACGTGTTTGTGCGCGGCCTGCCCTCGGGCGGCCAGTATCAGTTCACGCCGCTGATGTATGACGGCATCCCGGTGATGTCGACGTTCGGGCTCAACTCGTCGGCCTATGACGTTTACTACCGCAACGACCTGGGCGTCTCGCGCCTCGAATTCGTCCGCGGCGGTGTGTCGAACCTGTTCGGTCCGGGCTCGGTCGCCGGCCTGATCAACTATATCAGCAAGACCGGCCGCGACGAGCTGGAAGGCACGGCACAGGTCGAATGGGCCGAAAAGGGCCGCTATCGCGGCGACCTCGCGGTCAGCGGGCCGCTCGGCGAAAACCTGTTCTTCGCGCTCTCGGGCTTCTATCGTTCGGACGACGGGCCGATCAAGACGGGGCTCGATACCGAGGGTTTCCAGCTGCGCGGCAACCTGAAGTACGAGTTCCCCGACGACAGCGGGTCGATCACGCTCTACGGCCAGTATATCGACGACCAGGCGCAATTCTATCTGCCCGTCCCGCTCGACGGCACGACGCGCAGCCGCATCCCGGGCAACGACGGCAAGAAGGTCTATCAGCTGCTGACCCCGGCGGTCGCGGGCATGGGCTTCAACACCCCCGACGGTCCCTTCACCACCGACATCACCGACGGCGTGACCAGCAAGGGCGGTCAGGTCGCGATCGCGTTCGACAAGGATTTCGGCGACAGCGGCTGGGGGATCAACGGCCGCGTTAAATATTCGGACTACAAGCACAAGTTCGGGCTGTGGTCGGACGGCGACGGCGTCGTAAACGTCCCCGAGACGCTGAACGCCTTCGTCACCAACGCCGCGCGTCGCGGCCAGATTCCGGAGCTCAACGGCATCACCGCCGCGAACGCGAGCTTCACCTATGTCGGCGGCGGCGCGGTGCCCGCCGACGCGATCCTGTTCGCCAACCGCTTCACCGATCGCAGCCGGCCGATGCACGACTTCTCGGCGGAGCTGAACCTGACCAAACAGGCAAAGACCGGTAGTGTCGAGCACAGCTTCACGCTCGGCGGTTTCTATGCCGACACGGTCGCGCGCGACATCAACGTGACCACGACCTTCCTCGGCGCGTTCAACAACCAGCCGCAGCTCGTCAACCTGACCGTCACCAACCCCGTCAGCGGCGCAACGACGATCATTTCGCGGAACGGCCTGCTCAACGCCGGCGGCGGTTACGTCAACAACCGCCATCAGGCCGAGCGCTACGCCGCCTATTTCGCCGACCAGATGCAGATCGGCGACCGCTTCAACCTCGACATCGGCGGCCGCGTCGAACATTATAAGGGCGACATCAGCCGCGAGCGCACCTCGACGACGATCACCGACGCGACCACGCCCAATCTGTCGACCTCGCTGCGCGACGTGATCTGGGGCAATGACGGCTATCTGACCGGCAAGGTTTCGACCACCGAATGGGCAGTCGCGGCGGGCGCGCTGTACAAGGTGACCGACGACGTCAGCCTCTACCTCAACGGCAGCCGCGGCTATTTCTTCCCCGAAGTACGCGCGGTCGGCTTCCTGCCGCTCCCCGCCGGGACCGCGGCAAATGCGAGCGCCTCGCCGGGCACGCAGAGCTATGAGGGCGAAATCATCAAGCAGGTGCAGGGCGGCATCAAGGTCAGCCAGCCGGCCTTCAGCCTCGAGGCCTCGGCCTTCTACACCAGCCTGAAGAACCGCCGTCAGGTGCTGTTCGTCAACGCGCCGGGCGGCGGCTTCCAGGAGCTCGTCAATCTGGTTGCGACCGAATCCTACGGCATCGAGGCGGTGTTCGACCTGAAGCTGCTGACCAACCTGCACTTCAACGGCAATCTGACGTTGCAGAAGGCGAAATATACCGAGTTCCAGAGCAATGTCGGCGGCGTTCCGACGTCGAACCCGGCGATCATCGGCAACGACCTGGAGCGCCAGCCGCAGATCCTTTACAACGCCGGCCTCTATTATGACGACGGCGCGCTCGATCTGTCCTTCTTCACCAACTACACGGGCGACAATTTCACCGCGTCGAACAATTCGATCAAGCTCGACGGATGGAATATCGTCAACCTCGACGCCGGCTATACCGTGCCGATCGGCAAGAACAGCCTGCGCCTCGGGGTGAATGTGTTCAATCTGTTCGACACCGACGCCACGACCGAAGGGTCGCCGCGTCTCGACAACAACCAGACCGTGGGCGGCGCCTACTTCGTCGGCCGTCCGGTCCTGCCGCGCCGCATCACCGCACGCGCCACCTTCAACTTCTAAGAGAGAAAACGGGCATCCGCGACATGACGACTGAAACGCTTGACGCGGGTGCCCGCGCCATCCTGACTGCCAACGACCGGGGCGGTTACACCGTCCCCAACGGCCGGGTCTATCCCTTCCAGTGGAACTGGGACTCGGCTTTCGTGGCCCTCGGCTTCGACACCTACGACCGCGACCGCGCGTGGAAAGAAGTCGAGACCCTCTTCAGCGCGCAGTGGGACGACGGCTTCCTGCCGCATATCGTCTTCTGGCAGGACGATCCCGGCTATTTCCCCGGACCTTCGGTCTGGGCGACGGGCAAGACCCCCATCACCTCGGGCATCACCCAGCCGCCCGTCGCGGCGACGGTCGTCCGCAAGCTGTGGGACAGCGCGATCGCGGCGGACGCCGATGACGCGTACCGCCTCCGCCTCGAAAGCCTGTTCGACAAGCTGATCGCCTGGCACCGCTGGTTCCGCGACTATCGCGATCCCGACGGCCGCGGCGTCGTGGTCGCGATGCACCCGTGGGAAACCGGCCGCGACAATTCGCCCGAATGGGACATCCCCGGCGAGCCGATCGATATTTCGAACGTCGGCGAGTATACCCGCCGCGACACCGGCCATCTCGATGCCAAGATGCGCCCGACCAAGCTCGAGTATGATCGCTACCTCGCGCTCGTCCAATATAGCGTCGCGCAGGGCTGGGATCATGCGAAGATCACCGCGGGCAATCCGTTCAAGGTCGCCGACATCGGCATGTCGATGATCCTGCTGCGCGCGAACCGCGACCTGCTGCACCTTGCCGACTATCTCGGCCGCGACGAAGAAGCCGCCGAAATCCGCGCGATGATCGCGAAGGCCGAGGCAGGGATCGACTGGCTGTGGGACGAGGACAAGCATAGCTGGTGCTCGCGCGACCTCATCACCGGCCGCTCGTCGGGCTTCATCACCAGCGCTTCGTTCCTGAGCTTCTATGCCGGGCTTGCCGATCCCGCCAAGGATGCCGCGATGCTCGCGCATCTGCACCGGATCGGCAGCAAGGTCGAATATCTGATGCCCAGCCTCGACCCCGAGGATCCCGGCTTCCAGATGATCCGCTACTGGCGCGGCCCGGTGTGGGCGGTGGTCAACTACATGATCGGCACCGGCCTTGCCGAAGCGGGTTTCGACGCCGAAGCCGCGCGCGTCCGTCACGACACGCTGACGCTGATGGAGCGCAACGGCTTCTACGAAGCGTACAGCCCCGTCGACGGATCGGGCAGCGGCGGCGACGATTTCTCGTGGACCGCGGCGATCTGGCTGGCGTGGCGCTAAGCTCGTGAACCCCGGCGAAAGCCGGGCCCCAATTACTCTCCCAACCCTGGGCCCCGGCTTTCGCCGGGGTTCATTTTTTGCGCTACCTGTCGGGATCGACGACCGGTCCCCTCACCCGCGCGCGCACCGCGCTCGGGCTCGCGCCGAGCAGGCTTCGCACCATCTTGTTGAAACGCTGCGCGTCGGCGACGCCGCAGCGCTCGGCGACGCGCCAGATCGGCAGGTCGGTCGATTCGAGCAGGAAACGCGCATGTTCGGCGCGCCGCTGGAGCAGGCGGTGGGGCACGGTGGTGCCAAAGCGGCTGCGGAAGAGCCGTGCCAGATAGGCGGGCGAACGACCCGCCGCGGCGGCGATCTCGCGCACGCCGATCGCTTCGTGGAAATGACGGTCGATATATTCGGCGGCGCGCGCGGCGGCATCATCCTCGGGCAGCGGGTCGGTGCGCCGCGCGAGCGTCAGCAACAGCTCCTGCGCCGCCAGCCGCGCCGCGATATGCGCGATCGGGTCGCTCGCGGTCGCGAACAGCCCGCTGACATGCGCAAACCGCTCGCGCAGCGCGGCGCAGTCGGGCAGGTGGAGCGCGACGGGAGCGTGCGCGCCCTGCCCCTCGCCGGCTTCGATATGGATGCACCAATGCGTACCGGGCGCGGCAAGGTCATAGCTTGATGGCAGGCCGGCAGGGCTCAGCGTGATATCGCCGGGCGCGATGCGGATGCGTTTTCCGGCCAGCTCCATCTCGCCGGTATAGCCGTGAAGGTGCAGCGCGTGGGTGCGCCCTTGATGGATCGTCGAAAATCCGCGGTCGGCGAGCAGAAACTGCCCGGCCACGGCGATGCGCGGCAAATCTTCCAATGGCAGGTCGATCGTTTCCATGTTCGATTTTTTACCATAAGATCGGGTGCGCGCCAATTGCGATCACCGCTTGGAAGCGGCACCATCGGCGCAAATTCAGACGATGAGGATGCCGCGGCGATGCTGAGCGAAGAGCAGAAAAAATTCTACGACGATCAGGGCTATGTCCTCGTCCCCAGCCTGTTCAGCGCCGAGGAGGCGGCAGCGTTCCGCGCCGAAATGCACCGCATCGCCGACAATGAAGGCAACAGCGACGCGACATGGGACAGCGTGCGCGGCAGCGGCACGACGATCACCCATTGCCACGACGTCCATTTCCGTTCGGCGATGGTGACGCGGCTGCTGACCGATCCGCGCCTCACCGAAATCGCGCAGGACATCATCGGCCCGAACGTCCAGCTTCACCACAACAAGATGTTCATCAAGCCGCCCGAGAAGGGCTCGCCCTTCCCGATGCATCAGGACTATCCCTATTTCCCGCATCGCGACCATTCGATGATCGCGGTCATCCTGCACTTCGACGATGCGCCCGAGGAAAAGGGATGCCTGCGCGTCTATCCGGGGACGCACAAGCTCGGCCCGCTGCCTTCGGAGGGCAAGGACCATCACGCCTCGACCGAAACCTATCCGATCGAGGGCGCGACCGCGCTGCCGGCGAAGGCGGGCGATGCGCTGTTCTTCCACTATCTGACCGTCCACGGATCGGGTTTGAATACCTCCGACGAACCGCGCACGACCTTGCTCATCCAGCTGCGCGATCCCGCCGACGTGCCGCTGAACGACGGGCACAGCTCGCGCGGTCAGGGCATGATGCTCGCGGGCGTCGACCCGACCGCGGGGGCGTTCAAATTCGCGTGGGAAGACGAGAAAGCTGCCTGACGTTTTCGCCTGGCTGCCGCTGCTTCTGTCGTTCGGCAGTCCGGCCGTGGATGACCGCTGTGCGACCCTCGCCAAGCTGGCGCTCGACAAGGCGGTCGTCGAGAGCGCCGTGCTGTCGGACGGCATCTGCCGCGTCGACGGCTCGGCGCATCCGGTGCCGGGATCGGACATCCGCTTCACCGTCTATCTGCCCGCAGCCGAGCGCTGGAGCGGGCGTTATTACCAGATCGGCAACGGCGGCTTCGCCGGCGCGATCCATCTGCCGACGCTCGAGGAGGGCGCGCAGCGCGGCGATGCGATCGCGGCGACCGACACCGGACATCGCGGACACGGGTTCGACGCGAGCTGGGCGGCGGGCAATCCGGTGGCGCTCGCCGACTATGGCTGGCGCTCGATCAAGGCGACGCGCGATGCCGCGCAGGCGCTGGTCGGAGCCTATTACGGCAGGGCACCAAAGAATCATTATTTCATGGGCTGCTCGAACGGCGGGCGGATGGCGCTGATGGCGGCGGCGCGCTGGCCCGAAGACTGGGACGGCGTGATCGCAGGGGCGCCCGCCAATCCATGGACGCTCCAGTTCCGCAACTTCGGAGAGATACAGGACCGAATGCGCGCGGAAGGCGGCTGGCTCGGGCCGTCCGAACTCGACCTCATCCGGCGAACCGCGCGCGCCGCGTGCCCGGCAAAAACGATCCGGAACGGCATCGCGCAGCAGCCCGGCGGGTGTCGCCCCGACTGGTCGCGTCTCGCCTGTGCGGGCGGCGCGAAGGCGGGGTGTCTGTCGATCGGACAGCTCGCCACGCTCGGGCGGATCATAGGAGCCGGCTATGAGCCCGCAGCGATGGACGTCGACGACTGGCAGCGCTGGATCGCCAACCCCGACACCTCGGCCCAGTCGCAGCTGACCTTCGCCGAGCAGTCGCGGCAATATATGTTCGGGCCGTTTTCCCCGGCCGCGCTTTCGGACAATCTCGATGTGCGCCCGGCCGACTTGCAGGGTTTCCGCGATCGCGGCGGCCGCATCCTGTCCTATTTCGGCTGGTCCGACGCGGTCATCGCGCCTCGCCTCGGCCTCGACTGGTACCGGTCGGTGGGGCGGGCAACGCGCGGGCCGGGAGCGCCGACCGATTTCTACCGCCTCTTCATGGTGCCGGGGATGCAACATTGCCAGGGCGGGGCCGGCCCGGTGAACTTCGGCCAGTCGCTCGAAGCCCCCGCCGGCGTCCGGCAGCCCGGATACGACATACGCCTGACGCTCGAGCGATGGGTCGAGCAGGGATCGCCTCCCGACCGGCTGATCGGTCAGGGTGACGGCCGTTCGGTGACGTTGCGGCCCGCCGCGATCTGAAACGACAAACCGGCCAGCTCGCGCACGACAGGGGAGGAGCGGGAGCTGGCCGGATGCAGGCGACGTCGGACTTGCGGGTGCCGGGTTAAGTCCTTGTCGCCCTGGTCGGGTCGCCGAGGAGCGGTTTCGCTCTCGACCCGTCCCTTCTAGGTGCACCGGTCCGTCCGGGGCATGACCGCGACATGACAAAGTCGTAATCCGCGCGTCAGCTTGCGAAGACCCGCGCGCCGCTATGCCGGCACCATGATCACGGGATCCAACAGATTCAGGCCATCACGCGGCACGACGGGACTGATCCTCCTCCTGCTGATCCTGCTCGGCTGCGCGGGTTACTATGTCTATGCGGGCTATTATCGCCACGACATCTTCCGCGAGCTTCCGGCCGCGGACGCAGGGCCCGGACGGCCCGCCATCGTCATGCTGTCGGGCGATATGGGCAATCGCGTCGGCATGACGCCCAAGGTCGCAGCAAGGCTCAATGCGCGCGGCTATGCCGTCGTCACGGTCAACAGCCTGTCCTTCTTCTCGCCGCGCCGCACCGCCGCCGAGGCCGCAGCGCTGATCGCCGGCGCGATGCACCGCGCCGAGGCGCTGGGCAGGACGCGCGAGGTCGTACTGATCGGCCAGTCGTTCGGCGCCGACATGCTGCACGCGGGGCTTGCCGAAATGCCCGCGGCGGCGCGAGCGCATGTCCGCGCGGTGGTGCTGGTCGTGCCCGGACACGACATCATCTTCCGCGCCTCGCCGATCGAGCTGGCGGGGCTCGAGACCCCCGACGCGCTCGCGCTGCCGACCGCGTCGCGGCTGACGTGGGTACCCGTCACCTGCATCCGGGGCATCAGGGAAGGCAACAGCCTCTGCCCCGAAATGGACATGCCGAACCTCCGCAAGGTCGACCTGCCCGGCGGGCACCGCCTGAACGGCGACGATGCGGCGCTGACCGCCGCGATCCTTCCTGCGATCGTTCAGCCAAGGAGCGAATGAAATGAAGATGATGGCTCTCGCCCTGATGCTTGCCGCCTCGACCGGAATGGCGGCGGCCGCCATACCGCAGCCGGCCGTCTCCCCCATCGGCCTATGGCAGAATCCCAAGGGCACGATCCGCGTCCGCACCCACCTCTGCGGGCAATTGCTGTGCGGCAATATCGTCTGGGCGAGCCCGAAGGCGATGGCCGATGCGCGCGATGCGGGGGTGAACTCGCTGATCGGGACCGAGCTGCTCAGCGACTATCGCCACAGCGGCGCGGGACGCTGGACGGGTCAGGTCTATGTCCCCGACCAGGGCCGGCGCTTCTATTCGACGATCGAGCAGAAGGGACCGAACGACATACGCATTTCGGGCTGCATTCTCGGCGGCCTCCTGTGCAAGCGGCAGGACTGGACTCGCCAGTGAGCCGGATCCTCGCCTGGAGTTCCGCGCACAAGCGGTCGCTATCGATCCTCGCGGCATTGGTCGTCGCGGCGCTGGGCTTCTCGGCGCTGTTCGGCCTGCTCCATTCGGTACGCCCGCACGCGATCCGCCAGGCCTTCAACGCGCTGTCGAGCATGGAGATCGCGGGTGCGATCGGCCTGACCACGGCGAGCTATCTGCTGCTTACCCTTTATGACAGCGCGGCGCTGCACGTGATCGGGCGGAAGCTGCCATGGCGCACCGCGGCGCTGGCGAGCTTCACCAGCTATACGCTGAGCCACAATCTGGGCCTCGCGCTGCTCACCGGCGGGTCGGCGCGCTACCGCGTCTATCGCGCTGCGGGGCTCGGCGGCGGCGAGATCGGCAGCGTGATCGCGCTGGCGAGCCTCGCTTTCTGGAACGGCGTGATCCTGCTTGCCGGGATCGCCGCGGCGACGAGCACGCATATCCTGCCCTTCTTCGACTGGGGCCTGTCGCTTCACTGGCTGCACATCGCCGGGCTGGCGACCGTAACGCTCTGCCTGATCCCGCTGCTACTCCGCCACTTCGGGCTTCGGGCGGTCGAGATCGGGGGCTGGCGGACACCCTTGCCCGGCCCCGCGATGAGCGCATCGATGACGCTCGTCGCCGCGCTGGATCTCGCGGCCGCCAGCGCCGCGCTCTACATCCTGCTTCCGGCGCCCGATGCGTCGGCATGGCCGCTCTTCTTTCTCGGCTATGCGCTTGCGATCATCGCGGCGCTGATCAGCCATGTCCCCGGCGGACTCGGCGTGTTCGAGGCGGTGGTGATCGCGACCGTCCCCGGCGACAAGGCACAGCTGCTCGCGGCGCTGCTCGCCTATCGCGTCATCTATTATCTGCTGCCGCTGCTCGTCGCCGCGCTGCTGCTCGCGTGGCACGAAAGCCGGGCATGGCACGGGCAGGCGAAAGAGCTGGCGGTGGCGGGCCAGTCGCTGCTGCGCGAGCTGGCGCCGCCCCTGCTCGCGGCACTGGTCTTCGCCGGCGGTCTGATCCTTCTCGTCTCCGGATCGACCCCGGCGGAGTCGGCGCGGATGCACGACCTCAAGCATTTCCTGCCGCTGCCCTTTGTCGAAGCCTCGCATCTTGCGGCAAGCCTCGCCGGAACGCTCCTGCTCTTCCTCGCGCCGGGACTGCTCCGCCGCCTCGACGGCGCCTTCGTCGCGACGCGCGCGTTGCTGGTCGCGGCGATCCTCTTCTCGCTCGCCAAGGGATTCGACTATGAGGAAGCGCTGATCCTGACCGGGATCGTCGCCGCGCTGCAATGGAGCCGGCCCGCCTTCTATCGCAAGACCGCGCTGATCGACGCACCGCTGTCGACAGGCTGGATCGCAGCCGCACTGACGGCGATCCTTGCGTCCACCTTTGCCGGATTCTTCGCCTACAAACATGTCGCCTATGACAGCAGCCTCTGGTGGCAGTTCAGCCTGCGCGGCGACGCACCGCGTTTCCTGCGCACGCTGTTCGGCATTGCTGTGATGCTTGCGGGACTGGCGTTGTGGCGGCTGTTCGCCCCTTCGGCGCGCCCGGCCCGGCCCGGCGCGGTGAACTTCGACCAGCTAAGCCCCGCGATCGCCATCGCCGACCAGACCGACGCCTTTCTGGCCTTTACCGGCGACAAGCGCTTCCTGCTCGCCGATGAGGGCGACGCCTTTCTGATGTACCGCGTGCAGGGCGCGAACTGGATCGTGATGGGCGACCCCGTGGGCAACGAGGCGCGCTGGTCGGACCTGCTGTGGAAGCTGCGCGAGCGGGCCGACGCTGCCCAGGGGCGCATCCTGCTCTATCAGATCAGCGCGCGCGCACTGCCGCATGCGATCGACCTTGGCCTTTCCATCGTCAAATATGGCGAGGAAGCCCGGGTCGAGCTGGGCGAATTCACGCTTGCGGGGCCGCAGGCAAAATCGCTTCGTCATGCCGAACGCCGCGCGGTGCAGGATGGTGCCTCTTTCGCGATCATCCCTGCCATAGAGGTGCCCGGCCATATCGCCGAACTGAAGGCGGTCTCGGACGACTGGCTGGCGGCGAAAAAGCAGCGCGAGAAGGCCTTCAGCCTCGGCAGCTTCGACGCGGCCTATATGGCGCACTTCCCCTGCGCGGTGGTCCGGATCGACGGACGGATCGTCGCCTTCGCCAACATCCTCGCCACCGAAAACCGCGCCGAAATGTCGGTCGACCTGATGCGCCATGTCGAGGCGCTGCCCTATGGCGTGATGGACTTCCTGTTCATCCGTTTGATGGAATATGCGCGCGGGGAAGGCTATCGGCGCTTCACGCTGGGCATCGCGCCGCTGTCCGGAATCGACGGCCGCAAGCTTGCCCCGGTCTGGGCGCGCGGCGCCGCATTCCTGTTTCGCCACGGCGAGATGCTCTATGGTTTTGAGGGCCTGCGCAACTACAAGGCGAAATTCGCGACCCATTGGGAACCGCGCTATATCGCCGGCCCGCGCGGGATGGCGTTCGCGCAGGGTATGGCGGCCGTCCACCATATCGTCAGCCGCCCGCCCGCGAAGAAAAGGGCGGCGCCGTCCGCTCTCGTGCTGGTCTGATGGACGCCGTGCGCCCGATGCCCCCCGCCGGTGCGATGCTGATCCTGCTCGCGGCGATCATCGCGCTTGCGGTGCATCTGGCGACGGCGCCCTACGCGCATCGCGGCGACCAGCTGCCCGGGCTGACCTATGAGCCCGAACGCCCTGCCCCGCGCGCGCCGATCGCGCTGGTCGTCACGAGCGTTCAGGACGGGAGTCCCGCGGCGAAGGCCGATATCGCCGCGGGCGATGTGATCGACCGCATCGACGGCAAGCCGATCGCGTCGGTCTCGGCCGTTGCGCACGCCATGAAAAGCGACGCCGCCAAGGGGGTCGAGCTCCATATTCGCCATGCGGGCAAGAGTCGCTATAAGCATCTGCCAGCCCGCACGAAGGACCCGCATGTCGCAGAAAATACTCGTCGTTGAAGATGACCCCACGACCGCGGACTTCATCGTCAAGAGCCTGACCGGCGAAGGCTTCGTCGTCGATCACGCCGCCGACGGACGCGACGGGCTGTTCCATGCGACCGACGGCAGTTACGATGCGATCGTCCTCGACCGCATGCTGCCGGGAATGGACGGCATGGCCGTGCTCGCCGCGCTGCGCGCCGCGAAGGTCGCCACCCCCGTCATCATCCTGTCGAACCTTGGCGCGGTCGATGCGCGGGTCGAGGGGCTGACATCGGGCGCAAACGATTATCTCGTCAAACCCTTCGCCTTTTCGGAATTGCTCGCACGGCTGAAGCTGCTGATCGCCAAGCCCGGCGGCGGCACGCAGGTCGAAACGATGCTGGTGTGCGAGGATCTGGAGATGAACCTCCTCAATCGCCGCGTCACGCGCGCCGGGCAGCGGATCGACCTTCAGCCGCGCGAGTTCCGGCTGCTCGAATATCTGCTGCGCCACAAGGAGCAGGTCGTGACGCGGACGATGATGCTCGAAGGCGTGTGGGAATATCATTTCGATCCGGGCACCAACGTCGTCGACGTCCATGTCAGCCGCCTGCGCCGCAAGGTCGACGACGGCTTCGGCAAGCCGCTTGTCCACACGATCCGCGGTGCGGGTTATATGCTCGGCAAGGCCGACTAGCGCCCGATGCGGCGGGGGTTCTTCCAGTCGACCACCTTCCGGCTCGCGCTGGCGCTGCTGCTGGTGCAGGTCGCGGCGCTGGCGCTGGGGCTGACCGTCATCCACCGCTTTACCGCCGCGACGATCCTGTCCGACGCGCGGACCGCCGCCGAGGTCGCCCGCGACGATTTCGCGGAGGAATATCGGCAGGAAGGCGAAGCGGGACTGGTGCGTGCGATCCGCGACCGGCTGGCCGTCCGCGACGACCGGAATTTCGTCGTGCTGCTGAAGGGCCCCGACGGCACGGCGATCGCGGGCAATCTGAAGCAATGGCCGGCAACGGTGGGCAATGGCGAACGCTGGAGGCGGATCAGCCTGTTCCGCGAAGGCGGGCTTGCCGCCGAGGAAATGGGGATCGTCACGACCCCACTCGAAGGCGGCCGCGTCCTGCTGACCGGCGAGGTACTCGAGGCGCAGGCGCAGCTGGCGCGGGCGAGCCAGGCGGCGTTCCTCTATGCCCTTGCGGCCGGCATCCTGCTCGCGGCGATCGTCGCGTGGGTTGCCGCCTGGATATTGGCACGGCGCGTCGACGCCTTTGCCCGCGCCGCGTCAGCGATCGCGGCAGGTAAGCTCGACGCACGGGTCGAGCGCGACGAGACCGGCGACGCTTTCGACCGGCTGGGCACCTCGATCAACGCGATGCTCGAGCGGATCGAGGCGCTGGTCGGCGAGCTGCGCATGGTCACGGACTCGATGGCGCACGACCTGCGCTCCCCGGTATCGCGGATGAAGGCGACGCTCGAACAGGCGCTCGGCCGCACGCGGGACGCGCAAGCGACCGTCGCACTGGCGGGCGCGATCGACGAGGCCGACAGCCTGCACCGGCTGCTCGACACAGCGCTCGAGATCAGCCGCGCCGAGGCGGGGATCGGCCGCGACCAGTTCGCGCACTTCGCGCTCGCGCCTCTGCTCGAGGATCTGGCCGAGGTCTATGGGCCGCTCGCCGAGGATGAGGGATTTGCAATCGCGGTGGCCGCACCAGCCGATCTGGCGGTGGTCGCGCATCGCGAGATGCTGCTGCGTGCGCTGTCGAACCTGATCGACAATGCGCTGAAATATGCTGTCGGCGGATCGACCATCCGGTTGGCGGCGGCGCAAAACGGGTCCCAAGTGGCGCTGTCGGTCAGCGACGACGGGCCGGGCATATCCGAAGACCAGATGGGCGAGGCGGCACGGCGCTTCGTCCGCCTCGATCCCGCGCGCGGCGGATCGGGCGCAGGGCTCGGCCTGTCGCTTGTCGAGACGATCGCGCATATGCACGGCGGCACGATGACGATCGGACGCGCCGACCCGCACGGCATGGCCGTGACGCTGCGCCTGCCGATTGCTTCGGACTGACGCCGAAGCCGATGGAGTCGCGCTAGGCTCTGCGTAGCTCCCGCATCAATTTGGGCGCGTGACCGAAAACGGGGGCCATATCCATCTGATCCTGCCGGACGCGACCGAGCGTGCGGCCTGTTTTCGCGTCCTTGCCGAGGGCGGCGGGCGGATCGTGCGGAGCTTCGCGAGCGCGGCGGCGTGGTTCGAGGCGGGCGCCGATGCCGATTGCGCAATCCTGCTCTTTGCATGGCACCAGCCCGGCGACCTGGGCGGCGCGGCGCTGCTCGACCGGGTCGGCGAGCGCGGCGACGTGACGATCTTCGTCGCGGCGAGCCGCCTGACGATCGAGGAAACGCGCCTGATCCTGCGCGGCGGAGCGCATGATCTGCTTCCCGCGCCGCTCGACCCGCGGCTCGTGCGCCGCGCGATCGACGGCGCGGCGGAAGGCTGGTGCGAACGGCAGATGATGCTCGCGCGGCGACGCGAGGCCGAACTGCGCCTCGCCGCCCTGACCCCGCGCGAGCGCGACATATTGGAGGGCATCGCATCGGGGCTCGGCAACAAGGCGATCGCGCGGCGGCTCGCGCTCAGTCCGCGTACCGTCGAGGTTCACCGCGCGAATATCATGCGCCGCGCCGGCGCCGGCAGCGTCGCCGAACTGCTGCGGCTGCAGTTCACCGCCGAGATGGCGCAACGCAATCCTCTCCATTTCGGTGCATCTGACGGAACCATCGCGGCCGGGGGCGCGATTGGCTCCCTATAAGGGACGGGAACGGAGCCGCATCTGTGAGTTGGTCCCCACAGATGTTTCCGTTCACGCTCGCGGTCATCCCCACCTGACCGCGATTCCCAACGGGGCCGGCGGAGGTAGTTCCACTTTCGTCGGCCCAACGGGTGCGGGGACTATCCGGTTACGAGCGCGCGCTGTTCGGCACGGCCCATCGAAAGCAGGATCGGGTCCGATGCCTGCCGCGCCATGAAATCGGTCTTGCCGGCGATCCCCTGCCATTCGATCGCGATCAGCGACTGCGCGATCGCGCCGCCGAGCGTGTCGCCGGGACCGGGCAGGATGATGACGTCGGGAGCGAACTCCTTGACCGCGATCTGTACCGAGAGCGCGAAATCATAGGGCGCGAGGATCTGATGGCCGAAGGTATAGTCCCAGACCTGCGTGGGGTCGCTGGCGAAGCGTCGCCAGATATGGCCGCGGCCGTCGACCATCGGGATCGCGGGACCGCCGAAAAGCGAGGCGGGCAGCTCGGCCTTCGCCTTGTCCGAGCTGCCGAACATCAGCGGCGTATGGAACGGGCCGTGACCGGCGAGGCGGAGCGGATCGCGGCCGGGAGTCGGCGGCGCTTCGGCCAGCAGCGCAGCGAGGCCCTCCTCATTGCCCGCGAAGACGAGCATGCCCGCAAGGTCGATCGAGAGCGCGAGGTCGTGGCCGGGGCGCGCGTCGATGGCATCGACCAGCGCGAACAGCTGCTCGCGCAGACCCGGAACCGGTCGCCAGTCCTCGTCGACCCCCTGCAGCAAAATCTGCCCGCCGGGTCCGTGCGTCTGGCTGTTGAGGCCCATCGCGTTCGAGATGCGGAAGCCGTCTTCGACCGACACTGCGCCGCCGAGCGCCAGAGCGCTGTACCAGCCCATCGAATTGCCCGCGACGGCGACGATATCGAATCTGTCGCGATCGATGCTCAGATAGTCGAGCGCGGTCGCGGTGTAGATCAGCGGCGCCGCGACATCGCCGCGCATATGTTCGGCGACACTGAAACGCTCGGCGCCATCGAGTTCGGTGACGGTCGGCTGGCCGCGCTCGCGGCGCTGCCCATCGAAGTTCGCAATGAGGTCGGTGAAGCGCGCACCGTGGAGTCGCGCAATGCTGCCGAGTTCACCCTTGCCATAGGTGCCGCGGCCGGGTGCGACGACGAGCGCGGTCCGCCGCGCGCTCATGCGAGCAACTCCTTCGCGGCGGCGTAGATGCTGTCACGGCTCGGCAGCGTCAGCGTCGCAGCCTTGCCAAGCGGGATGAAGCTGTCGTCGGCGGCGATGCGCTTGAGCGCCTTGCCGGGCGTGCGCTCGACGAAGGTCGCCATCAGCGCCTCGCTCTGCGAGCCGGTAATGCGGCATTCGTCGACGATCAGGATGCGCTTCGCGTCGCCGACGGCGGCGACGAGCTTGTCCTCGTCGACCGGATTAAGCCAGCGCAGATCAATGACGCGCGCCTTCACACCGTCGGCGGCGAGCAATTTTTCGGCCTGGCGCGAGAGATAATAGCCGTTGCCATAGGTGACGATCGCAAGGTCGGTGCCGTCGCCATGGATGCCGACGTCGCCGAAACGGATCGGCGTGCCGTCGCCCGGCGCCTCATAGACGCTGGTCCAGAGGCCGTCGCCTTCCTCATGAAGGTCGCGGGTCATGTAGAGCGCGATCGGTTCGACGAAGACGACCACCCGCTGCTCTTCGCGCGCGAGGCGGACGCATTCGCGGAGCATGTGCACCGCGTCGCGGCCGTTCGACGGGACAGCGAGGATCACGCCCGGAATGTCGCGGAAGACCGCCAGGCTGTTGTCGTTGTGGAAGTGGCCACCAAAACCCTTCTGATAGCCGAGCCCCGCGATGCGGATCACCATCGGATTGGTGTACTGGCCGTTCGAGAAGAAGCTGAGGGTCGCCGCCTCGCCGCGGATCTGGTCCTCGGCATTGTGGACATAGGCGAGGAACTGGATCTCGGGCATCGGCACGAAGCCGTTGTGCGCCATGCCGATCGCGAGCCCGAGGATCGCCTGTTCGTCGAGCAGGGTGTTGACGACGCGCGCCGGGCCGAAGCGCTGGTGGAGCTTCGCGGTAACGTTGTAGACGCCGCCTTTCGGCCCGACATCCTCACCCATGACGGCGATTTCCTCATGCGCGAGCATCAGGTCGGCGAGCGCCCACGAAAGCAGCCGCGCCATGTGCATCGGCTTGTCCATCTGGCCGGCATCGCTGCCGAACATCGTGGCGCGATCCTCCGCCGACGGGGTGTTCGGCCGCGCGACTTCGCGGGAGGGAGGGATCAGACTGTCCATCACATGCGCGGCGGTCGTGATCTTCGGCCGCAGGATCGCCGCTTCGGCCTGCCGCGCGAGCGTCGCGCCGATCTCTTCATAGGTTTCGGCGATCTCGGCGGGCGTCATCCAGCCCTGTTCGGCCATCAGCGCCGCGCCCGCGAGCAAGGGATCGCGCGCTTCGTCCGATTCGATCAGCGCCTTCGGAAGATAGACGCCCTGCACGTCGGAACCGGCGTGCCCGTAGAGCCGGACGGTGGCCATATGAAGGAAGACGGGCTTGCGATAGCGGCGCGCATAGTCTGCCGCCTCGCACGCGCCCGCATAGGCCGAAACGAGGTCGGTGCCGTCGCACTGGATATAATGAAGCCCGGCGCGATGACGGAACTGCGCCTCGATCCAGCCCGTGGGCGTGCGCGTCGAAATGCCGATACCATTGTCCTCGCAGAGGAAGATCAGCGGCATCGGCGTGCCCTGAAAGGCCGCCCAGCCCGCGGTGTTGAACGCGCCCTGCGCGGTCGAATGGTTCGCCGAGGCGTCGCCGAAACTCGTCAGCACGACGGCGTCGTCGGGAAGCGGCAGATCCTTGCGGCCGAGCCGGCGCGCGATGCCCACCGAGAAGGCGGCGCCGACCGCTTTCGGCAGATGCGAGGCGATCGTCGAGGTTTGCGGCGGGATGCTGAGCGGCTTCGATCCGATCACCTTGTGGCGTCCGCCCGAAATCGGATCCTCCGACGAGGCCGCAAAGCTCAGGAGCATGTCCCAGGTCGCGCTCTCGCCCGGAAGCTGCCGCGCGCGGTGGAGCTGGAAGGCGTTCGAGCGATAGTGGAGGAACGCCATGTCGGTGACGCGCAGTGCCGCAGCGACCGCCGCATTGCCCTCATGCCCCGACGAGCCGATCGTATAGAAGCCCTCGCCACGCGCCTGCAGATGGCGCGACAGCCGGTCCATCTGGCGGCTGGTCAGCTGCGAGAGGAAGATGTCGGTCGCGTCGGCGCGCGACAGGCCGATGGCAGCGGGGTCGGGCGAACCATCGCGGCGAGCCAGCGAGCCGTTTGCCAGCGCGCCAAGGAATTTCTCATGTACTGCCTGCGCCGCGTCCACCGACATCCTCCGTCACCGCGCCATAAGGTTGCACCGGCAACCATCGGTCCTGTGGGGCGCGCGCTATAACGGGGCACCCCGGCGCGCAAGCATCTCTTGCCTTATCGCGCAGCCTCGCGCTACCACTTGACCCGATGATGCATCGGGGCGGGGCACTGATTTCAACATGATGACGCTGTGGATCGCCCAAGCGGCAGCCGCGGCCGATGTACCGTCCGACGGGAGCGGCGGCTGGCTCATCGATCCCGAGCTTGCGGGACCGGCCTATAGCCAGACGGTCGCGGGCGGCGAGATACAGACCAGCTTCCCGCCTCCGCCACCTCGGCCCGAAAGGCCCGACTGGGATTTCGGCTGGCTGCGCGATTTCTTCGAATGGAGCGCACCGGCGCTGAAACCGCTCGCATGGATCGGCGCCGCCGTGCTGCTCCTCTTCATTCTCTATCATTTCGTGCCCGCCTTCGCCGACTGGGTCGACAATATCCGGTTCGGCAGAAAGCGGCGTGAAGTCGAGCAGGAGGTCGTCGGCGAAGCCGAAGCCGGGCGCGCACGCGCGCGTCTGGCCGATGCCGATGCGCTCGCCGCCGCGGGCCGCTTCGCCGAGGCGATCCACCTGCTGCTTTATCGCAGCGTCGACGACATCGAGAATCGCCGGCCCGGCCTCGTCCGCCCGGCGATGACCTCGCGCGAGCTTGCCGAGGCGCACGACCTGCCGTCGGTCGCGCGAACCGCGTTCAGCCGGATCGCCCGCGCGGTCGAGATCAGCCTGTTCGGCGGCCGCGCGATCGACGAGAGCGCGTGGAGCGAGTGCCGCAGCGCCTATGCCGAGCTGACCGTGCCGCAGAACTGGGCGCGCGCATGAGCGGGCGGACTTCCGACACGGGCGGTTTCAACCCGCTGATGATTGCCGGGGTGGTGATCGTCGGCATCATCGCCTTCGTTGCGCTCTGGGCGCTGATCGCGCTCGGCCCGCAACTGTCGAGCGGCAACGACGGTGGCGGTCATGCGCTGTCGAAATCCGCGCCCGGCTATGCCGCTATCGTCGATCTGCTCGAGCGGTCGGGCGGCACGGTCGAACTGCGCCGCAGCGAAAAAAAGACCGTAGATGACGATTCGAAAGCGTTGCTCGTGCTGACGCCGACGCACGGGACGAAGCCGGAGGAAATGAAGGCGCTGCTCGACGGTGCTGGCGATGACCATGTCCTCGTCGTCCTTCCCAAATGGCAGACGATGCGGCTTCCCGGCCAGACGAAGAAGCCTGGATGGGTCAGCCATGGCTTTCCGGTCGCCCCGCCCGACGCCCTGCTTCCCGAGAGCCTGTTCGGAAAGGTCGCCATCGGCGCGCAGAGCGCCAAGGCGCAGAAGATCGCCGCCGAAATCGCCGGCCGTCCCTTCACGGCCTATCTGCCCGAGGATGCACAGGTCGTAGAAGGCGACGGGCTGGTTCCGCTGATCGCGGGAGCGAACGGCGGCGCAGTGCTGGCGATCGCGAAGGACCATAATGTCTATATTCTCGCCGATCCCGACCTGATCAACAATCTGGCCTTTGCCTCGCGCGACAGGGCCGAGGCCGCCGCGATGCTTATCGACGCGGTGGGAGAGGATGCGGACGCCGACCTGCTGGCGTTCGACCTGACGCTCAACGGGTTCGGCAGCCAGCGCTCGCTGCTCCGCTTCGCCTTCGTTCCGCCCTTCATCGGGATCACCCTGTGCCTCATCGCGGCAGGCCTGCTCGCGCTATGGCAGGCCTGGATGCGCTTCGGTCCGGCACTGACGCCGAGCCGCGCGATTCCGATCTCGAAGGCGGCGCTGATCGCGAACAGCGCCGACCTGATCAAGCAGGCGCGGCGCGAGCTCGACGGCGCCGACGCCTATGTCCACAGCCAGCGCCTCGCGATCGCGCGGCGCCTGCATGCGCCCTCGGGGCTCGACGCCGAGGCGACCGACGCATGGATCGACAAGCGGCTGAAGGGCGGCAACCTTTTTTCGGCTCTCGCGCGGCGGCTGGCGCTTGCGCGGAACCGGCATGAATTTTTGAGCGACGCACAGGCGCTGCACGACATCAGAAAGGAATTATTGCGTGACGGCTGAGATCGATAGCGTGAAGGCGCTGGGCGCCGCGATCGAGGGCGAGGTCGCCAAGGTCGTGTTCGGGCAGGGCCCGCTGACCCGCATGGTGACGATCGCGTTGCTCGCGGGCGGGCATGTGCTTCTCGAAGGGCCGCCGGGAACCGCGAAGACCCTGCTCGCGCAGGCCTTTGCCCGCGCCGTCGGCCTCGATTTCGGGCGCATCCAGTTCACTCCCGACCTGATGCCCGGCGACATCCTGGGGTCGAACCTGTTCAACTTCCAGACGTCGAGCTTCACGCTCACCAAGGGCCCGATCTTTACCGAGCTGCTGCTCGCCGACGAAATCAACCGCACCCCGCCCAAGACGCAGGCCGCGCTGCTGGAGGCGATGCAGGAGCGGCGCGTGACGATCAACGGCGAACCGCATGCAATGAGCCCGCGCTTCACCGTGCTCGCGACGCAGAATCCGATCGAGCAGCAAGGCGTCTATCCGCTGCCCGAAGCGCAGCTCGACCGCTTCCTGTTCAAGCTGGTCGTCGACTATCCCGACGCCGACGAGGAACGCCGCATCGTCGCCGATCACGGCGGACGCTTCAAAAGCCCGTCGGTTTCGGATTTCGGGGTCGAAAAGATCACCGATGCCAAGGCGATCGGCGCGGCGATCGATGCGATCGCGACCGTGCGTCTCGCGGAAGAGGTCGTCGACTATATCGTTCGCCTGATCCGCTCGACGCGCGCGAGCGCCGACCTCGAATGCGGCGCAAGCCCACGCGCCGCGACGATGCTGGCACGCGCCGCCTGCGCCGCGGCGGCGCTCGAAGGGCGCGACTATGTGATCCCCGACGACGTCCAGCGGCTCGCCGCAGGCGTGCTCCGCCACCGCGTCATCCTGTCGGCGGCCGCCGAGATCGAGGGCCGGAACGTCGAGCAGGTCATCGCCGACCTTGTGGAACGCGAGGAAGTCCCGCGTTGATCTATCCGACCCGCCGCGCGATCTATCTCCTGCTGCTTGGCGCCCCGCTGGCGCTGGCGCTCGGGCTGCTGCGTCCCGACCTGTGGGTGGTCGCGCCGGCGTGGATCGGCCTGCTGTTTTTCGGACTGCTGCTCGACGCGATGCTCGGCGCCAATCCGCGCCGCCTCGCGCTCGACGCGCAGGTGCCGCATCAGGTCGGGGTCGGCGATCCGTTCGACCTCAGGCTGTCGACGAGCGGCGGCGGCGTGCCGCGCCGCGCCGAAATCGCGCTCCAGCTCGACGAGCGGCTCGCCCCCGGGGGTCGGCTGGCCGACGAGATGGTGAAGGCGGCCGACGCGAACGCGCTTGTCCGCACGCTCCCGCTCACCGCCTCGCGGCGCGGACAGGCACTGATCTGGGCGCTGTGGATGCGCTGGGCGGGGCCGCTGGGGCTCGTCTGGAAGCAGCGCCGCTTCCAGCTCGCCCGCGAAATCACGGTGGTGCCGAGCCTGCGGTCGGTCAGCGAGGAAGGTAGCCGCCTGTTCCAGCGCAACAGCTGGTTCGGCCTCCGCCAGCAGCAGATCCGCGGCGAGGGCACCGAATATGAGGCGCTCGCCGAATATCAGGCGGGCATGGACCGGCGCTCGATCGACTGGAACGCTTCCGCACGGCACGTAAAGCTGCTCGCCAAGGAATATCGCGTCGAGCGCGACAATCGGGTCGTTCTGGCGATCGACGCCGGACGCACGATGGCCGAGCCCGTCGGCGGGATGCCGCGCGTCGACCGCGCGGTGTCGGCGGCGCTGCTGCTCGCCTATGCCGGGCTCAAGCTCGGCGACCGGATCAGTTTCTTTTCCTTTGCCGCCAAGCCGCAGGCGCTGACCCCCGCCTATCTGCACATCCAGGACTTCCCGGCGTTGCAGCGCGCCGCGAGCAAGATCGACTATGCGCCGGTCGAGAGCAATTTCACCCTCGCGCTGATGACGCTGTCGGCCGAGCTGAACCGCCGCTCGCTGATCATCCTGTTCACCGAATTCACCGACGCGACGAGCGCCGACCTGATGATCCGTGCGGCCGGCAGGCTGGTGAAGAAGCACCGGCTGCTGTTCGTCGTGATCCGCGACGACGAGGTCGAGGAAGAGGAACGCCGCCGACCCGAAAGCGCGGCGGATATCACCCGGTCGAACGTCGCCGCGGCGATGCTGCGCGACCGCCAGCTGGTGATCGCTCGGCTCCAGCGGCTGGGCGTCGACGTGCTCGAAGTGCCCGCCGACGCGATGGGCGCGAGCGTGGTCGAAGCCTATCTGGGCATCAAGCGGGCAGGCAGCCTGTGAGCGCCGCCGGTCTTCCCTCTTTTTCGACGAGCCGCTTTCGCGAAGAGCGCGAGGCCGACTGGATCGCGTTCGACCTGCTGCTGACCAGGCTGGAAAAGCGCGGCGCAAAGGCACTGACGAGCGAGGAGCTGCTCGAACTGCCGATCCTCTATCGCGCGACGCTGTCCTCGCTGTCGATCGCGCGCGCGACCAGCCTCGACAAGGCGCTGCTCGACCATCTCGAGGCGCTGTCGATCCGCGGCTACTTCCTCGTCTATGGGGTGCGCGAGACGCGCTGGAGCCGCACCCGCCGTTTCTTCCTCTATGACTGGCCCGCCGCCGTGCGCGCCGTGTGGAAGGAAACGATCATCATCGCGCTGGTTATCGTTCTGGGAGCGCTGACCAGCTATTCGCTCGTCGCGCATAACCCCGAATGGTATTTCAACTTCGTCGACGAAGGCATGTCGGGCGGGCGCGATCCGCGTGCGACGGTCGAGTTCCTGCAATCGACGATCGGCCACGGCAAGGCGGCCGCGGCGGACAAGGAGGAAGATGCGCTGCACATCTTCGCGGCCTTCCTGTTCACGCACAACAGCGGCGTGTCGATCATGTCCTTCGCGCTCGGTTTCGCCTTCGGCGTACCGACGATGATGCTCGAATATTATCAGGGTATCAGCCTCGGTGCGATGGTGGCGGTGTTCGCAGGCAAGGGGCTGGGGTTCGATTTCGGCGGCTGGCTGTTCATCCATGGCACGACCGAGCTGTTCGCCGCGGCCCTGTCCGGCGCCGCGGGGCTGCGGATCGGTACGGCGGTGGTCTTTCCCGGCGCGCGCGGACGACTGGAAGCGGCATCGATCGCAGGGCGAACGGCGGGCAAGGTGATGGTCGGCGTGATATTGATGCTGCTCGTCGCCGGCTTGCTGGAGGGCTTCGGGCGCCAGCTGATCACCGACACTTTGCTGCGGTACGGCATCGGCACGCTGATGCTGCTCTTCTGGCTCGCCTATTATTACATCCCACGCCGCGAGGACGTCGCATGACCGCCGCCGCCAATGCCAGGGCGCGCACCGCGACCGCCAGGAAAATCCGCCAGTTCGTGACGCCGGAGGGCGTCGACCTGCAACTCAGGATCGCGAGTGCCGGGCTGCGCTTCGGCGCGCTGATCACCGATCTGATCATCATCTCCGCCGCGCTGCTGCTCTTCACGCTGTTCATGATCTGGGTCGGCGTCGCCGGTGGCAAAGGCATCGCCGTGACCATCTGGATGCTGGGTTTCTTCCTGCTGCGGACCTTCTGGTTCATCGGGTTCGAGCTGGGCTCACGCGCCGCGACACCGGGCAAACGCCTGATGGGCATCCGCGTCGTCGCGCGCGACGGCGGGCGGCTGACGGCCGACGCGGTGGTCGCGCGCAACCTGATCCGCGAGCTTGAGCTGTTCCTGCCGCTGATGATGCTCGGCAACGGCACGGCCGAGGACACGGTGTCGGGCTGGATCGTCGTCGCGGGGGTCGTCTGGTCGCTGACGCTCAGCCTGTTCCTGCTGTTCAATCGCGACCGGATGCGGATGGGCGACCTGATCGCCGGCACATGGGTCGTGATGGCACAGCGGGTCAAGCTGGACAGCGATATCGCCACCGCACAGGACGCGCAGGCGATGCAGTTCAGCGACGCCGAGCTCGCGGTCTATGGCATTTTCGAACTGCAGGAACTCGAACGCGTGTTGCGCACGAAAGATGCGCGCGCGATGCGCGAGGTGGCGGACACGATCCGCGCGAAGATCGGGCGCCCGGTCGCGGAAGAGGATGACGTCTTCCTGCTGAGCTATTACCGGCAGCTGAAAGCGCGGCTCGAACGCGGCCTGCTGCTCGGCAAAAGACGAGAGGATAAATATGCCAGCGAGTGACGCTCTCCCCGGATCGGTCGCCGACGCCCTGCACCGCCGCCGCTCGGTCCGTGCCTTTTCGGACAAGCCGGTCGATCCCGACCTGCTGCGGACGATCTTCGCCAACGCGCAGCGCGCACCCTCGGGCGGCAACCTCCAGCCGTGGCAGGTCACCGTCGTGACCGGCGAAGCCTGGCAGCGCGTCAAGGACGCGGTTGCGGCGCGGATCGCGATGGGACGCGAGGGCTATCAACCCGAATATGACATCTATCCCAAGGGGCTGACCGAGCCGTGGGAGGCGCGCCGCTTCGGTGTCGGCGAGGCGCTCTATGCGTCGCTCGGTATCCCGCGCGAGGACAAGACGGGCCGCCTCGCTCAATTCATGGACAATTACAAAGGGTTCGGCGCACCGGTGATGCTTTTCCTGCATTGCTCGCGCATCATGGGTCCGCCGCAATGGTCGGACATGGGAATGTGGCTGCAATCGGTGATGCTCCAGCTCGTCGATAATGGTCTCGCGAGCTGTCCGCAGGAGTGCTGGGCGATGTACGGGGCGACGATCCGCGAAACGCTGGGCCTCGGCGCGGACCAGATTCTTTTCACCGGGCTCGCGATCGGCCATGCCGATACCGACGCGGCGGTGAACCGGTGGCCGGTCCCGCGCGTCGGGCTGGAAGAGGTGATCGATTGGCAGGGTTTCTGAAGATGAGGCGTAACCGGGTGTGGACGAAATACGGCATCGCGCTGCCGCTGATGCTCGCGATGGCCGGCTGTACCGCCGTGCCGAAACCGCAGGCACCGCCGCCCGAGCGCCCGACTCCCGCACCGGTACCGCCCCCCGCGCCGGCGCCTGCCCCGACCCCGACGGGGTCGTGGGAGGATCGCCCGGTCGACCGCGGCGCATGGCGCTATGACGCGGGGAGCCGCGTCGCCAGCTTCGTCCAGACCGGCAATCCCGGCCCGTTGCTGACGATGGCGTGCAGCGGCGGCAACATCCGCCTGACCTCCGCACTGGAGGGCAATGTCTCGCTGCGCACCAGCGCGGGGACCGACCAGCTTCGCTTCGACGGCGGCGCCGCGAACGTGCCGAGCCGCGACATCCGCCTCGACCGCATCGCCTTCAGCCGCGGCCGCTTCGCGCTCGAGGCGCCGGGCGGCAGGGGGCTGACGCTACCGGTCCAGTCGGAAATCGGCCGCGTGATCGAGGATTGCCGGGGGTAAACCGGCGCGCCTAGGCGCCGAGCTGGACCGATCCGCCCTTGATCCAGCCCCAGCGGCACGGACCCTGATATTCGCGTGCGTTCTGCACGGCCTTTCCGACTCCGCACATGTCGGGATCGGTTCCCGGCGCGGCGAACACGATGCCGAACCAGGCGTCGTTGTCGGCGGCTTCGCACACCGAAACGCTGGCGCCGCCTGCGACCTTCGCCTTCACCGCGCGCGTTTCGCCGGGCGCCCAATAGACGTCGGTGCCGCCGGCCTTGACGCGGCTGGTGCTCGCGCAGGCGGGAAGGCTCGGCCCTTCGGTACCGATCATCACCGCACGCGTCGCAAGCGGTTCGCCGGCAACCGCGGGCGCATTGTCGGCGGGCGGCGCGGCCTGGCTGCACGCGGCGAGCGAGAGGGCGAGAGAGACGACGGACAGGATCGGGAGACTGTGTTTCATGGCCCGAAACTAGCCGCCGCAACGCCCCCGCGCAACGGCCGATCGGAAAGCGGCGAGAGGCGCATTTTCGCTTGGGTTTTGCGCCCCTCGACCCTATATACTCGATATGACAGATACGCCCGAAACCGGCGCGCCCGAGAGCGCCTCCAAACAGCCCAACACCAACGCTTATGGCGCCGATTCGATCAAGGTCCTCAAGGGTCTCGACGC